>NZ_JACAPT010000001.1:24942-301190 GCF_013385565.1 Pseudomonas sp. E6002 | reverse complement strand
GCTTTCGCTCTGGTTTTTGATGGGGCAGAGCGCTTTGGTTACTGTGCCGCTTTTGCAAAGTGACTCGCTGCAAGAGCGAAACCATAAGCCGCCGTTACCGAAGAAACGGATATACACACCAAAAGCGTCAGAGCTGAAACCGCCCCCGCTCATGCTCATACAACGGCCGCACCAGCGCGAATTCATGGTCAATCTCATCCACCAACTGCGCCAAATCCGCAACCACAGGCTTGGCGGACTTATCCTCGAGCAACTGACAAAGCTCAGCCAACCGCACCGCCCCAAGATTACCGCTACTCCCCTTGAAGCTATGCGCAATCCGCCCAAGCGCCTTGGCATCATCCCGAGCCCGGCGCAACGCCTCTACCCGCTTTTGCGAGTCATCGAGAAAAGTGTCGAGCAGCTTCGGATACTCGCCCTCCATGACCTCCTGCAAGCCAGTCAGCACATCGGGGTCCAGATGAATCTCTGCCACTTGTTCGCTCCTTGATCAAGAATCGGCGGATTATGCCAGAGCCTTCCATGAAAACTCCACGCACACACACCGCCCGCCGTCAGACCAGCCTACATCGCTGCTCAACTGGCGCACCAGGCTCAACCCCCTACCAGACAGACGGTCAACATCCAGCGGCCTGGCCAGCACCTTATCCACATCAAACCCGGCCCCACTGTCCTCGATCCGCAGCGTCAGACACCCCCCCTCCCCGGTCGGCACCACATCCAGGTGCACCCGCACATACCCGCTATCCAACCGCGCCAGCCGCTCATTACGCTCGCGGTAATACGCAGCAAACCCCTGCGCATCCCGCTTGAGCCGCGAATCCAGCCCCAGCACACCATGTTCAAGCGCATTGGAATACAACTCTGCCATCACGCTGTACAACGCCCCGCTCTGCTCCCGCAGCCCATGAATCTCCAACAGCAACTGCAACAAATACGGCAAAGGGTTGTAGGACTTGAGCGTCTCGGCACGAAACTCAAAACTTACCGACCAATCCAGCGGCGACGACTGCCCACTGTCGGAATACACCACCGACGACGAACGCAACGGCTCATCCGCCTGCAGGCTGATCTCCACCATGCTGATGTCATCGCGCACCTCACCGCGAAAACCCGCCAGGGCCTGTTCGATCTCCTCGAACAACCGGTCCGGCTCGCGATTGGCCGCAAACACCTGCTGCAACCGCTCGGCGCCAAACAACTGTTCATGGGCATCGGCGGTATCCAGCACACCATCCGACAGCAAAAACACCCGGTCACCCAGCGCCATCGGCCAGACTTCAGTGCGGTCATCAAACGCCTCGGCCGCCAGCACGCCCAATGGCAAATGCCGCGACACCAGCGGCGTGCGCTTGCCGGTGGTGACGTCATGCACGTAGCCGTCGGGCATGCCGCCATTCCACACTTCCACCACCCGTCGCTGGGCGCTGAGGCACAGCAAGGTGGCACAACAGAACATGTCCACCGGCAGGATGCGCTTGAGCTTGGCGTTCATCTCCCGCAGGGTTTGCGCCAATCCGTAGCCCTTGGCAGTCATGCCGTAGAACACTTCCGCCAGGGGCATGGCGCCGACCGCCGCCGGTAAACCGTGGCCGGTAAAGTCCCCCAGCAGCACATGCATATCGCCCGACGGCGTGTACGCGGCCAGCAGCAAATCGCCGTTGAACAGCGCGTAGGGCGACTGCACATAACGAATATTCGGCGCGGCGTTGATGCAGCCCGAGTGGGCCACCTTGTCGAACACCGCCTTGGCCACTCGCTGCTCCTGCAGCAGGTAGTCGTGGTGCCGGGCGATCAGGTCGCGTTGCTGCAACACCGTGGCCTGCAAGCGACGCAGGCGATCCATGGCATTGATCTTTGCCGCCAGGATCACCTGGCTATAGGGTTTGGCCAGGAAGTCGTCACCCCCGGCATCCAGGCACTGGGCCAGGGCTTCGCTCTCGCGCAGGGAGGTGAGGAAGATGATCGGCACCAGCGCCTCCCCCGCCCGCTGCTTGATCTGGCGGGCCGCCTCGAAGCCGTCCATCACCGGCATCAGGGCGTCCATCAACACCAACTGCGGCCGTTCACGGGTAAACACATCGACCGCTTCCTGGCCGTTGCTGGCGGTCAGCACCTGGTGGCCTTGGCGGCGCACGATGGTCGACAGCAACAACAGGTCGGCGGCGCTGTCTTCGGCGATCAACACCGTCAGCGCCTCGAGGACCGGGGCCAGGACGCTCAAGTGAGGTCGAACAGTTTGTCGAAGTTGGAAATGGCCAGGATCTTGCGCACATCGGAGTTGGCGTTGATCACCTGCACTTCGGCATTGTCGCCTCCGGCATGGTCACGCAACAGCAGGAGCATGCCCAGGGCCGAGCTGTCCATGTAGGTGGTTTCCTTCAAGTCCACCACGTAGATCTCGGGCACCTTGTAGAACCGCTCGTAGGCATCACGAAAGGCCTGGTGGCTACCGAAATCGAATCGCCCCCTGACGGTGATCGTCAACTTCGTCCCGTCCAGGGACACTTCTGATTCGACTGACATACGACTGCTTCCTTGTCATTGGCAATGTGCAACAAGGTGTAGCAGGTGATGGGGAAGTGGGCAAATCCATGTGGCGGCGAGGGCGTGGTTAATAGGGGTTTTGGCGGGGAAGACGCTGGGACAATTCATCCAGCAATTTCTGCTCGCGCTTGTCTTCCAGTGCACGGGCTTCGTCGATGTAGCGCTGCACCAGTTTGCGCAGGCCTTCGACCCGGGCATAGGCCTGTTGCCAGCTGTCGCGGGCCTTGTCGACGTTGGCCTGGTGCCAGGCCAGGCTCTGGCGCTGCTGGCCGACGGCGGTTTCCAACTGGTTGAGAAAGCCCTGGTAGCCCATCAGCCACTGCCCGGAGACGCCCTTGCTGCCACGCTCGATCCACTGCTGCTGATACTCGCCGCGAAAGCGCTCCAGATCCCCCAGCTTGCTTTCCGCCAGGCGAACCTGGCCCTGGAAGTACCCCAGGCGCTGGACGGCGGTCTTTTCAGCTTTTTCGGCCATGTCCACTACCGGGGCAAGGCGCGCGGCGCGAGTGTTGGCCATGGTTTATCCGCCTGGCGCCGGCGCGAAGATGGTGCCCAGGTGTGCCTCGCTTTCACCCATGCTGATCTTGTCGTTGAGGCCCTGGCGCAGGTACGTCACCAGTTGCGGTTGCAGGGCAATCGCCAGGTCGGTCTCGCGATCGCCGCCGGCCACATAGGCGCCGACGCTGATCAGGTCGCGGCTCTGTTGATAACGCGACCACAGTTGCTTGAACTGCTGCGCGCGCATCATGTGCTCCGGGGTGACCACCGACGGCATCACCCGGCTGATGGAGGCTTCGATGTCGATGGCCGGGTAGTGCCCTTCTTCGGCCAGGCGCCGGGACAGCACGATGTGCCCGTCGAGCACGCCCCGCGCCGAGTCGGCAATCGGGTCCTGCTGGTCATCGCCCTCGGAGAGTACGGTGTAGAACGCAGTGATCGAACCACCACCGGCTTCGGCGTTACCGGCACGCTCCACCAGCTTGGGCAGCTTGGCGAACACTGACGGCGGATAGCCCTTGGTGGCCGGCGGCTCGCCGATGGCCAGGGCGATTTCCCGCTGGGCCTGGGCGAAACGGGTCAGGGAGTCCATCAGCAGCAGGACGTTCTTGCCCTTGTCGCGAAAATATTCGGCGATGCGCGTGCAGTACATCGCGGCGCGCAGGCGCATCAGCGGCGCGTCATCCGCCGGTGAGGCCACCACGACCGAACGCTTGAGGCCTTCTTCGCCGAGGCTGTGCTCGATGAATTCCTTCACCTCGCGGCCCCGCTCGCCGATCAGTCCGACCACGATGATGTCGGCCTCGGTAAAGCGCGTCATCATCCCCAGCAGCACCGACTTACCCACGCCGGTACCGGCGAAGAGGCCCAGGCGCTGGCCGCGGCCCACCGTCAATAAACCGTTGATGCTGCGAATGCCCACGTCCAGCGGCACGCTGATGGGGTTGCGCTTGAGCGGGTTGATGGTCGGGCCGTCCATCGGCACCCAGTCTTCGGCCTTCATCCCGCCCTTGCCGTCGAGGGCGCGCCCGGCGCCATCCAGCACGCGGCCGAGCATGCTCATGCCCATCGGCAGGCGGCCGGTGTCGGCCAGCGGCACCACGCGAGCGCCGGGGGCAATGCCGGCAACGCTGCCGACGGGCATCAGGAATACTTTGCTGCCGGAGAACCCCATCACTTCGGCTTCGACCTGCACCGGGTGGTAGCTGTCGTCGTTGATCACCATGCAGCGGCTGCCCATGGCGGCGCGCAGGCCTTCGGCTTCCAGGGTCAAGCCGACCATGCGCAGCAGGCGGCCCTCCAGGATCGGCTGGCCGGGCAACTCGGTGACTTCGGCATAGCCACCCAGGCGCTTGGCGAAGCTGGTGCGATCAAGGCGCATCGGGGGTGTCCAGCTCGACACTCAAGTCCGGCTCTGCCGGGTGCAGCGCCTGCTCGTGCAACTGATCGAACAGCTTGGCCATGATCTGCGTGATGCGCGTCTCCACCGTGGCATCGATGCGGCTGTGCTCGGTCTCGACCCGGCAACCACCGGGCAGCAGCGCAGCGTCTTCGACGATGCGCCAGGTTTCTTCATGGCGCTCGCGCAGGGCTTTGACCTGTTCGAAATCCTGCGGGTTGATGTACAGCCGCACGTTGCCGACGCCCAGGGGCAGCAGCTTGAGGGCTTCGCGCATCACGCTTTCGATTTGCGTGGAGTCCAGGGCCAATTCGCGCTGAATCACCTGGCGGGTGATGTGCTCCACCAGCCCGACCATGGCTTTTTCAATCTGCGAGTCCTGCTCGGCGATGGGCTCGAACAGGCTGCCCATCAGGGTTTCCAGGCTGGCCAGCTTGACGCTCAGCGCGGCCTCGGCTTCCTGGCGGACCTTGAGAGTGGTGCTGCGAAAACCGTCCTTCTCGCCGGTGGAGAAACCTTCGTTGTAGGCTTCCTGGCGAATGCTTTCGAGCTCTTCCAGGGTCAGTGGCTGGACTTCCTCCAGCGGCACTTCTTCCATCTCGGCCGGGGGTTCTTCTACCGGCTCCGGCTCAGGCTCCGGGCGATGCGGGTCGAAACTGGGCAGCGACCAGACGTCGAACCCTCCGACGTCCCGTGCGCGAATCAGATCGCTGGGCGTCTCATCTTTGTTCGACATGCGCGGCGCCTTAAATCATTTCTTCGCCGCCCTTCCCACCGAGAACGATTTCTCCGGCTTCGGCCATACGGCGGGCAATGGTGAGGATTTCCTTCTGTGCAGTTTCCACGTCGCTGACGCGCACCGGGCCCTTGGCCTCGAGGTCGTCGCGCAACAGTTCGGAAGCTCGCTTGGACATGTTCTTGAAGATCTTTTCCTTGACGCCTTCGTCGGAGCCCTTGAGCGCCAGCACCAGCACGTCGGAGGAGACTTCCCGCAGCAACGCCTGGATGCCACGGTCGTCGACGTCGGAGAGGTTGTTGAACACGAACATGAGGTCTTCGATCTGCACCGACAGGCTGTCGTCGATCTCGCGGATCGAGTCCATCAACTGGCCTTCCACCGAGCTGTCGAGGAAGTTCATGATGTCGGCCGCACGCTTGATGCCGCCCAGGGTGGTGCGCGAAGCGTTGGAATTGCCCGAGAACTGCTTCTCGAGAATCGTGTTCAGTTCTTTCAGGGCCGCTGGCTGCACGGTGTTCAACGACGAGACGCGCAGGATGATATCCAGGCGCACCTTATGGTCGAAGTGGCCGAGCACTTCACCGGCCTGGTCGGGGTCGAGATACGCCACCACGATCGCCTGGATTTGCGGGTGTTCGTAGCGGATCACATCGGCCACGGCCCGCGGTTCCATCCACTTCAGGCTGTCGAGGCCGCTGGTGTTGCCACCCAGCAGGATACGGTCGATCAGGCCGTTGGCCTTGTCTTCGCCCAGGGCCGAGGTGAGCATCTTGCGAATGTAGCTGTCGGAGCCGACGCCCAGGCTGGTCTGGTCGCCGACGATCTCGACGAACTCGCTCATCACCTGCTCGACTTGCTCGCGGTGCACATTGCGCATTTGCGCCATGGCCACGCCGACACGCTGAACCTCTTTGGGCCCCATGTGGCGCAGCACTTGGGCGGCGTCGGTTTCTCCGAGGGACAGCAACAGCACGGCGGCTTTGTCGACCCGGGAGAGTTTGGCTACTGCAGCTCGGCTATCACTCATCTGCGTTAATCCACTCTTTCACGACCTGGGCCACACGACCCGGGTCTTCGGCCACCAGGCTCTTGATTGCGTTCAACTGAGCGTCATAACCCTCGCTCGGGCTCGGTAACAGAATGCTTTGCGGGCCACCGAGGCTCACGCGGTCGTTGGCCAGTTCGCCATCGAGGCCGCCCATGCCACCCAGTTCGACGTCGCCGCCGGCCAGGGCCAGTTGCTTCTTGCCGTGGCCGGTGATGTTGTTGAGCACCGGGCGCAGTACGCCGAACACCAGCAACAGGATGAACAACACCCCGAGCACTTGCTTGACGATGTCCCAGAACCACGGCTGAGTATAGAACGCTGCCTCGGCGATGACTTCGCCACGCTCGGCGGAGAACGGCATGTTGATCACGCTGACGCTGTCGCCACGGCTGGCATCGAAGCCCACCGCGTCCTGTACCAGGCGAGTGAAGCGCGCCAATTCATCGGCGCTCCATGGGGCGCGGGTGATGGCGCCGTCTGCGGCATTGACCTTGACCTGGTCATCCACCACCACCGACACCGACAGGCGATTGATCCGACCCTGTTGCTGCTTGGTGTGGCTGATCGAACGATCAAGCTCGAAGTTCTTGGTGGACTGGTTGCGCTTGTCGGCCGGGTACGGCGCGAGCATGGGCTGGCCGGTGGCCGGGTCCATGATCTGCTGGCCGTTGGCGTCCAGCAGCGGCTGGCCAGGCTGCACCGCGCCTGCGGTAGCGGCAGCGCCACCGGTGGTTTGCGGGGCAGTGGCCGGGGTGGGTGGCTGGTTGCTCAGGGCACCCGGCACGCCTTGCGGGCCATTGCTGGCGGTACGTTGTTCGGTGGTCGATTGCTCACTGCGCAGGGCCGGCTGGTCCGGGTTGAACTGCTCGGAGGTCGATTCGACGGCGCTGAAGTCGACGTCGGCCGACACTTCAGCCTTGTAGCGATCATTGCCCAACACCGGTTGCAGGATGTTGTGCACCCGCTGGGTCAGCATGCTTTCCATACGGCGGCTGTAGTCGAACTGCTTGCCGGCCATGGTCAGCGAGGAGTTTTCCGCGAGGTCCGACAGCAGGTTGCCCTTCTGGTCGACTACGGTGATCTGCGACTTGCTCAATTCAGGAACGCTGGTGGCCACCAGGTTGATGATCGCCAATACCTGGCCAGGCTCAAGGGAGCGGCCGGCAAAGAGTTCGACCAGGACCGAGGCGCTGGGCTTGCGTTCATCACGCACGAACACCGAGCTTTTCGGAATCGCCAGGTGCACGCGGGCGCCCTTGACGTTGTTCAGGGCGGAGATGGTGCGCGCCAGTTCGCCTTCCAGGCCGCGACGGTAGCGGGTGGCTTCCATGAACTGGCTGGTCCCCAGGCCCTGGTCCTTGTCGAGGATTTCAAAGCCGATATTCGCGTCGGACGGGGTTACGCCGGCAGCCGCCAGTTTCATCCGCGCACGGGCCACATCGTCGGCCTTGACCAACAGGGCGCCGGAATTCGGTTCGACGGTGTAGCTGATGTCTGCCGCCGCCAGGGTTTCCATGATCTGCTTGGAATCCATGCCCGCCAGGCTGCCGTACAACGGACGGTAATCCGGTTGCTGGGACCACAGCACCACGGCAAAACCAATCGCCACGCTGGCAGCCAGGCCGACCATCAGGCCTACCTGACGCAACATGGTCATCTCGGAGAGGTTTTCCAGGAACGACAGGCCAAACAGCGGCGGCTTGCCGTCTGCCTTGGCGGGTGCGTTATCCACGAGTGCTTCTGCCATGACTCAAATCGTCCTTAAACCGGCATCTGCATGATGTCTTGATAGGCTTGAACCAGTTTGTTGCGCACCTGGGTCAAGGCCTGGAATGAAACGCTGGCTTTTTGCGAGGCGACCATCACGTCGGTGAGGTCCACGCCGCTCTTGCCGATCTCGAAGGCGGTCGCCAACTGATTGGATGCCTGCTGGGTGTCGCTGACTTTGTTGATGGCCTGGCCGAGCATGTCGGCAAAGCTGCTCTGGCCCAATTCCGGTACGGCTTGCGCGGCGGATTTCGGTTGAGCCATGGCATCCATTTGCATGGACCGCATATCCAACATCAACCGATTGAACTCAACACCTTGGCTCATGAACTTTCTCTCCGACGACCCGCAATTTTTTGACACTACACAGCGATTACAGGGGTGGTAGCAACAAGGGTGCCAGCTCCGTGGCATTCTGTAAGAAAAGGCGACTGGCCCTGTCGGCTTTGAGAATTTTCAGGTGGCGTAGAGATAGGCTTCCACGTCCATCCCGGCGTCACGCATCTGCGCCAGCTTGTAGCGCAGGGTGCGCGGGCTGATGCCCAGGCGCTCGGCGGCTTCTTTGCGGCGCCCGCGCTCGGAGCGCAGGGTGTCGATGATCATCTGGAATTCCCGGCGACGCAGGTCGTCGCCCAGGGCGCCGGCGGATTCGGCAGGCACGGCTTCGACCTGTGGCGCGGCAGCCAGGCTCGGCTGCGGCGCTGCGCCCGCGCCCATGGCCAGGCAGAAATCCTGGGGCTGGATCAGGCCGCCCTGCTGCAAAATCAACGCACGCTGGATCGCATTGTCCAGTTCCCGCACGTTGCCGGGCCACGGGTAACTGATCAGACAGGCCTGGGCCTCGGCCGACAGGCGCGCCTGGGCATGCTTCATTTTATTGACGTGCTTGCCCAGCAGGCGCTCGGCCAGCGGGATGATGTCGGCCGGGCGCTCGCGCAACGGGCGCCAGGCCAACGGGAACACCGAGAGCCGGTAGAACAGGTCCTCACGGAAGCGCCCCGCCGCCACTTCGCCCGCCAGGTCGCGGTTGGTGGTGGCGACCACACGGATGTCCAGCTGGATCGGCTTGCGTGCGCCCACCCGCTCCACTTCGCGCTCCTGCAATACCCGCAGCAACTTGGCTTGCAGGCCCAGGGGCATTTCGGAGATTTCGTCGAGCAGGATGGTGCCGCCGTCAGCCTGTTCGAACTTGCCGGCCTGCGCCGCGATGGCGCCGGTGAACGAGCCCTTCTCATGGCCGAACAAGGTGGCTTCGAGCATGTTGTCGGGAATGGCCGCGCAGTTGATCGCAATGAACGGCTGGCTGGCACGATGGGATTGTTGGTGGATGTAGCGCGCCAGTACTTCCTTGCCGGTACCGGACTCGCCGGAGATCAGCACGGTGGAATCGCTGCGGGCAACACGGGCCGCCAGTTCCAGCAATTGCGCGCTGGCCGGTTCGAAGGCAATCGGGCCTTCACCCTCGGCAGCGCCCAGGGTGCCGAGGGCATGCCGGGCGACCAGTTCGATCAAGGCTTTGGGTTCGAAGGGTTTCACCAGGTAATCCGCAGCGCCCTGGCGCATGGCGTCGACGGCACGCTCCACGGCGCCGTGGGCGGTCATCAGCAGCACCGGCAGTTGCGGCTGGCGCGCACGCAACAGGCCGAGCAACTGGTGTCCGTCCATGCCCGGCATGTTGACGTCGCTGACCACCAGGCTGAAGGACTCCTGCTCCACCGCGTCCAGGGCTTCTTCGGCAGAACCGACCGCCCGATAGTCATGGCCCGCCAGCAACAGCGTGTCAGCCAATGCTTCACGCAGGGCGCGATCGTCTTCAACCAATAAAACCTTGATAGCCATGACCTTTTACTCCGCGCTGTCGGCGCATGAAAACAGCGGCAGCGTGATCAACGCGCACGTGCCACGACCCAACCGGGAATGCAGCTGCAATTCTCCCTGATGTGCACGGGCGACTGCCTTGACCACGGTCAGGCCCAGGCCGGTCCCGTTGGTCTTGGTGGTAAAAAAAGGCTCGCCGAGGCGCTGCAGCACCACCGGGTCAATCCCGCTGCCGCTGTCGCTGATGCTCAGGCGCAGGGTGTCGCCACGGTTGTACAGGTGCACCTTGAGCCGCGCCCCGGGGCCGCTGGCCTGGGTCGCGTTTTCGATCAGGTTGAGCAGCGCGCCCACCAGGGTGTCGCGGTTGCACAGCAACTCGCCGTAATGGCTGTCGCACTGCCAACGGACTGACGCTTCCTGGATATGAGTGGCCGCCGCCGCTTGCAGTGACTGCATCAAGGCGGCCGGGGTGACGCGATCGGTCAGCGGCAATTCGCCGCGGGCAAACACCAGCATGTCGCGCACCTGATGCTCCAGTTCATGCAGGCGCTCCTTGAGGCGGCCGGCAAAACGCTGGTGGGTGGCGGCGGGCAATTGCTCATCAGTCAAATGACTGGCGTAAATCAGCGCGGCCGACAATGGCGTACGAATCTGGTGGGCCAGGGAAGCGACCATTCGCCCCAAAGACGACAGGCGCTCATGGCGGGCCAACTGGTCTTGCAGGTGCCGGGTTTCAGTCAGGTCGTTGAGCAACACCAACTGGCCGGGCTCGGCATCCAGGGAACGCGTGGCGATGGACAGGCGGCGCCCATCCTTGAGGGAGATTTCGTGGCCGTCGTCTTCCCGCGGGGCAAAGCAGCGGGTGATGACCTCGCGCCACAGCTCGCCTTCCAGCGGCAGGCCAAGCATGTTGCAGGCCGCCGGATTGGCTTCGCGCACACGGCCCTGCTCGTCGATGACGATCACGCCACCGGGCAACAGGTCGAGGAGGTTTTGCAGACGGTTGGCCAGTCGCTCTTTCTCGGCCAGCTCTTCCATGCGCTGCGCACTGACCACGGCCAACTCGCCTTTAAGCTCGGAAACCCGGGCTTCCAGCAGGCTGTAGGAGTCAGTCAACTGGCTCGACATCTGGTTGAACAGGGAAAAAGCCTGTTCAAGCCCGAGGCGGCTGATCTGCTCTACGGAGGGGGCCGGCCCCTGAGTGTCAGGGACCGAAGATAGTTGGGCGGCGTGGGGCATCATGCTCTCTCGCTTGGCTGACCGTCAGTTAAACGGAACGTTGCGAGTGCTGTAGCAATACCCGTGCCTAAAAAAATAGGCTTAGTTTTCAGTCAGTTGAAAAACAGGCGTCAATCATCCGCCTGTTCATCACCTTCCTTGCGACTCATGCCGTACTTGCGCATCTTCTCCACCAGGGTGGTACGACGGATGCGCAGGCGCTCGGCGGCACGGGCGACGATACCGTTGGCGTCGTCGAGTGCCTGCTGGATCAGGCCTTGTTCGAGGCTGCCGAGGTAGTCCTTCAAGTCCAGGCCTTCCGGCGGCAGCATGGCGGTGGAGCCGAAGTCCGGTGTGTGGCCGTTGATGGCCACGCGCTCTTCCAGGTCGCTGCGCAGGCTGTCCACCAATTGCTCGTCTTCGTCGTCGACGTAGCGGAATTTCTTCGGCAGCTCGACCACGCCGATCACCCCGTACGGATGCATGATCGCCATGCGCTCCACCAGGTTGGCCAACTCGCGGACGTTGCCCGGCCAGCCGTGGCGACACAGGGACATGATCGCCGCCGAGTTGAAGCGAATCGAACCACGCTTTTCGTGTTCCATGCGCGAGATCAGCTCGTTCATCAGCAACGGAATGTCTTCGACGCGCTCGCGCAGGGGCGCCATTTCGATCGGGAATACGTTGAGGCGGTAGTACAGGTCTTCGCGGAAGCTGCCGACCTCGATCATGCTTTCGAGGTTCTTGTGGGTGGCCGCGATGATGCGTACGTCGACGCTCTGGGTCTTGTTGCTGCCCACGCGCTCGAAGGTGCGCTCCTGCAATACCCGCAGCAGCTTGACCTGCATCGGCAGCGGCATGTCGCCGATTTCGTCGAGGAACAGGGTGCCGCCGTTGGCCAGTTCAAAACGCCCGGCACGGCTGGTGATCGCCCCGGTAAAGGCACCCTTCTCGTGGCCGAACAGTTCGCTTTCCAGCAGTTCTGCCGGGATCGCCCCGCAGTTGACCGGCACGAACGGCCCGTCACGACGCTTGGAATGGTAGTGCAGGTTGCGTGCGACCACTTCCTTGCCAGTGCCCGACTCGCCAAGGATCAGCACACTGGCGTCGGTGTCGGCCACTTGCTGCATCATCTGGCGCACGTGCTGGATCGCACGACTGGTGCCGACGAGGCTGCGGAACAGGTTGGGTTCGCGGTGACGGCCGCGCTCGCGGGCCTGGTCGTACATCTCGCGGTAGACCTGGGCACGGTGCAGGGAGTCGAGCAATTTGCTGTAGCTGGGGGGCATTTCGAGGGTGGAAAGCACGCGGCGGCGCTGGTCTTCCGGAAGGTCCACGGAAGAAATATCGCCCATCAGCAACACCGGAAGGAACTCATCCCAGGTCGACAGTGTCTTTAACAAGCCCAGAACTGCACCAGGAGCGTTTACCGTCCCGATCAGCACACAAATGACTTCGCGGCTCGACGACAAAGAGCTGACCGCCTGCTGCCAGTCGTGGCTGCCGCAGGGTAGATTTTCTTCGCCAAGAAAATTCAGGATCACCGCCAGATCGCGGCGCCGAACGCTATCGTCATCGATCAGCAGAATTTTGGTTTCACGCCACATGCAATAGCAACTTCCCTAGTAAAACTCTAATGCCCTCGAGTTGGGGCAATCTAGATTGCTGTAGGCATTTTCTGCGCTACGGCTTTCTGACGTCTGAAAATAGCACTAGTTAAGTCAAAAAATCGTGCACAGTCAAATTTATGACGCGCGGTGTTCGGATTAACTGAGCCTTCAGCCGAACATATGGTAAACCTTTGACGCATGTTTAGCTCGGTTGAACTGCGACATCTCTTCGAAAATAGCCTGTCGCTCCCCTGTCGTCGCCTCAAGCAACTGCTGGTAGACCGAAAGCAAGTCTTCCAGTTTTGCCCGAATGGCTGCCTCATCCGCCGAATCCTCGTTGAGCGCAGCATCGATCAACGCGCGGCAGCCCAAATCCAGTTCGCCGATCGCCCCCCAGTTGCGTTCAGCCAACGCCTCGGACAGCGCCTCACGGGTCTCGTCGATTTTTTGCAATGCTTGGCTCATGACATCGTCCTCAGGCCTTACGGCCTACTGTACCTCTGTGGCAATACCATCCCAGCCTTCCTTGAGCGTAATCATCAGACCTGCGACCTCATCGATCATCGCAGCGTCATTCTGACGGTTGGCTTCCAGCAGGCGCATGGTCATGAAGGCATACAGGTTATCCAACTGCTGCAGTGCAATCGGGTCCGGGGTCTTCTCGGGGTTCAGGCCGTCACGCAACCCGACGAGGATGTCCACCGCCTTGCCCAGCATCAACCCCTTCTGCGCGATATCACCGCGAGCCATCGCACCCTTGGCCTGCGCCATACGATCCAGTGCGCCTTCCATCAGCAACTGCACCAGGCGGTGCGGGCTGGCTTCGGAGATCTGGGCGTGGGTGTTGACCTTCTGGTATTGGCGAAGGGCTCTCATGGGATTCATGTTTCTACCTCGTGACAGGCGACAGCTAAAAGGGTGGACGCTGATTATTATGTCGACGGTGTTACACAAAACTTTAGCCCGCCTGGCGCTTTGACTCAGCGCCTTCGGCGGGCTTTATCCATCCGCCAATCAGGTGGACTTCGGATTGTTCAGCGAGTTGAGCGTGGTCATGACGCTGTCGCCCTGAGCCTTGAGCTGCGCGACCAGGGAGTCCATGGCGTTGTATTTCAGGGTCAGGGAGGCCGTCAGGGCATCAGAACGCGTGTTCAGGGCGGTCTGCTGGTTGGTCAAATCCCTGAGGTTATCCTGCAGCGTCGAAGACTTTTCGGCGAACACCCCGGTCTTGCTCAGCGCAAAGTTGGCGGTGGCATTCGTCAGGCTTGCCAACAGTCCGCTGGGCCCGGTGAAGATGCTGTTGATGTCGGAGCCATTAGTGAGGACCGCCTTGTCAAACGCCACATCACTGACGCTCAGGGTGCCCGCTGTCTGGTCCGTGGTCACGCCAAACTGCGCCAGGGATGAAAACGAGCCGCTACCGGTCACCGAGTTCATCACGTTGCGGATCGACGCCATCATGCTGCGCACCGAACTGTCCCCGGTCAACGGGCCTGGCGTGACGGAACCGTCGGCATTGGTGGTGACCTGAGTCTCGGCATTCACAGCCTTGACCAACGCACTGTAGGTATCTGTGAAGCCCTTGACTGCCGACTTCAGGGTTGCGCTGTTCGCAGACACTTTGATCGTCGAAGGGGCATCGGTCCCCGAAACCCCCGTCAAGGTAATGCTCACACCACTGATTGCGTCGGGCAGGGTATTACTCTTGGACTCTTGAGGGCTGCCATCAAGGTTATATATGGCGTTCTGCGGCGCCGAGCCCACAACCGTCGCACCCGTATCCAGGCCCGAGGAACCCTTGAAGGTGATGTCGCTACCGACACCGGTCGTCGACGATGTGACCACCAACCGCGAACCGTTGGAGTCAGTCAGGATGTTGGCACTCAAGCCCGCGTTGCCGTACTGCGAGTTGAGCGAATCGCGCACCTGCTGCAGGGTTCCGCCCGGTGGCACACTGACGCTGTAATTCTTGCCGGACTGGGAGACCGTAAACACCGTCGCCGAGACCCCGGAATTGACAACGGCCGTCGGCCCGCCAGGAATTACTGCCGTGGAGACCTTTGACGCCGTGGCCAATTGGGTGACACCCAGCGTAAAGTTGCCGGCGGCGGCACCTGGGCCCAACGTGACCGTCGCGAGCTTGTCGTTCGACAGCGTCGAACTCAAGCCGCTGAAGTTAACAGTCTTGGTCATGGTGTCCAACGCGCCCCGGAACGCGTCCAGAGCCGCCTGGATCTTGCCGATCGAAGTCAGTTGCGCAGTGGATGTTTTGGTCTGGCTGTCGATCTGCGCTTGCTTGGGTGCGGTTTGCGACCCCACCAACGACTTAACAAGACCTTGAACGTCGATGCCCGTACCCGGGCCGTTGACCGTTAGACCTGCTACGACTGTCATCGTCTTTCTCCTAATCCGGGGCTGATGCTTTATTGACGAATCACGCTCTAGGCAGTTTTCGCAACAAAGTTCATGCCAGTTTAGACCTTGGCGTCAAACAGCAAGCTGCTGGCGTCATGAAGGCTCTGGGCGAGTTTCAGGGCCAATTCCGAAGGAATCTGGCGAATGACCTCACCGCTTTCGGTCGCAATGACCTTGACCACAACCTGGTGGGTGGAGTCATCAATGGAAAAATCCAGTTTGCGCTGGGCAGCCTGGATGAATTCGTTTATGTCGTTGACCGCTTTTTTCAAGTCGGTGTGGCTCGATGGCTGCTGGGCATCTTTCGCGCCAGCAACGGCGTCCACCTTGGGCTTCTGCGGATCGGCACTGACAGGAGCAGGTGCATTCTGTGGCGCTGCCGCAGGGTAAGACAGGTTCAGTTTGACGCTCATGTCCATGACCAATCACCTCATTAGACAAAAGACAAAAGGGCACGTAAACGCGCCCTTCCGTCAGTTACCAAGCGCCGTTATTACTGAAGCAGCTTCAGTACAGCGGATGGCAGTTGGTTCGCCTGGGACAGGATCGCAGTCGAAGCCTGTTGCAGGGTCTGTTGCTTGGTCAGCTGAGCGGTTTCAGCAGCGAAGTCAACGTCCTGGATCACGCCACGGGCAGAAGTGGAGTTGTCCGAGATGCTCTGCAGGTTGGCGATGGTGTTGTCGAAACGGTTTTGTACAGCACCGAGGTCAGCACGCTGGGAGTCGATGGTGGACAGTGCCTGGGTCAGCACGTCAACAGCGCTCTGAGCGTTGGCAGCGGTGGTCACGTCAGTGTTGCTGACAACGACTTTAGCCGAGTTGACTGCGTTGGTACCGGTTGCAGCGAACAAGCCAGCAACACCACCACCGGTACCAGTCAGCGAGTAGCTCGAGCTGGAGTTCAACGAGATAGCGCCGGTAGCAACCAGCGGACCTGCATCCAGTGGGGTAGCAGTCGCGTTGAACTTGCCGTCGCCGCCTTTGGTAGCGATGCTCATCAGCTGACCGCCAGCGTCAGCGTTATCAAAGGTGAAGTTCTCACCCGAGTCGGATTTGATCGACAGAGAGCCGGTCGACTGGTCGAAGTTAACGCTGATGCCCAGCTTGGCAGCGTTGGAGTTCAGTTGGTCGGCCAGGTCAGCAGCGCTGGTGATACCGGTGAACGAAACAGTAGTGGCGCTAGGACCGCTACCGACTGTCAGGTCGAACTTACCGTTTGGAGTAGCAGCCGGGAAGCTGGCAGGTACAGTGAACTTAAGTTCAGTGCTGGCGGAGGCCTGCAGGCCGCCGACTGCGCCGTTCAGTTGGGCAGCGATATCCTTGGCCGAAGCACCCTGTGCGATGGTCAGCGAAGCAGAGGTCTGGCCGCCACCGGTCACACTGATGGTACCGGCTGCAATACCGTTAGCAGTTGGCGTTTGAGCAGAAGACAGCAGCTGCTGCGAACCAATGTTGTTAGCCGCTACGTTGCCCAGGCTCATGTTGATGGTCTGGTTGGCGTTGGCGCCCACTTGGAAAGCGGTAGTACCGAAAGAACCGTCCAGCAGGTTACGACCACCGAAAGTGGTGGTAGAAGCGATACGGGTCAATTCAGAAGTCAGAGCCGCGTACTGAGCCTGGTTCGACTTACGGTCGTCAGCGCTGAGGGAGCCGTTAGCGGACGACAGAGCCAGGGAACGCATGGTCTGCAGGATGTTGGTGGATTGCTGCATCGCGCCTTCAGCAGTTTGCGCGATGGAGTTACCGTCACCGGCGTTCTTGATGGCAACGCCCAGGCCGTTGATCTGGCTGGTCAGACGACCAGCGATTTGCAGGCCGGCCGCATCGTCTTTGGCGCTGTTGATACGCAGGCCGGAGGACAGGCGCTGCATGGAAGTTTGCAGGGCGCTGGAAGCCTTGTTCAGGTTGTTCTGAACGGTCAACGAAGCAAGGTTGGTGTTTACTGTTAATGCCATGACGAAATCCTCGTGGGTGGTGTACTGCGGCTTCCGGCCCTGGCAACCGCCGGGTGTGGCCTAGAGAACCTTCGTAATAGTTATCGTCGTGAAAGCAGGTTGCTTGAGGACTTTTTTGATTTTTTTTACTGGCGCCGTGCCACCCCTTTTAATTCAAGCATTTACGATAGCCCAAACCCCAGCAATTGTTGGCTTTCTGGCGCCAAATAAAAAACGCCCATGATCTTTCGATCATGGGCGTTTTTTTGTGCAGCGCCTTTAAGTCGTCAAGGGCGGTGCAAAATCGCCGAGCCCCAGGACAGCCCCACACCAAAACCACTGATGGCGACGCGCTTCCAGGTGGAGTCGAGCATGTGCTTTTCCAGCAGCAGCGGAATGCTCGAGGACACGGTATTGCCGGTCTCGACCATGTCCTTGATGAACTTGTCCACCGGCGCGTCTTCGAAACGCCGGGCCACGGCGTCGACAATCGCCGCACTGCCCTGGTGGATGCAGAACGCATCGATCTCGTCAGCCTTGAGGTCCGATTCGTTGAGCAGCTCGTGCAAATGCGCCGGCACCTTGAGCAAGGCGAAGTTGAACACCTGGCGGCCGTTCATGAAGAACACGCCATCGCTGACCTTCAAGTGCGGCGCACCGGAACCGTCAGTGCCGAACTTGGACTTGCCCAACTGCCACGGCGCGTCTTCACCCATCCAGGTGGCGGTAGCGGCATCGCCGAACAGCATGGTGGTGTTGCGGTCTTCAGGGTCGACGATCTTCGAGTACGGATCGGCGGTCACCAGCAGGCCGTTCTTCAGGCCGGTAGCCTCCATGAAGCCCTTCATCGCATAGATGCCGTAGACGTAGCCCGAGCAGCCCAGGGAAATATCGAAGGCCGCCACGTGCGTCGGCAGGCCCAGCTTGTCCTGGACGATGGCGGCGGTGTGAGGCAAGCCCTCTTCGTCGCCATTCTGGGTAACGACGATCAGCGCATCGATGGACTCGCGCTTCAAATCGGGGTTGTTGGCAAACAAGGCGTTGACCGCCTCGACGCACAGATCGGAGGTTTCCTGCGCGGCATCCTTGCGCGGCAGGAACGCCGAACCGATCTTGCCAATGATGAATTCTTCATCCTTGGCGAATTTGGCACCCTGGGCGTAGTTATCAATCCCGTCTGCCGGCACGTAACTGGCGATGCTTTTTATGCCAATCATTGTGGCTTCCCAATACTAAATAGCTGGAGAACACCCCGCGAGACACGTCGCCGGGTGCTGACAATAATGGGGATGACCCCGCAAAAAACTCGCCGAAAACCGCCTTTTTACCCTGGCGGCAGGCCCTCGCAGAGACCTGGCGACGACCTATCCTTTTCACACGATACAGTGAAGATGCGCTTTATGACTCACAGGTCACTCAATTTTCTGCGCTTTGTGCGAAACACGGGGACATACAAACGCCAAAAACCACAACGGCCCACCCCGTTTCCAGGGTGAGCCGCCGGTTTGCAGCTGCAGACATCACATTTTGTTGAACAGGCTCAACTGAGAGATTTTCACAAAGGCCAACTGAGAGGCCTGCAGCATGGTTTGCTGAAGCTGCAGGTTGATCGCCGCCTGACCCATGTCAACGTTGCCCAGGGAACTCATGGTGTTGGTATTGGCAGTCCCCAGGCTGGTGTTTTCATCCGTTTGAAGATCCAGGGCATTCTGGCGAGCACCGATGGAGCCGCGCACCTGGTCAATCTGTGAACTGGCGTTGTTCAGGTTGCCGATGGTTTTGGCCACCACATCCTTGAGGTTGTTCTGCGCGACCAGGTTGCCGTCAGCCGGCGTTTCCAGGGCTTTGCGCAATTGGCTCAATGTGTCCAGGGCGTTTTCGTTCTTGTTGCTGACGGCGCTGACCGCAAACTGGTCGCCCGCCCCTGGCGCACCACTGATGTCGAACGTCACGCCGGCCGCGTTGATCGAGGTGGCACCGGCAGCCATGGTGCCGGTCGCGATGGTCTTGCTGTTCGGACTGTAGGGCTGCGCATACACCTCATACGTGGTGCCGCTGGTGAATTTGATCACCGCACCGGTATCAGGGAAGGTGCTGGCGTAGGCCGCCTGATCCGTCACCTGGCCACCGGTGACTTGTGCAGTCGACGCGTTGCCTGGCGAACGCGAAGCACTGAAGGTGTCCGGCTTGGATTGCAGGGTGAACGCCTTGCCCGCCACCAGTGCGTCGGAGTCAGCGCCGGGCGCAACGTCCGCGCCGAGCGTCAGGCTGATATCGAACTTGACGCCGCGCAGGTTGACGCTGGATGCGCCCTCTTTGGTCGCGTCGAAAGTGCCGTTGCCGGGAATCTCCGAGGTAACGTCGTTACCGTCCTTGTCGGTCACGGAATACTGCGTGCTGCTGCTGAAGGTCAGCTTGTAGGGCTGGCCGTCGGTAAAACTCTTGGTGTAGGTGACACCGGAGGTCACCGTGCCCGCCGATACCGCGACCTTGCCGTCATTGACCGCAGGCGGCAACAACGTAGCCTGGGTGCGACCGGTGTTGGTCGAACTTTCCATCATCGACTTACCGGTGTCGCCCCCCGCCATCGACAGATTGTCCGAGATCTGCAAGCTCAGCGGCGTCTCGTCACCCTGATACGTGTAGGTGCCGTCGTTATTGCGGATGTAAGGCGGCGTGTCGGTTTTCGACCCGGAAAACATGTAGTTGCCGTTGGCATCCTTGGAGTTGAGCAAGCCCAGCACCTGATCCTCAAGCGCGCCCACTTCGCTGGCGATGGATTTACGATCGTCATCGCTCAGGGACTGGTTGGCCGCACGCAGCGCCAGTTCATTACCGCGCTGCAAGGCGGTGTTGATGCTCTTTAACACCGATTCTTCGTTGGTCAGCGAGTTCTGCAGGGTGTTGATGTTGCCGTTGAACTGGCCAAGCATGTCTTTCTGTTGCTGCAATTGCAGCAAGCGCGCGGCGGCGACGGGGTCATCGGAGGCGGTCTGCACCCGGATACCGCTGCTCGCCTGGTCCTGGGCTTTCACCACACCGGAATAGTTCGTCTGGTACTTGCTGGCGCTGGTGTCGAAATACTGCTGTGTAGAAATACGCATCGTCCCAGACTCCTTTAAAGGGCATTAATCAGTGTGCTGAAAGTTTCTTGCGCAGCCTTGATGATCTGCGACGACGCGGTGTAGTACTGCTGGAACTTGATCATGTCACCCGCCTCTTCATCCAGGTTGACCTGGGACACCGAGTTGCTGGCCGCCTTGTTCGCTGCCAACAGCGCACCCGTCGCGGTGGAGTCGGTAGCGGCCTGGCTGGCTTTTGAGCCCACCTGCGACACGAGTCGGGCGTTGGCGCTGACCAGGCTCACACCCGGGCTGCCGTCGCTGGCGCCCACGGTGGCCTTGGTCTGCAAGTCCAGCAATTGCTGGGCGTTGCGGTTGTCGGAGGTGCCCGAAGCGTTGAACGAGAAAGTCGTGCTGTCACCATTGGCAGGCGAGCCGCCGACCGTGGTGTCGAAGCTGAAGCTTTTGCCCGGGATCAACGCACCGGAGGCATCGCGCATCGGTACGTTGATGCTGATCTTGTTGCCCTGGCCCGGGATGATGGTGCCACTGCCGATCGGATTGCCTTGCGCGTCGCTCACCGTATACGACTGGGTGCCGTCGGCGGCCGGCTTGCCAAAGAGCATTTTTACCGGCATGGAGTTTTCGATGCCGGCGCGCAACTGGGCGGTATCAGCGCCGCCATGAATATCCAGCGGCACAGTCAGCTGAGGCGGTGTGAACGTACCGGTGCCGGTGTTGGTCTTGCTTGCGTTCCCCGCCAAGGGGCCCGCGAAGGCGAGCTTGTTGACGTCCTTCAGATCGACACCGATGCCCGTGGCCCCGTTGGCCGTGGGGCTGACCTTGAAGCTGTCACCGGCAGCCATGGGCCCTTTGCCGTCCAGTGCCAGGGTAAAGCCATCAATCACTGGCGGTGGCGTGGTGGTGGTGTCGAACGAACCCATGGCCTTGCCGTCGGAGCGGACGACGTTGTACTGGTTACCGCTGGTAAACGTGACTTTGTAGTCGTAGGTCGTCAGCTGGCTGCTGTCCTTGATCGTGACATTCAGGTTGCCAGACCCCGCGCTGTTGCCGGCGGCCCCTTGGCTGCGCTGGGAAATCGCCGCCGCGCTGTTGATATCGGTGAACAGCGACGAACCGAATTCGCCGTTGAGGTCCAGGCCCTGGCCCAACTGGTTGTTGATCGTGTCTGCCGTGGCAATCGCGATGCGCCCCAGATCATTGATGGCCGGCATCAGCACGTCACTGCGATAGCGCAGCAAGCCACCGATACTGCCGCCGGTGACCACATTGCCAAGGTCAATGGACGAGTCGCCCATCGAGAGCTGGATGGTGTACTGGCTATTGTCGGTGCTACTCGGTACCGCAGAGATATTATTGGATATCCCGCCTTCCACCAGCGACTGCCCCGTACCGGTCGTAATACTGAACTGTCCGTTTTTTTCCGTGGCCGTAACGCCGATCAGCTCGTTGAGCGAGCGCACCGCTTCGTCACGCGAGTCCAGCAGGTTGGCCGGCGCACTGCTGGAAGTCCCCTGGGCCTGGGCAATCTGCTTGTTGAGCGAGGCGATCGAGGACGTCAGCTTGTTGACCTGATCCGTCATGGTGCTCAACTGACTGTTGATCGTTTGTTTCTGCTGGTTCAACTGGCCGGAAATGGAGTTGAAGCGGTTGCTCAGGGTCTGGGCGCTGGTCAGCAGCAATTGGCGCGCGGACACGTCGCCCGGGGTGGCAGAAGCCGTCTGCGCCGCCGCGAAGAAGGCACTGAGCACCGAAGACATGCCGGTGTTGGAATCCGACAAGGTCTTGTCGATGGCACTGGCCTGGTCCAGGTAGGCGTTGGCATCGCTGTCGAGTGCCGTGCTGTTCTGGTAAGCCGTGGTGAGAAACTGGTTGTACACCCGACGCACGTCCGCCAGGGTCGTACCGGTGCCGATAAATACGCCGCCGTAGGCGTTCGACGCATTCGCGGTCTGAGCGCTCTGTTGACGCGAGTATCCCGGGGTGTTGACGTTGGCGATGTTGTTACTTAAGACCGACAACGATCCCTGGGCGGCATTGAGCCCCGACATCCCGATATTGAGCAAACTCATGATTCAGACCTTATAAATGAGTGGAAGCGCCCGCGGCAGCGTAGTTCTGGTAGCTGTTCATCGTTTTTGCGATCTGCGAAATCTTGCTGGCGTAATCCGGGTCGGTTGCATAACCGGCTTTTTGCAACTCGCGCACAAACTGTTCCGGGTTGTCGGCTGATTTCACAACTTCTTTATAGCGATCATTGCTTTGCAGCAACGTGACCAGGTCATGGAAGCTGTCCTGGTAGGAATTGTAGGAACGGAACTGCGCCGTCTCCTTGACCATCGCGCCATCGCGAAACTCGCTGGTGATCGCCCGGGCCTGTTCGCCCTGCCAACTCTGGCCGGCCTTGATGCCGAACAGGTTGTGGCTGCTGGTGCCATCCTCGGCACGCATCACCGATTTACCCCAACCGGTTTCCAGGGCGGCCTGGGCCACCAGGTAGCGTGGGTCGACGCCAATCCTCGCAGCGGCCTGCTTGGCCATCGGCAACATGGTGGCGACAAATTCATCCTGCGAGCTGAAGGCTTTCTTCGCCGGTGCCAGCGGTGGCTGGGCGACGGCGCGGCCGTAAACCTGCATCTGCCCGCGAGGCGGTATGGCGGCAAGGCTGCGGGCGGTGCTGTTGACCACGCCATCATCGGCAGCGCTGTTGCGCAGCGGCGCGGCCTTGGCGGCAGTGGAAGCCTCGGCACCCGGCACGATGCCGGCCAGCAGGCGATCCGTCAGCTTGCTCGGCAACGAGATGCGTCGCTGGTTCATCAGCGCCATGTCGTTGGCGTGGGAGTTGGTGCCTTCAGGCACCGCCACGCGGTATGCCCACAATGGCCGCTGACCATTGCTGCGGCCCAGCGGGCCATCGGCCTTGGTACCGGCGGCAATTTCAGTCGGCACATCCACCTTCTTCGCGGGCGCAGCCGGGCCTTGCAGGGTGGCCGCCTGGGCGTCCACCGGTTTGTTCTTCTGCATCTGGCGCAGCAGCACGTCCGCCAGGCCGATACCACCGCCCTCGCGAGACAGGGAAACCGCCAACTGCTGGTCGTACATTTCCTGGTACTGCTTGGCCGCCGGGGTATTCAGCGGGTTGTCCTTGCCCAGGGCTTCGGTGGCCGAACGCATGGACTTGAGCATCTCGCCGAGAAACAGCGACTCAAATTCCTGCGCGACCTTGCGCATGTTGCCGTCGCTGTTCTTGTCGCCGACCTTCAACTGGTTAAGCCGGTTGAGGTCGGAATAGGAACCCGAATCCGCCGTGCTGGTCAGGCCGCTCTTGCGCATGTCCATGGCCATGGCGTCAGATCACGATCAGGTCGGCTTGCAAGGCGCCGGCCTGTTTCAATGCTTCGAGGATCGCCATCAAGTCGCCGGGCGCTGCGCCCACCTGGTTCACCGCACGGACAATCTCGTCCAGGGTGGTGCCGGGGCCGAACTTGAACATCGGCTTGGCTTCTTGCTGGGCATTCACCCGCGAACGGGGGACCACGGCAGTCTGGCCGTTGGACAACGGGCCAGGCTGGCTGACGATCGGGTCTTCGGTGATGGTCACGGTCAGGCTGCCGTGGGTCACGGCCGCTGGCGAAACCTTGACGTTCTGGCCAATCACGATGGTGCCGGTCCGCGAGTTGATGATGACTTTCGCCACCGCCTGGCCCGGGTCAACCTCAAGGTTTTCCAGCAGGGACAGGTAGTCCACACGCTGGCTTGGGTCCAGCGGTGCCGTCACACGAACCGAGCCGCCATCGATGGCCTGGGCCACGCCCGGGCCGAGCAGCTCATTGATCTTGTCGACCACGCGCTTGGCGGTGGTGAAGTCCGAACGGTTGAGGTTCAGGGTCAGGCTGTTGCCCTGGTTGAAGCCGCTGGGCACCGTGCGCTCCACGGAGGCACCGCCGGGAATCCGCCCGGCCGACGGCACGTTGACGGTGATCTTCGAACCGTCACGGCCTTCGGCGTCAAAGCCGCCCACCACCAGGTTGCCTTGGGCAATCGCGTAGACGTTGCCGTCGATACCTTTTAGCGGCGTCATCAGCAAGGTGCCGCCGCGCAGGCTTTTCGAGTTACCCATGGACGACACGGTGATATCGACCACCTGCCCCGGCTTGGCGAACGGCGGCAAGTCAGCGCTGATGGACACCGCAGCGACGTTCTTCAACTGCACGTTGCCCGAGCCCGGCGGTACCTTGATGCCGAACTGCGAGAGCATGTTGTTGAAGGTCTGCAGGGTGAACGGGGTCTGGGTGGTCTGGTCACCCGTGCCGTTAAGCCCCACCACCAGGCCGTAGCCGATCAGCTGGTTGGACCGCACGCCGGAAATGCTCGCGATGTCTTTCAAGCGCTCGGCCTGGGCGCCTGCGCTCAGGGCCAGCAGCAACATCGCAGCCATCAGCTGTTTGAAGTTCAAAGTGATCACCTAGAAAGGGAACAGCGGGCTAAGGAAGAAACGGTCAAACCAGCCCGGCTGACTGGCGTCAGCAAACGAACCCGTACCCGAGTAGGTGATGCGTGCATCGGCAATCCGTGTCGACGGCACGGTGTTGTCGGTGGAGATATCGTCGGCGCGAACCATGCCCGCAATGCGCACCAGTTCGTCACCGGTGTTGAGGGTCATCCACTTCTCGCCGCGTACGGCAATGATGCCGTTGGGCAGCACGTCGGCCACGGTCACGGTGATCGAGCCGGTCAGGCTGTTGCCCTGCCCTGCCGCACTCTTGCCGTTGGTGGCGCGGTCGCCGCTGTAGCCGGCGTCCAGGCTCAGGTCACCGCTGCCCAGCGGGTTGTTGGTGTTCGGTACACCGCCAAACAATGAAGTCAGGCCGATGCTGGTCTTGCTGGTCTTGCCGATCTGCGAGTTGGCGTTCTTGCTCGCCTGGGTCTTCTCGTTCAGCGTGATGGTGATGATGTCACCCACCCGGAAGGCCTTGCGGTCGCTGTACAGGTTCTGTTCGAACCCGGCCTGGTAGATCGAGCCATTGTTGGCGGCCGCCGGCAACGGCGTGCGCGGCAACACCGGCGCATAGTACGGGTCATTGGGCTTAGGCGTCGGGGCGACACAGCCCGCGAGCACAGCAATCCCACTCAATGCCAGAACAGAAACATAGCGATTCATGACCCATACCTCACGGTGTTGCAGGCGCCTTCAAGGGCGCCCCATAGACTTGATTACAGATTCTGCGTTACGAACGAAAGCATCTGGTCGGCGGTGGAAATCACCTTGGAGTTCATCTCGTAGGCGCGCTGAGTGGTGATCATGTTGACCATCTCTTCAACGGTGCTGACGTTGGACGTTTCCAGGGTGCTTTGCAGGGTGGTACCAAAACCGTTGAGGCCCGGGGTGCCGATTTGCGGCGCGCCGCTGGACGCGGTTTCCAGGAACAGGTTGTTACCGATCGCCTGCAGGCCGGCCGGGTTGATGAAGTCGGCGGTTTGCAGGTTGCCGATCACCTGGGAGGCCGGGTTGCCGGCCACGGTGATCGACACGGTGCCGTCGTTGCCGACGGTGAAGGTCTGGGCGTTGTTCGGCACGACAATCGCCGGCTCCAGCGCGAAGCCATTGGCGGTCACGACCTGGCCGTTGGAGTCCAGGTGGAACGTACCGTCACGGGTGTAGGTGGTGGTGCCGTCCGGCTGCAGGATCTGGAAGAAACCCTTGCCGTTGACTGCCAGGTCCAGCGGCTGGCCGGTCTGCTGCAGGTTACCGGCGCTGAAGTTCTTCTGGGTGCCAACGATTGCCACACCGGTACCCAGTTGCAGGCCCGACGGCAATTCGCTGTCCTGGGTCGACTGGGCGCCAGGCTGCTTCTTGATCTGATAGAGCAAGTCCTGGAACTCGGCGCGGTCACGTTTGAAACCCGTGGTCGACACGTTGGCCAGGTTGTTGGAAATGGTGGTCAGGTTGGTGTCCTGGGCGGACAGGCCTGTCTTGGCAACGTATAGAGCCGGAAGCATGTTCTTCTCCTTCGTGCGCCTGTTTTATGGCGCCGCGCTACAAAAATTAGTGTGTGGCTGCTATCAGCTCATCGCCAGGACGCGGGTCATGGCCTGGTCGTCTTCTTTGGCGCTGTTCATCATCTTGATGTGCAATTCGAACTGCTTGGACAGGGCCAGGACTGCCGTCATTTCTTCGACGGCGTTCACGTTGCTCGCCTGCAGGAAGCCCGACGTCAGCTTGACGTTGGCATCGGCCTGGGCCGGCTGGCCATCCTTGGTGTGGATGGTGCCGTCGAGGCCCTTGGTCATGTTCTTGAGGTCGGGCTGCACCAGCTTGATCCGGTCCACTTCAGCCATCACCCGCGGGCCTTCGCCCATGGCGCGGATGCTGATGGTGCCGTCCTGGCCGACTTCGATCTGCTGCTGGGGCGGCACGGCAATCGGGCCGCCGTTGCCCATGATCGGCATGCCGTTGCCGGCCCGCAGCACGCCCAGCGCATCGACGTTCATGCTGGCGCTGCGCACGTAGGATTCGCCGCCATCCGGGTTTTGCACGGCCATCCAGCCGTCACCGCTGACGGCCACATCGAGGTCACGGCCGGTTTCAATCATCGCGCCAGGGGAAAAGTCCGTGCCTGGGCGCTCGGTCAAGGCAAAGGCTCGCGCCGGAAAGCTGTCACCGAACACCGGCATCGAGCGTGCCTGTTCCAGGTCACGCTGGAAACCATTGGTGGAAACGTTCGCCAAGTTGTTGGCGTGGGCCTTCTGCGCCAGTGCATTCTGGCTGGCGCCGGTCATTGCCACGTAAAGGTACTTATCCACGCTCTTTCCTCTTTCTGACGGACGCTTGCCGCCCACCGCTGTACTGATGAGGCTTAAGCAATTTGCGAACCAACTTTTTGAAATGAGGGAAAGTCCAGGCGGGGCGGGGGTTTGCCGGCAGGTGGCAGCTGAGGGCAGCAGGAAGAGAGTCGAAAAAACGGCGGACTTATGCCGCTAACGGCAAGTGCAGGTATCAAGACCGACAAAGAACCCATGTGGGAGCGGGCTTGCTCGCGAATGCGGTGTGACAGTCACCCTATGTATCGACTGACCTACCGCATTCGCGAGCAAGCCCGCTCCCACAGGTTTAACCGCGTTCGGCTTTGACGACTTCGTAGTCGCGCAACTTGTTGGCAATAGTGGTGTGGGACACGCCCAGCCGCTTGCCCAACAGCCGGCTGCTGGGATGTTCGGCATACAACTGCGCCAGCACCGCCTTTTCAAAGCGCCCGACGATCTCCTCCAACCCGCCTTCCAGGGAAAAATCCCCCAGCGGCTGGCGCACGCCATAGTCCGGCAGGCGAATGTGCTCGGCCTTGACGGTGCCGCCCTCACACAGCGAAACCGCCTGGAACAGCACGTTCTCCAACTGCCGCACATTCCCCGGCCAGTGGTAATGGCTGAGGCGTTCCATCGCCGCCGGTGCGAGCTTGGGCAGCGGGCAGCCGATCTGCCGGCTGGCCTGATCCAGGAAGTGCTCCACCAGCGGCGGCAAACCGTCGAGGCACTCGCGCAGCGGCGGGATATGCAGCGAGAGCACATTGAGACGATGGTAAAGGTCCTGGCGGAATTCGCCCCGGGCGCACAGTTCGGAAAGGTCCACCTGGGTCGCGCAGATCACCCGCACATCCAGGTACACCTCTTCATCACTGCCTACACGGCGAAAGCAGCCGTCCTGCAGAAAGCGCAGCAACTTCACCTGCAACCGCGCGCTCATTTCGCCGACGCCGTCGAGAAACAACGTACCGCCCGCCGTCAGCTCCAGCAGTCCCAACTTGCCCTCCGCCCTCGCCCCTTCAAAGGCGCCGGGACCATACCCGAACAACTCGGTCTCGGCCATGGACTCGGGCAAACCGGCGCAGTTGAGCGCCATCAACGGCGACTGGCCGCGTGGGCTGGCCAGGTGACAAGCGCGGGCCAGCAACTCTTTGCCAGTGCCGGTTTCGCCTTCTATTAATAGAGGCGCATCCAACGGCGCCATGCGCCGAGCCTCACGCACCACGGCGGCCATGACCCTGGAGCTTTGGAAAATGCTGTCGAAGCCGCGCAGCTCCTGCTTGCGCACATTGTAGATACGCTCACCCACCCGGTCGGCGCGGTGCAGGGTCAGTACGGCGCCGGCCATGGCTTCGCTGTCGTCATGCTCGGAGGATTGCAGCGGCGCAATATCGGCCAGGAATACATCGCCCTTGACCTTGACCCGCAGGCCGTTGATTCGCGATTTGCTGGCCCGTACCAGTTCCGGCAAATCGAAATCTTCGGCGTAGCGTGACAACGGAATGCCCGGCACCTCATCCACCCGTACTCCGAGCAACTGCGCCGCCGCGCGGTTGGCCGCGACGATGGAGCCGCCCATGTCGATGGACAGCACCGGAAACTCCAGCGCCCCCAGCAGCGCGTTGAGCTCCATATGCCGACGCTCGCTGGGCATCAGCCCTACCCGCTTGACGCCAAATACCCCGGCAATCGCCTCGAACTGCGGGCGCAATGCCTGGAACTGCAGGTTCACCAGGTTCGGGCAATAGAGGTAAATGGCGTTGCCGTGCTCGCCACCGACCTCGCCCTTGGCAACGTTCACGCCGTACTCCACCAGCAGGTTGAGGATGTCCCGCAGGATGCCGATGCGGTTCTGGCAATGCACTTTGATACGCATGAGAAGGCCCGAAGAAGTGGAGTCGCTGCGTCTTTTTGCCGCCGGCCGCAGATAATCGTCAAGATTATGTGACAGCTGCGAGGCGATTCACACCCAAAATACGCCACATGGAGAACGAATCGCTTCATCCGTAACGAAAACTTTACGAATCTCAGTAACTTTTCCTACAAAAGCGTGGCACAGGAGGATGGCTTCCTGGCCCAGGCGGCGTATCAATAGGCTCATCCCAGGACATAACAAGAACGAATGCCTAGCAGGAGAGCAGTATGAAGCAGACGCAGTACGTGGCCCGCGAGCCCGACGCGAACGGTTTTATCGACTACCCGCCCGAAGAACATGCGGTGTGGAACACCCTGATCACGCGCCAACTGAAAGTGATCGAGGGCCGCGCCTGCCAGGAATACCTGGACGGCATCGACAAGCTCGGCCTGCCCCACGACCGCATTCCACAGCTGGCGGAAGTCAACAAAGTGCTGGCCGAGACCACGGGCTGGCAAGTCGCCCGGGTGCCGGCGCTGATCCCCTTCCAGACTTTTTTCGAATTGCTCGCCAACAAGCAGTTTCCGGTGGCGACGTTTATTCGTACCCGTGAAGAGCTGGATTACCTGCAGGAACCGGACATTTTTCACGAGATCTTCGGCCATTGCCCACTGCTGACCAACCCCTGGTTCGCGGAATTCACCCACACCTACGGCAAGCTCGGCCTGGCCGCCACCAAGGAACAGCGCGTGTACCTGGCGCGCCTGTACTGGATGACCATCGAGTTCGGCCTGGTGGACACGCCCGAAGGCCGGCGCATCTACGGTGGCGGCATCCTGTCTTCGCCCAAGGAGACCGTGTACTGCCTCTCGGACGTGCCCGAGCATCAAGCCTTCGACCCGCTCGAAGCGATGCGCACGCCGTATCGCATCGACATCCTGCAACCCGTGTACTTCGCCCTGCCCAACCTCAAGCGCCTGTTCGAAGTGGCGCAGGAAGACATCATGGGCATGGTCGAACGCGGGATGCTGCTGGGGCTGCACGCACCGAAGTTCCCGCCCAAGCCAAAAGCGGCTTGAACTGCGGCTTTTAGGGCCAGGTGAGTCTGTTCCCTGGCCCCGCGTTGCTTTAGGGTGACGCTACTGACGACCGTTTCCAAATACTCGATTTCAGGAATACCCACATGACCACGTTGAACCAAGCCCACTGCGAAGCCTGCCGCGCCGACGCCCCGCAAGTCAGCGACGAAGAGTTGCCGGTGCTGATCAAGCAGATCCCCGACTGGAACATCGAAGTACGCGATGGCGTGATGCAGCTGGAAAAGGTCTTCCTGTTCAAGAATTTCAAATTCGCCCTGGCCTTCACCAACGCCGTGGGCGTGATCTCCGAAGCTGAAGGCCATCACCCGGGCCTGCTCACCGAGTGGGGCAAAGTCACCGTGACCTGGTGGAGCCACTCCATCAAGGGCCTGCACCGCAACGACTTCATCATGGCCGCGCGCACCGACGAAGTGGCCAAGGATGCCGAGGGCCGCAAGTAATGCATTTCGACGCAATTGGCCGGGTGCCCGGAGACCCGATCCTCGGGCTGATGGAGCTGTATGCCCAGGACCCGAACCCGCTCAAGTTCGACCTCGGCGTGGGCGTGTACAAGGACGACCAGGGCCTGACGCCGATCCCCCATTCGGTGAAACTGGCCGAGCAGCGCCTGGTGGAGCAACAAACCACCAAGACCTACATCGGCGGCCATGGCAACGCCGCGTTCGGCTCGCTGATCAGCGAGCTGGTGCTGGGCGCCGGTTCGCCACTGCTGAGTGAACGCCGCGCCGGCGCCACCCAGACGCCTGGCGGCACCGGCGCGCTGCGCCTGAGCGCCGACTTTATCGCCCACAGCCTGCCCGGCCGTGGCATATGGCTGAGCAACCCGACCTGGCCGATCCACGAAACCATCTTCGCCAAGGCCGGGCTCAAGGTCAGCCATTACCCGTACGTGGGCAGCGACAATCGTCTGGACGTAGCGGCAATGCTGGCCACCCTGTCGACGGTGCCTGAGGGCGATGTGGTGCTGCTGCACGCCTGCTGCCACAACCCGACCGGTTTCGACCTGTCCCACGATGACTGGCGCCAGGTGCTGAAGATCGTCCAGGAACGTCAGTTGCTGCCGCTGATCGACTTTGCGTATCAGGGTTTTGGCGATGGCCTGGAACAGGATGCATGGGCCGTGCGGCTGTTCGCGGCTGAGCTGCCTGAAGTGCTGATCACCAGTTCCTGCTCGAAGAACTTCGGCCTGTACAGCGACCGTGTGGGCGCGCTGATTGTGTGCGCCGCGAACGCCGAGAAGCTGACGGATGTGCGCAGCCAACTGGCGTTTATTGCGCGGAACTTGTGGTCGACGCCGCCGGACCATGGTGCTGCTGTGGTGGCGACGATTCTCGGTGACGCCGGGCTGAAAAAGCAGTGGGCCGAGGAAGTGGAAGCGATGCGGGCGCGGATTGCGCAGCTGCGTTCCGGGCTGGTGGAGGCGTTGGCGCCCCATGGGTTGTCGGAGCGGTTTGCGCACATCGCGGCGCAACGCGGGATGTTTTCCTATACCGGGTTGAGTGCGGACCAGGTGAAGCAACTGCGGGACAAGCACAGCGTGTATATGGTCAATTCCGGGCGTGCGAACGTGGCGGGGATTGATGCGACGCGGTTGACGCTGTTGGCCGAAGCGATCGCAGATGTTTCCCACACCTGACTGAAGAAACCGGCTCCAAATGTGGGAGCGGGCTTGCTCGCGAAGGCGGTGGGTCAGTCGAATTATCTGGTGACTGACACTCCGCATTCGCGAGCAAGCCCGCTCCCACATTTAGACTGAGTGAGTCTGTGAGTCTGTGGGTTTGAGGCTTAGCCCGCGACCATTTCGGCCTTTAGTTGCGCCTCTTTCGCCTGGGCATCCGCCAATCGATACAGCTCGATATGCCCGTCCCAGTGCTCGATCAGCGCTGTGCACGACTCCACCCAATCCCCGCAATTGAGGTAGTCCACCTCGCCCACCTTGCGAATCTCCGCATGGTGGATGTGCCCGCACACCACGCCATGCAGCTCGCGCTTGGTCACTTCGTGGGCGATCGCTTCTTCAAAATCACTGATAAAGCTCACCGCCGTCTTGACCTTGTGCTTGAGGTACGCCGACAACGACCAATAGCCGTAGCCATAGCGCGCCCGCCAGTGGTTCAACCAGCGGTTGAGCGTGAGGGTGAATTCGTAGGCCGAATCGCCGAGGAACGCCAGCCAGCGGTGGTACCGGGTGATCACGTCGAACTGGTCGCCATGGATCACCAGCAAATGCCGGCCATCGGCAGTCACGTGCACCGCTTCGTCCACCAACTGGATATTGCCAAGGATCAGCTTCGAATAACGCCGCAGGAATTCATCGTGGTTGCCGGTGACGTAGATCACCTCGGTGCCGCGCTTGCTCATGGTCAGCAGGCGGCGGATCACGTTGGTGTGGGCCTGGGGCCAATACATGCCGCTGCGCAGCTTCCAGCCGTCGATGATGTCGCCCACCAGGTAGACCTTGTCGGCGTGGTAGCCCTTGAGGAAATGCGAGAGGTGTTCGGCCTGGCAATCCCGGGTGCCCAAATGCACGTCGGAAATCCACAGGGTACGCACGCGCTGCTTGCGGCTGGGTTTGGCGAGTTCGGCGCTGGTCATGGGCATGCCTCACGGTGTTTTCGCGAGCTTGCGCCCACGGGATTAATAGCCCATGACAGTGTTGCGTCAGTCTGATGACAGCGCCCGCAGGCGGCGAAGCGATGTAAACTGCGGGCCTGCCCAGGAGACTGCGATGAGACCCAACCTCACGCTACGCCACTACCCCGATGCGCCTATCGCCCATAGCCACGACCATGCACAGCTGGTGTTTGGCCTGTCCGGGCACCTGGACTTCGAGGTGGATGGCCGGGGCGGCCAGGTGCAGCACAGCAGTGTGATGGTGCTGCCCTACTCCGCCCATCACGCGTGCCGCAGTCGAGATGGCAGCCGCTGCCTGGTGCTGGACGTGCCCGATGAGCACTGGCTGGCGCAGTCCCTGGGCGAGCATGCCGACGCCAGCCGCCGCTTGCTCGACCGGTGCGCACACCTGACCCTCGACAATCGCCAAAGCCAACTGGTGCAATGGCTGGCGAGCAGCCCGGTGGACGACCCGCTGATCGCCCAGCAAGGCGCCGTGTTGCTGCTGGCCAGCCTCAACCTTGCGCAGCCGCCGGTGGGCAAGCGCCTGCCCTATGCCGCGTTCGATGCGCATATCCAGCGGCACGCCGCGCACCCACTGCAAGTGGCGGACCTGGCGAAGCTCGCCGACCTGTCCGTCGCCCGCCTGCATGCACGGTTTATCGCGGAAAGCGGGCAGACGCCGATGGACTACATACGCACCCGGCGCTTGCAGATGGCCCGCGGCCTGCTGCGCGACAGCCAGCTGCCGATCGGCGAGATTGCCGCGCGGGTGGGCTATGGTTCGCAAAGTGCATTTGCTGCGGCGATGTTGCGCGAGTTTGGCCTCTCGCCCCGAGCCTTCAGACGAGCACCGCCCGGTGTGGGAGCTGGCTTGCCTGCGATAGCATCACCGCGCGCTATCTGAACGACCGAGTTGTCTGCATCGCAGGCAAGCCAGCTCCCACAGGGATCTTCACCAAGCAAGAGTCCTGCGACAAAAGCCGCGAGCCCAACGACAGACGCGAACGCCTGCAACCCTCTAGACTGCGATCCTGTAAACCCGTCGTTTAAGGATCGCAATGACTCCCCGCACAGCCCTCGGCGCCCTGCATATCGGCGCATTGATGTTTGGCCTCACTGGTGTGTTCGGCAAACTGGCGGCCGCTTCGCCGGCGATTATCGTGTTCGGCCGCGCCGCGTTCGCGGTCATTGCCCTGGCAATCTTTGCGCGCTTTGCCAGCAACACGCCCTGGAAGAAGCTGCAAGCCCGCGACTGGCGCCGCCTGCTGGTCAGCGGCCTGCTGCTGGCCGGGCATTGGGTGAGTTTCTTTATTGCGGTAAAGGTCGCCGGTGTGGCCATCGCCACCCTGGGCTTCGCCACCTTCCCGGCGTTCACGGTGATTCTCGAAGGCTTGATTTTCCGCGAGCGGATTCGCGCCAACGAGATCCTGCTGGTGGTGCTGGTGAGCATCGGGCTGGTGCTGGTCACGCCGGATTTCAATCTCGCCAGCCAAGCCACCAGCGGCTTGTTGTGGGCGGTCGGCTCCGGGTTGTTGTTCTCGCTGCTGTCGCTGAACAACCGCGCCAGTGGGCGCATCCCGCCGGTGCAGGCCGCCTTGTGCCAGAACGTGGTGGTAGCGCTGTGCCTGTTGCCCGTCGCCGCGCCCGGGCTGGCCGAAGTGCGGCCACTGGACTGGCTGTGGATCGGCCTGCTCGGGGTGTTCTGCACCGGCCTGGCCCATAGCCTGTTTGTCGCCAGCCTCGCGGTGCTCAAGGCCCGCACGGCGGCGGTGGTGTTTGCCATGGAGCCGGTGTACGGCATCACCGCGGCCTGGCTGCTGTTTGCTGAAACGCCAACCCTGCGCATGCTGATGGGCGGCGCGCTGATCATCGTCGCCATCGTGGTGTCCGGGCTGATGGGCAGCGCCAAACCGGCCAAGCAGCCGGCCACCACGGCCGAGGTTCACTGAGTACGGTCGTTATGCCCCAGGTCCCGTTGCGGGTCGATCTGGTCGCGCACTCTTTGCTTGAGCACCTTGGCTTCCGGGAAGCCACCGTCGGCCTTGCGTTCCCAGATCTGCACACCGTCGCAGGTAATCCGAAACGCACCGCCGGTGGCCGGCTCCAGGGCCACTTTGCCGAGGTCATCGGCGAACGTGCTCAGCAATTCCTGGGCCAGCCAGGCGGCGCGCAGCAGCCACTGACACTGGGTGCAATAGGTGATGACAATCTCGGGCTTGGCCGCTGACATGAATTGACTGGCTCCTGCTTGGCGGGTTGAAAGGATCGAGTGGCTATAATACCGGCCTTTATCGTCCTGCCTTGAGATTGATGATGCGCCGCCTGTTGTCCTGCCTGTTGCTGTGCCTGTTCCCTGTCCTCGTCCAAGCCGTCGAAAATCCGCGCCCGAAGATCGGCCTGGTCCTCTCCGGCGGCGCCGCCCGTGGCCTGGCGCACATTGGCGTGCTCAAGGCCCTGGAAGAACAGGGCATCCACATCGATGCGATTGCCGGCACCAGCATGGGTGCGGTGATCGGCGGGCTGTACGCCTCTGGCTACAAGATCGACGAGCTGGAAAAACTCGCGCTGAACATCGACTGGAAGCTCGCCCTGTCTGACGCGCCACCGCGGGAAGACGTGCCATTCCGGCGCAAGCAGGATGACCGGGATTTCCTGGTCAAACAGAAACTCAGCTTCCGCGACGACGGCAGCCTCGGCCTGCCACTGGGGGTGATCCAGGGTCAGAACCTGGCCTTGCTGCTGGAAAGCATGTTCGCCCACACCAGTAACGTGCGGGATTTCGACAAGCTGCCGATCCCCTTCCGCGCCGTGGCCACCGACATCACCAGTGGTGAAAAAGTGGTGTTCCGCAAAGGCCACCTGCCCCAGGTGATCCGCGCCAGCATGTCGATCCCGGCGGTATTTGCCCCGGTGGAACTGGATGGCCGGCTGCTGGTGGACGGCGGCATGACCGATAACATCCCGCTGGATGTGGCGCGGGAAATGGGGGTCGACATCGCCATCGTCGTCGACATCGGCACCCCGCTGCGCTCACGCAAGCAACTCAACACCGTGGTGGACGTGCTCAACCAGTCCATCACCCTGATGACCCGGCGCAATTCCGAAGAACAACTCAAGGCCTTGGCGCCCCGCGACGTGCTGATCCAGCCGCCCCTGGCCGCCTACGGGGTGACGGATTTCGGGCGCGCCAAGGACATGATCGACGCGGGCTACCGCGCCACCCGCGCACTCGACGTGCGCCTGGCGCACCTGCGCCCGGCCGAACCGGTGGACCCGTCGCTGGTGGCCGCGCGAACGGCCGGCGAGCGCAACCCGGTGATCACCGCGATCAAGGTGGAGAACGACTCCAAAGTGGGCGACGAGGTGATCCGCTACTACATCCGCCAGAACCTCGGCGAGCCCCTGGACCTGGCCCGCCTGCAAACCGACATGGGCACTCTGTACGGCCTGGATTACTTCGAACAGGTGCAATACCGCGTGGTGAAAAAGGGCAAGGACAACACCCTGGTCATCAGCGCCCGGGGCAAACGCAGCGGCACCGACTACCTGCGCCTGGGCCTGAACCTGTCGGATGACATGCGCGGCGACAGCGCCTTCAACCTCGGCGCCAGCTACCGCATGAACGGCATCAACCGCCTCGGCGCCGAATGGCTGACGCGGGTGCAGATCGGGGACAAGCAGGAGCTGTACAGCGAGTTCTATCAGCCGATGGACACCGGTTCACGCTACTTCGTCGCGCCCTATATCAGTGCCCAGGCACAGAACGTCGAACTGATTGAAGACAATAACCCGATCTCCGAATACCGCCTGGAACGCTACGGCTTCGGCCTGAACGTGGGCCGGCAGATCGGCAACAGCGGCGAGATTCGTTTCGGCGTCGGCGAGGCCTGGGGCAAGGCGGATGTGCGCATTGGCGACCGGAATTCACCGAGCATCAACTTCAGCGAGGGTTTCTATGAGCTGAAGTACTCCTTCGACTCGTTCGACAACGTGTACTTCCCCCATACCGGCGAAGACATTGGCCTGGCCTTCCGGGAGTTCGAACCGGGGCTGGGTTCGGACCAGCGCTATCGCCAGTGGGAGTTCAAGCTGGACAAGGCCATGAGCAGCGGGCCGGACACACTGATCCTCGGCGGGCGCTATGGGCGCACCCTGGATAAGTCGGACGTGGTGATTTCCAGCTTCCTGCTGGGGGGCGCGCGGCAGCTGTCGGGCTTCCGGGAGGATGCGATTGCCGGGCAGAACATCAGCCTGATGCGCGCGGTCTACTATCGCCGGCTGACGCCGCGGTCTTATTTGCCGCTGGATTTCCCGTTGTACCTGGGCGCATCACTGGAACGTGGGAGAGCGTGGAACAACGACAATGAATACGACAGCGGGTACATCAACGCCGCCAGTATTTTCCTGGGGTTTGATACGCCACTGGGGCCGTTGAATTTCAGTTATGGGTTTAACGATGACAGTCAGCAGGCGGTGTACCTGAACCTGGGGCAAACCTTCTAACTACGCCGCAAACCCATGTGGGAGCGGGCTTGCTCGCGAAGGCGGTGTGTCAGTCAGCGCATGTATTCACTGACACTCCGCCTTCGCGAGCAAGCCCGCTCCCACATTTTTTATCTTCTGTGTACTTGGGGTCAGGACTTCTCGAGATTTCCGAGGATGTGTTCATGCACCCGCATGCACACCCGCAGATCCTCTTCATCAACACCCACAAACAGCTCATGGCGCAAGGCCGTGGCGATGGTCTCGATCTGCTCGATCAGCGGCTTCGCGGTGTCGCACAGCACAATGCGCTTGGCGCGGCGGTCTTCCACCACGGCCTGGCGTTGCACCAGGCCCTGGCTTTCCAGGCTGTCGAGCAAACGGGCCAAGGTGGGCCCCTCTACCCCGACACTCTGCGCCAACTCACGCTGGGTAGGCGGTTCGGTAAAACGGGCCAGGTGCAGCAGCACCAGCCAGCGTGCCTGGGACAGGCCCAAACCTGCCAAGCGGCGATCCAGCTCGGCACGCCATCCTCGGGACATATGCGCCAACTGCATGCCAAAACGGTGTTGATCGGTTAACGGCATAAAAAACTCATGGATTAGACTGAAAATAAAGTGTGGCTAATTATTAGTCAGCTAAGCATGACCCATGCCAGTAGGCAAGACCCGGTATGTACTGATTCGTTACATTGTCGTAATTGGCACATCAAATCTCGAATTCCGACTGCAAAGCGGCCCTTACGCAGTACAAAACGCCCTCGGGAACGCGGCCGGTAAACAGCGGCGCAATCTCGGAAACAGGTGGCAATTCGCCTTCTCCATCCAGGAATGCATCCTGGATTTCACCGAGCAAATCTTCCGGCAGATCAAGGGCCTGCTCCAACGACAACTGCTGCTTGCCGATGGATTCGGCGAGCAAGGTGTAGACGTTCTTTTCCGAGCACTGCAGCTGCCCGGCAATCTGGATCGGGGTCATGCCGGCACGGGCGAGGCTGATCAACTCGTGGCGGATATCGGCGACCTCTTTTGGCGCCTCGACCTGGCCGCCGAGCACTTCGAGGAAGGCCTGGCCATAACGCTCCAGCTTGCGCGCACCGACGCCGCTGACCCTGGCCATCTCGCCGAGGGTAGTGGGATGGTCGCGGAGCATTTCCAGCAAGGTGGAGTCCGGGAAGATGACGTAAGGCGGCACACTGTGTTCCTGCGCCAACTTCTTACGCAGCGCGCGCAGGGCTTCCCACTGTTCGCGCTCTTCGAAGCGCACCAGTTGGCTGGCCTGGCTGGTGCTGCTCTTGGCGGTGGTTTGCGGCTTGAGGTCGCGGCGCAGCTCCAGGCTGACTTCGCCCTTGAGCAGCGGCCGGCAACTGTCGTTCAGGCGCAGGCCGCCGTAGCCTTCCAGGTCGATGTCCACCAGGCCACGGGCGACCATCTGCCGGAACAGCGAGCGCCACTCACCTTCGGCGCGAGCCTTGCCCACACCGTAGACCGAGAGTTTTTCGTGGCCGAAGCTGCGAATCTTTTCATTGTCCTTGCCCAGCAACACGTCCACCAGGTGGCCGACGCCATAGCGCTGACCGGTGCGGTAGATCGCCGACAACGCCTGGCGCGCCGGCTCGGTAGCGTCCCAGGTCTGCACGCCGTCCACGCAGTTGTCGCAGTGGCCGCAGGGCTTGGGCATGTCTTCGTCGAAGTAGGCGAGCAAGGTCTGGCGACGGCAGCGGGTTTCTTCACACAGCGACAGCATCGCGTCGAGCTTGTGCTGCTCCAGGCGCTTGTGGCGCTCGTCGCCTTCGGAGTTCTGCAGCATCTGCTTGAGCATCACCACGTCTTGCAGGCCGTAGACCATCCAGGCATCCGCCGGCAGGCCGTCACGGCCGGCACGCCCGGTTTCCTGGTAGTACGCCTCAAGGGATTTGGGCAAATCCATGTGGGCCACGAAGCGCACGTTGGATTTGTCGATGCCCATGCCGAACGCGATGGTGGCGACCATGATCAGGCCTTCCTCGTTGAGGAAGCGCTTCTGGTGGTAGGCCCGCAGTTCGTTGGGCAAACCCGCGTGATACGGCAGTGCCGGGTATCCTTGTTCACTGAGGAATGCGGCGACCTCATCGACCTTCTTGCGCGACAGGCAATAGACAATGCCGGCGTCGCTGCGCCGATCGGAGAGGAACGCCAGCAACTGCTTGCGCGGCTGTTCCTTGGGCACAATGCGGTAAAAGATATTCGGCCGGTCGAAGCTCGAGAGGAAGCGCTCGGCGTTCTGCAGGTGCAGGCGCTCGACGATTTCTTCGCGGGTCCGCTTGTCGGCGGTGGCGGTCAGGGCGATGCGCGGGACGTTGGGGAACAGTTCCGCCAGCTGGCCCAGTTGCAGGTATTCACGACGGAAATCGTGGCCCCATTGGGACACACAGTGGGCTTCGTCGATAGCGAACAGGGCGATTTCCAGGCTCTGCAGGAACGCCAGCATCCGTGGCTGCACCAGGCGCTCGGGGGCGAGGTAAAGCATCTTCACTTCGCCGCGCTTGATCCGGGCAGCGAGGTCGCGCTGCTGTTCGGCGCTGAGGGTGGAGTTCAGCGAAGCAGCCGCCACGCCGAGCTCTTCAAGGGTGGCCACCTGGTCGTCCATCAGGGCGATCAACGGTGACACCACCACCGCAAGCCCTTCCCGCAGGAGTGCCGGTACCTGGAAGCACAGCGACTTGCCGCCGCCGGTAGGCATCAGGACAAGGGCATCGCCGCCGTTGGCCACGCGCTCAATGATCGCACCCTGGCGGCCACGAAAACTGTCGTAGCCGAAGATGTCCTTGAGGACGCGTTGAGCCTGCTCGAGCATGAAAAACTCCAAATATCGCCGAAATCCCTCTGTACAGGCTGGTCGAAAAAGCACGCTTGAGCGGGAAATAATCCGTAAGCGAACTTTTCCCGCGACTGGCGCTTGGCCTGCAGGGGCATCACAAAACGCGGCAGTATACCCGAGCGTTACCCGGCAAAGGGTGCCGTTGGTGAATTGCCGCCGGGCTCAAATACCTCTCCAATCTGTGCTGCGGCTGGCCTGGCAGCTCAAGAAAGCCTAGAATTGCCCATCGTTTATTCCCAAGGTAGTCCGTCAATGTCCTTCGCTGAGCAACTAACCCGCCTGCAAGCCTTCCTCGATGCCGATGAGCTGCACGACGAGGCGCTGGACTACGTGGCCGCCCACGGCTATCTGACCGCGCTGTCGATATGCTCCGATGTCGTTCCCGACCGTGAATGGATCGACGCCCTGTTCTCCGAAGAGCCTCACTACAGTGATGCCGCCCAGCGCGAAGAAATCGAATCGACCCTGCTGGCCCTCAAGGCTCACATTGGCCGCCAACTGGCTTCCGATGAAGAGTTCGAACTGCCTTGCGACCTGGACCTGGGCGAAGACCCGGACGACTCCGAACTGCGCGGCTGGTGCATCGGTTTCATGGAAGGCGTGTTCCTGCGTGAAGAGGCCTGGTTCGAAACGGCTGAAGAAGAAGTCAGCGAAATGCTGCTGCCGATCATGGTCGGTTCCGGCCTGTTCGACGAGCAACCTGAGTTCTCCGACATCGCCGCCGACGCCAACCTGATGGACGACATGATCGTTCAGATCCCGGAAGCGCTGACCGCCCTGTACCTGCTGTGCAACGCACCTGACGAAAAGCCGGCGATCCTCAAGCCTCGCCACCACTAAGACCTTTGCCCGTGGCGCCCATGGGCAACCGTTCCGTGATCCTGCGTTACGTTCTGCTGGCCATCGGCTGGTTGAGCGTGGCGCTCGGGGTAATCGGCATCTTCCTGCCGGTGCTGCCCACTACCCCCTTCCTTCTGCTGGCTGCCGCCTGCTTTGCCCGTAGCTCCCCGCGCTTCTACCACTGGCTGGTGGAACACCCGCGCCTGGGGCCGTGGATTCGTGACTATCTGGATGGCAACGGGATTCCGCTCAAGGGCAAGGTGTATGCCATTGGGTTGATGTGGGTGAGTATCGGGTTTTCCTGCTACCTGGTGCCGCTGATCTGGGCGCGAGGGTTCATGCTGACCAGTGCGGTGTTGGTGACGGTTTATATTTTGCGGCAGAAGACCTTGCCCAAGGCACCGCAGGACTAAATGTGGGAGCGGGCTTGCTCGCGAATACGGTGGATCAGTCAGCACATGTATCGGCTGACACACCGTATTCGCGAGCAAGCCCGCTCCCACATTTTTAATCCAGTCGCTTCAGAGGGATCAACGCATCGGCGGCAAGCCATACGCCGCCAAATCAAAGTCAGCCAACTTGCGAATAATCTGGTCGGCATGGTGATACTTGCTGTCCGCCATCGCCTCATCCGGCACCGCAATCGCGGTCATGTGCGCAGCCTTCGCCGCTGTCACGCCAAACGGCGAATCCTCAAACACCAGGCAATCCTCTGGTGCCACACCCAAGCGGCGCGCCGCCGTCAGGAAGATATCCGGCGCCGGCTTGGCCGCCCCGACTTCCGGGTCATCCGCCGTGACGATGGTGTCGAACAGCCCAAACCACTCACGGTGCAGCGTGGTCTTGTGGCCAAACGAATTGCGCGACGAACTGGTGCCCACGGCAATCGGAATGTTATGCGCCTTCAAGTGCCGCACCAGCGCCTCAGCACCCGGCATGCCCAAGGCCTTGGGGAAACGCTCGCTCATCAGCGGCTCGCGGATCACCAGGAATTCTGCGGGGGTAATCGGCAGGTCCAGCGCCTTGACCACGTAATCCGCCAGGTCCTGGGCGCCGCGACCAATGATGTGCTGCTTGATCCCCCAGTCATAGGTACGGCCATAGCGTTCGGCAATGATCTGTGTGACTTCGGTGTAGATGCCTTCTGTATCCAGCAACAACCCGTCCATATCGAAAATGACAGCCTTGATCGGGACAGCGGTACGCGGTGCATTCATCACTACAGATCCGTGGGCAAAAGGACTAAAAGGATTCAGCACAATAACGGCCAGCGTTACCTGCAAGCAACCGTTACGGCCTTGTGCCGAATCCAGTCAGTGCTTCACTCGGGAAAATCCGCCCCCTCAGTTACCTCAGCCCACGCATCAAAATCCGCACTCAGCGCCTTCACCTTGGTCCGCGCAAAGGTCAACGCAGCCTTGCCCAGCAACAGGCGCAATGGCGGTTGCTCAGCCTCCACCGCCTTGACGATGGCAATCGCCGCGCGCACCGGATCACCCGGCTGCTTGCCGCTGTAGTTGCGAACCATATTGGCCCGTGCCACCGCCGTTTCCTTGTAGTCGACAATCCCGTGAGCCGCCTCGTTGGCCGAACGCCCGGCCCAGTCGGTGCGGAACGGGCCCGGCTCGACCAGCAACACCTTGATCCCCAACGGCGCGACTTCCTGGGACAGCGCCTCGGAAAGGCCCTCCACCGCAAACTTGGTCGCATTGTAGAAACTCAGCGACGGGAACGCCGCCACACCGCCCACCGAGGAAATGTTCACGATGCTGCCCGAGCGCCGGGCGCGCATGCCGGGCAAGGCCGCGCGGGTCATGGCGCTCAAGCCCCACACGTTGATTTCGAACATGTTGCGCACGTCATCCAGGTCGCTTTCTTCGAAGGAGCCGAAGTAGCCGACACCGGCGTTGTTGACCAGTACGTCGATATGGCCGAAACGTTCTTCAGCCGCTTTGACAGCCGCCTCGACCTGGGCCTGGTCGGTAACGTCCAGCGTCAGGACCAGGGCGTTTTCTTCGTGACCGGCAACGATGTCTTGCACCTGCTGCGGATTACGCGCGGTGACCACGGTCGGGTAGCCGAGGCTCAGGGTGTGCAACGCCAGCTGGCGGCCGAAACCGGTGGAGCAGCCAGTGATGAACCAGACGGGTTTTGCGGTGGAAGTCGTCATAAAGGGCCAATCCTCGTGTGTGTAGGAAAAGTATGCGCGCCGCTGTTCTTGCTAAAAAGATGCATAATCTGCAAGGCCCTTTCGGAAATACCACACAATGGACACGCCCGATTTTCAGCAGTTGCGACTGTTCCTGCAGGTCGCCCGCTCGAAAAGCTTCACCCAGGCGGCCGACGCCAGCAGCCTGTCGGTGTCGACCGTCAGCCATCGCGTGCGCGCCCTCGAGAAACAGTTGGGTGTGCAACTGCTAAACCGCACCACCCGCAGCGTCAGCGTGACCGAGGCCGGCGAGCAGTTGATCCAGAAGATCACGCCGCTGCTGGAAGAACTGCAAACCAGCCTGCACAGCGTAGCAGCGGCGACGGTCGACGCCGCCGGCACCTTGCGCCTGAACATTCCCTCCACCGCCAGCCGAATGGTCCTGCAACCGTTGCTCCAGCGCTTCCTGCGCAAATACCCGGGCATCAACCTGGAAGTGGCGGTGGACAACAGCCTGGTGGACATCGTCGCCCAGGGTTTTGACGCGGGCATCCGCTATGACCATGTGCTGGCCGAAGACATGGTGGTGGTGCCGGTGGCGACGCAGTTGCGATTCGTCATCGTCGCCACGCCGCAGTATTTGCAGGGGCGCAAACTGCCCACTCATCCCCACGACTTGCTCGAGCATGAGTGCGTCAACTACCGCAGTGCGCAGACCGGCTCGCTGCACCGCTGGGACTTTGAAAAAGCCGGCAAGCAGATGCGGGTTACGGTAAAAGGCCGGCTGGCGACCAACGATGTTGAATTGATGGTGCGCGGTGCGCTGGACGGGTTTGGCTTTGCCTACGTGGCGCGCTCCAGCGTCGAGCAGTACCTGCAACGCGGTGAGTTGGTGGAGGTGCTGGACGACTGGATTGCCCACAGCGCGCTGTATTTGTATTACTTCAACCGTACGAACACGCCGAAGAAATTGCGGGTGTTTATCGAGTTCCTGAAGGAAGAATTCGGGACCTGATCCATTCAAAAAGCGAACCCCATCATGCTCTACCGCTTCGCCGCCGACGGCCTGGTGCTGTTTCATTTGTCGTTCATTCTGTTCGTGCTGTTTGGCGGTTTGCTCGCCCTGAGATGGCGGCCCGTGATGTGGCTGCACTTGCCCGCTGCTGCCTGGGGCGTTGCGGTGGAAGTGTTCCACCTGCCCTGCCCGCTGACCCGCTGGGAAAACCTGTTTCGCCACCTGGCCGGGCAGGACGGTTATGGCGGCGGGTTTATCGAGCATTACATCCTGGCCATGATCTACCCGGCCGGGCTGACGCCGCAGATTCAATTGGGGCTGGGCGCGCTGGTGCTGTTGATCAACATCGCGGTGTATGTGCGATTGATCAGGCGCGCTTAGGCAAGCAGCCGATACCCACCAATGTCGCCTCAACCGCCTCGTCCAAAGGCGTGTGCGGTTCGCTGCCCAATATCTGTACGAGGCGGCGGTTGTCCATGCGCACCTCGGTTTGCCACAGGTAACGCATTTCCTGCATCTCGCGGAAGGTGGTGACAAAGGGCGCGGCCAGTTTCAGCAGCCACCACGGGAAAGCACGTACAGAAGGCTGTTGGCCGGTCCTGCGTGACACCACCCGCTGAATCGCCTGGCTCATCTGCCGACCGTCCGCATCTATGTGCCCCGCCATATGAAAGCGGGCGAAGGCATCAAGGCTGTCGCGGCGTGCAATCAACTCGACCATGGTCCTCGCCACATCAGGCAGGTAAGCCCACTGATGCCCCACGCCTGGCGCTCCCGGATAACTCACGCTGGCCACCGGTTTTGCGGGTTTGACCAGGCCTTGGGAAAACCAGCTGCTGCCGGCCTTGGCGCCGAAAAAATCGCCTGCCCGCACGATCAGCGCTCGTGCGCCCTGCCGGGTCGCCTCAAGCAAACGCTGCTCCAGCTCTACCCGGATCGCGCCCTTGCGGGTAAGGGGATGCTGCGGCGAATCTTCCTCCAACCGCGCGAATGCATCAGGCCCGAAGTTGTACACCGTGCCCGGCAAGACAATCGTCGCCCCTTCCGCGACTGCCGCCGCGATGCTGTTGTCGATCATCGGCAGCACCAGCTCCGCCCAGCGCTGGTAACCGGGCGGATTCACCGCATGCACGATCACCGAACAACCCCGGGCCGCTGCGACGACTTCCCCACGGTTCAGCGCATCACCTTTTATCCAGGTGAAATCGGCATTCTGCTTGTGAGCCTTATCCACATCCCTCGTCAGGGCGCACACCTGCCAGCCCGCAGCGAACAACTGCCGTGCCACCTCACCACCAATCCCGCCTGTCGCGCCCATTACCAGAACCTTGTTCATGCTTTTTCCCCTGAGGGTTGTGTGATGGGGCGATTCTGTTCGCCGGCGAGCTATAGAGGAATTGCCGAAGATCATCCAGACGCTATACATTTATGCATGGCATCAAATATTGGTTGGGAGCTTTACCGGTCGTTCCTCGGGGTACTCAAGGAAGGATCGTTGTCGGGGGCCGCACGGCAGCTCGGCATCACGCAGCCCACGGTCGGGCGGCACATCGCTGCGCTGGAAAAATCCCTCAACGTGGTGCTGTTCACCCGCTCCGCCAGCGGCCTGTTGCCCACGGCGGTCGCCCTCACCCTGCGCACCCATGCCGAAACCATGGAAACCACCGCCGCCGCACTCGAGCGCGCCGCGTCGCCCCAAGGCCCCGAAGTGCGCGGCGTGGTACGAGTGTCTGCCAGCGAAGTGATCGGCGTGGAAGTCCTGCCGCCGATCATCACCCGCCTGCGCCAACAGCACCCGCACCTCAGGGTCGAACTGGTGCTGAGCAATCGCCTGCTGGACCTGCTGCAACTGGAGGCCGACATCGCTGTGCGAATGGTCCGACCCAGCCAGGAACAACTTCTGGCGAAAAGGATCGGCGTTATTGAAGTCGGCCTGCATGCGCGCAACGACTACCTGCAACAACATGGCACACCCCAGAGCCTGAATGATCTCTCAGCTCATTCAGTCATCGGCTACGACCAGGAAAGCGCCTTCATCCGCAGCCTGGCCGTCAAAGGCTTCGACCGCAGCGCCTTTTCCCTCAGCAGCGACAGCGACCTCGCACAACTGGCCCTGATCCGCGCCGGTGCCGGTATCGGTGGCTGCCAGGTCAAACTGGCCCGGCAAGACGCCCGCCTGAGCCGAGTGCTGCCGGACGCATTTGCCCTGCAACTGGACACCTGGGTCACCATGCACGAAGACCTGCGCAACAGCCCGCGCTGCCGCGTCACCTTTGACGCCCTGGTGGCCGGTTTGCAGCATTACGTACAGGATTGAGACAGCTTCGCTGGTGAAGAATCAGAGTCCCTCAAACCCTTCATAGACGCCCCCATGTCCGAAGCCTTCGAAGTCCCCAGCCCCCACGAAAAACACGTCGAACACGCCACCGAACATGCCCACCGCAGCGGGGACAATTTCGCCAGCCGCATCGCCGTGATGACCGCCATCATGGCCACCGTCGGCGCCATGCTCAGCTACCAGGCCGGCTCCACCGAAAGCGAAGCGGCGATGGACAAAAACAACGCCGCCATCTTCAAGACCGAAGCCGCCAACCAGTGGAACTACTACCAGGCCAAATCCAGCCGGCAGAACCTTGCGGAGCTGGCAACGCATATTCCGGGTGTTGACGCCAAGCACTACACCGACGAGATCGAGCGTTATAAAACCCAGAAGGAAGACGTGCGCAAACAAGCCGAAAAGCTTGAAGCCACCTCGAAAGAATGGGATGAAAAGTCCGAACAGGCACTGCACCAACATCACCGCTGGGCACAGGCGATGACCGCGATTCAGATCGCGATTTCGTTGGCGGCGATTACCTTGCTGACAAGGAAGGAATGGTTGAAGCGCATGGCGTATACCGCCGGTGGTGTGAGTGTGGTGTTGGGTGGGATGGCGTGGTTGCATATTTAGGTTCCATCCTGCCATCGCTATATAGTAAAACGCATAACGCCTGACACTATAAAGCCGAGGAAAAGCCGGTGACCGCACAATCATTCAAGGAAGCTGTGGGCGTCGCCTACAGCATCGACTCAATGCGCTACGCCCAGGCCATGACTTGGCGCGCCATCGAAGCGCTGTCCAGGCTCATCCGCCCCGGCATGCTCGAATCCGAAGCCCGCGAACTCGGCAAAAAAGTCCTCGCCGACCTCGACATGCAGCGCATCTGGCACCCCCTGCTGGTGCGCTTTGGCGCCAACACCCTCAAGACCTTCAAGGAACGCTCCGACGGCGACCCGGTGCTGGGGGAAAACGACATCTACTTCATCGACATGGGCGCCGTGTGGCAAGGCCATGAAGGTGATGCGGGGGCGACATTCAGCACCGGTAACGACCCCGAGATGAAGGCATGTGCGAGCGCGGCAAAAGCGCTGTTTGATCGGGTTGAGCGGCGCTGGAGGAACGACAAAGTCGTCGGCCTGGAGCTGTATCGTTTTGCCGAAGAGCAAGCGAAGGAAATGGGTTGGGTGCTGAACCTCGACATCAAAGGGCACCGCGTCAGCGATTTCCCCCATGCGATTTACCGTGGCGGTGATCTTGGGGATTTTGACCAGTATCCGAATGAAGGGCTGTGGATCCTGGAGATCCAGATTGCGCACCCGAGCGCGGCTTATGGTGCGTTTTACGAAGATTTGCTGGCTTAATTTTTCAAGGAATAAAGATGGAACGCTCGACCGAATTTCCCGTGCTGTTGTTTTCCTACGGCACGCTGCAGGACAAGGCTGTGCAACTGTCCAACTTTGGGCGGGAGTTGGTGGGTCAGCAGGATGCGATGCTGGGGTATTCAAAAAGCTGGGTGGAGATTACCGATCCTGAGGTATTGGCGGCCAGCGGCAAGACCCATCATCCGATCGTTGCTCCCAGCGGGCGCAATGAAGACAGTGTTGAGGGGATGGTGTTTCAGATTACCGAGAAGGAGCTGGCGGCGGCGGATGCGTATGAGGTGTCGGACTATAAGCGGGTTTCGGTGGGGTTGGCTTCGGGGTTGACGGCTTGGGTGTATGTGCAGGCTTGAGGGGGTGCAGTTGGTCAGTCGGAGTGATTTCCTACAGATCAATCTGAAAGCATGCCCTGCCCGCCTCGTAATGCTAGGTCTATAGTTCCTCGGTCGCCGTCATGGCGACCGAGTTTGGCGACTCGAAGACAAATCTGAAAACTAAAACTCTGCGAACCAGTTTTTCAGGCGGCGGCTGTTTTATGAAGGTCTAACTTGAAAAAAGGTTAGCTATTTTTCTATTTGTCTCAGATGGACTCCCGTATGAATCAATATATGGCACTCACCAGCAACGACTGCACCACACCCGCCCTTTTCGTAGACACAACAGCACCGCTGGATGTCCTGCTTGATGCTGCAAACTATCGGATTCGCGCCGTAACCCAAGTTCTAGAAAACCTGGCGCTGCGTGCAGAAATCAGTAGTGATACGGTCGTGCTGGGCGACTTTTCCTTGCTCTGCGCAATTCCGTTACGCGATGGATGCGATCTGCTGGATGTCATAGGTCGGAGGATGGCAGCGCAGTATTCCTGAACCCATTGGCTTGACCCCGCAAAAACGAAAAAGGGACGACCTCTCAGTCATCCCTTTTTGCGAACATTACCCAACCTAAACGCAACGTGTGCCACGAGCCTTATGCTCGTACTCCCACCCCTTACACGCCAACCCTACATGCTTGGGAATCAGAGCGGCCCCGCTGCTGTAGGAAGTAATGGTCCTACGAGTGAAGCCTAGTTCCACAGCCGCAGCGGAGAGCGACAGATTGTTGCTGAGCATCCACTTTCTGAAGTCCTGCGTCAGCATGACCTCGCCGGACTGTTCCAGCGCCAAACGATGCAAGGTGACGGAGGACAACTCCAGGTCATTGCCCCAAGTCACGTCAAAGCCCCACTCACCGACTTCAACCCGACCAAATAGAGCCAAGTCCTGAAGGGGTTTTAGAATCGGGAAGGTATTTATGTGATCAGTGAGATCAACGGTGTGCCGCTTACCGTTATTCCACTCAATTTCGATGGCATGCTTGCCGGCAACTGGTTGCACAGCAGAGATGCGAAGCTTGCTGGTCATAAGTCAGTTCCTCCGGTTTTGTTCATTCCATACGCGCCAAAGATCAGTGGTATGGACTTTTGCCCAAAGCAGGGCAGCTTTCAAGGCCTTGGTTTCGGCACCTTTGCCGAGAACCACCAGCCCTTCTATCTGAACCAACGACTCTCCGTCCGGCGTTTGCACGTGAAAGTGCGGCGGCGCGTGGTCGTCGGGATAGATTTTTATTTTCCAGTTTCGTTCACTGTGAAGGGTAGCCATGGGGACAGATGCTAGAGAAAATTTTTCTCTAGCACAACCCTGTATTCAAACCCCAGAAACCACAAAACCCCTGGCTTCTCTCGAAACCAGGGGTTTTGTTTACATCGAATTTGGCGGTGAAGGAGAGATTCGAACTCTCGATACAATTTCTTGTATACACACTTTCCAGGCGTGCTCCTTAAGCCACTCGGACACTTCACCGTATCTCGTCAAACTGATTCAGTCTGTCGAGGCGCGCTAATGTAGTCGAAAGCTTTTCCGATGGCAAAGGTTTTTTTCAGAATTTTCATGCGCTTAGGCGGTTATGCCGTTCCAGCCCTCTGCGGCGCCACGCACACCACGGCGATTCTGCCATTCTCGGGCACTCGCGGCGCTTGTCTATAGTAGCTGCTGCGCCTTGCCGAAGGCCGCCTGCGGGTGGGCATGGGGGAAAAGTCTGACTGGGTAGTCAGTCATGGCGCTTTACCAGGGCGGGCGCGGTGGGTAACGTCTGCCGTCTGTCCTTCTATTACAAGCATTACAAGGAATCGCGTCATGAGTGAGTTGATTGCCTACCACCTCGAAGACGGTATCGCGACCCTGACCCTGAGCAACGGCAAGGTGAATGCCATTTCGCCGGCAGTGGTCAGTGCGTTTAATCAAGCGCTGGATCAGGCCGAGAAGGATCGGGCGGTGGTGATCATCACGGGCACGCCGGGGATTTTGTCCGGTGGCTATGATTTGAAGGTGATGACCGCCGGCCCTAAAGAAGCCGTGAGCCTGGTGACGTCAGGCTCCACCCTCGCCCGCCGCCTGTTGTCGCACCCGTTCCCGGTGATCGTGGCGTGCCCCGGGCACGCGGTGGCCAAGGGGGCATTCCTGCTGTTGTCGGCGGATTACCGGATCGGTGTAGACGGACCGTTCAGCATTGGCCTGAATGAAGTGATGATCGGCATGACCATGCACCACGCCGGGATCGAGCTGGCGCGGGATCGTCTGCGCAAGTCGGCGTTCCACCGTTCGGTGATCAATGCCGAGATGTTTAACCCGCAGGACGCGTTGAGCGCCGGGTTCCTGGACAAGGTGGTGGCGCCGGAAGCGTTGCAGGCAGCCGCACTGGAAGCGGCTCGCCAGTTGAAGAAGATCAATATGAACGCCCACAAGCACACCAAGCTGAAGGTGCGTAAGGCGCTGCTGGAAGCCCTGGATGACGCGATCATTCAGGACCAAGGCCACTTGGGTTAATTAAACCTACGCCTGCTGAATCGAAGCCCGACCTTGAGTCGGGCTTTTTCTTACAAAGAATTCCGGTTTGCCTACAACCGCTCTAGACAGTGTCTGTCACAGCATGTTGAAACATGCGCTTAAACATCGCCTATCTTCTGACTCTATAGGGGCAATTGCCGAATACAGTGCACATCCGTACACTGCGCCACCTTTTGTCCCGATGGGCTGTGTCGATGCTTTTTTTGTTACGCATGTTGTTGATGGGCCTGCATTTTATGATTGCGGGCGTACTGGGCGTGCTGCTGGGGATCTGTCGGCCGTTCAATCCGGACAACAGCCGTTACTGCGCGCGCCTGTATGCGGTGCCGGCGATGTGGCTATTGCGCCTGCGAGTGAAGGCCGATGTCGACTCGCTGCGTAACAAGCCCAGCAGTTGCGTGATCATCGCCAACCATCAATCCAACTACGACCTGTTTGTGTTCGGCACCGTGGTGCCGTACCGCACGGTGTGTATCGGCAAGAAGAGCCTGAAGTGGGTGCCGTTGTTCGGACAGTTGTTCTGGCTGGCGGGCAATGTGTTGATCGACCGGGGCAATGCGCACAAGGCGCGGCGTTCGATGCTGACCACCACCCACACCTTGGCGCATGCCGACACCTCGATCTGGGTGTTCCCGGAAGGCACGCGCAACTTCGGTGAAACCCTGCTGCCGTTCAAGAAAGGCGCGTTCCAGATGGCGATCGCCGCAGGCGTGCCGATTGTGCAGGTGTGTGTCAGCACCTATGTGAAGCAGATGAAGCTCAATCGCTGGAACAGTGGCGATATTCTGATTCGCTCGTTGCCGCCGATTCCTACGAAGGGGCTGACGATGGATGACATGCCGCTGTTAATGCAGACCTGTCGCGAGCAAATGCGCGACTGCATCGAGGCGATGGACCGCGAGCTGCAAACCACACCTGCAATCACGGCTGAACCCCGCCGAATTTGCTGACTCTGATTGGGCAGGGCAGCTAAGCTGCCTGACAGTTGTCATCTGCCATTCAAGAAGAAGCGATCAGCACTATGGGTAGAGTTGTTGCGGCCGCCGTCTATAGCGCCGGAAAGAAAGTCACTGATATCACCCTCGACGAAGGCGCCGCGTGGGCCGCCAAGCCTGACCACTTTGTGTGGATCGGCCTGGAAGAGCCCAGCGCACTGGAACTGGCCAACCTGCAGCGCCAGTTCAACCTGCACGAACTGGCCATCGAAGACGCCCTGGAAAAACACAGCCGCCCCAAGCTTGAAACCTTCGGCGACGCGCTGTTTATCGTGACCTATTCGCCGGTGCGCGATAACGGCAAGCTGGAGTTTATCGAAACCCATATCTTTGCCGGCAACGGCTACATCATCACCGCCCGCAACGGCCACTCGGCATCCTACGGCTATGTGCGCCAGCGCTGTGAGGCGCGACCGCTGTTGCTGGAGCATGGGGAAGATTTCGTACTCTATGCGCTGCTGGATTTTGTTACCGAGAACTACCAGCCGGTGAGCGAGGCGATTCATGCCGAGGTCGATGAACTGGAGCGCAACGTGTTGTGCAACTCCCTGAGTGAAGCGGATATCCAGAAGCTCCACGGCCTGCGCCGCGATGTGCTGCGACTGAAGCGCTATGTGGCACCGATGGTGGAGATCAGTCAGGAATTGCAGAAACTGAGCTTCCCGTTTATCGACAAGAACATGCGTCCGTACTTTCGCGATGTGCAGATTCACGTCACCCGGCAGATGGAAGACCTGACCACCTTGCGGGATATCGCCAGCCAGACCATCGAGATTGGGGTGTTGCTGGAAGCCTCGCGCCAAAGCGTGGTGCAACGCAAGTTTGCCGCGTGGGCAGCGATTCTGGCGTTCCCGACGGCGGTGGCCGGGATTTACGGGATGAACTTCCAGAACATGCCGGAGCTGCAATGGCACTACGGCTATTTTGCGGTGCTGGGGTTTATTGCGGTGGGGTGTACAAGTTTGTGGGCCAGCTTCAAGCGTTCAGGCTGGCTGTAACAAACCCAGCTCAATTTGCTGAAGATCAAAAGTGTGGGAGCTGGCTTGCCTGCGATGCAGGCACCTCGGTTTGTCAGTTACACCAAGGTGATGCTATCGCAGGCAAGCCAGCTCCTACATTAATCTGCTTTGCCTTGAAGAGCGTGCTTCTTGCCCTGGACGGTTTCAGGCCGCTCCTGCTTTTGGTTTGTGCGCCACAAACCGCATCATCCATTCCGCCACGGTGACGCCGTGGTGGTCTCGTTCCAGGCTGGCCACACCGTTGGTGTAGACCTTCTCCCCCAGCGTTGTCTGAAGAATCTCCAGCAACTCGCGGGAATAGTCGTGGATAAATTCCGGGTGGCCCTGGAAACACAGCACCTGGTCTTCAATGTGGTACGCCGCAAACGGGCAGAACTCGCTGGAGGCGATCACGGTGGCGTTTTCCGGCAAGGTGGTGACCTGGTCCTGGTGGCTGATCAACAGCGTCAGTTCTTCCACCACCGGGCTCATCCACGGTGCCTTGGCGTTCAGTTTGTAGTCATGGATGCCCATGCCCCAGCCCTTGGTCGCCCGCTCGGTCTTGCCACCCAACAGCAGCGCCAGCAACTGGTGGCCGAAGCAGATGCCGATCAGCTTGTCGCCGCGGGCATGGCGGTCCAGCAGGTAGGTCTTGAGGGTCTGGATCCACGGATCGGTGCCAAAGGAGTCGGCCTTGCTGCCCGTCACCAGGTACGCGTCGAACACTTCTTCATCCGCCGGGTATTCACCCTGCACCACGTTATAGATGACGAACTCGGCGGCAATCGGCTGTTTGGAGAACAGGCGCTTGAACATCTGCCCGTACCCTTGGTACTGATCGATCAGCCCAGGACGCAGGATATCGGTTTCCAGGATGCACACGCGTAACGACATAAAAAATACCTGACACGGCGATGGGAATAATGAACACCCCCAGAGCCTGCCTTGAAATACCCTTCCAAGGCAAGCCCCATCGCCATGCTCAATGTGGGAGCGGGTTTGCTCGCGAATGCGGTGTGTCAGTCAACACACTCGTTAGCTGATCCACCGCTTTCGCGAGCAAGTCGAATCGTCGCACCGCCGCTCCCACATTTGGATCACCGAAACGCTTCACCCTGTGCAGCTTTCTCCAACAGCAGCGCCGGCGGCGTGAAGCGCTCACCATATTGCTCGGCCAGGTAGCGGGCGCGGGCGACGAAATCGTTCAGGCCGTACTGGTTGATGAATTGCAGCGCTCCGCCGCTCCAGGCGGCAAAGCCGATACCGAAGATCGAGCCGACGTTGGCATCAGCCGTCGACATCAATACGCCCTCCTCCACACAGCGCACGGTTTCGATGGCCTGGATGAACAGCAAACGGTCGCGCACGTCTTGCGGCGAGATCTGTTGGCCGGGCTTTTCGAAGCGGCTTTTCAGCTCCGGCCACAGGTGTTTCTGCCCGCCCGCCGGGTATTCGTAGAAACCGCCACCCGCCGCCTTGCCCGGGCGCTTGTATTCAATGAGCAACAGGTCGATCACGGCAAACGCCGGGTGCTGCGGTAACGGCTTGCCCTCGGCCTGTAGGTCCTTGGCCGTCTGTTGACGGATATGGCTCATCAGGCTGAGGGAAACTTCGTCAGAGACCGCCAGCGGTCCCACAGGCATGCCGGCCTTGCGTGCCTCGGTCTCGATCATCGGTGCGGCCACGCCTTCGCCGAGCATGGCGATACCTTCATTGGTGAAGGTGCCAAACACCCTTGAAGTGAAGAAGCCGCGGCTGTCGTTGACCACGATCGGGGTTTTCTTGATTTGCAGTACGAAGTCGAACCCCCGCGCCAGGGTTTCGTCGCTGGTGCGGGCGCCCTTGATGATTTCCACCAAGGGCATTTTGTCCACCGGGCTGAAGAAGTGCAGGCCGATAAACTTGCCCTGGTCTGGAACGGCGGTGGCTAACCCGCTGATGGGCAAGGTGGAGGTGTTGGAGGCGATCACCGCTTCGGCGCCCACCACGTTTTGCGCGGCCGCCGAGACCTTGGCCTTGAGTTCCCGATCCTCGAAGACGGCTTCGATGATCAGGTCGCAGCCGGCAAGATCAGCATCGGATTCGGTAGGAACAATCCGCGCGAGGATGGTTTCCCGCTGTTCGGCGGTCAATTGCCCACGCCCGACCTTCTTGTCCAGCAACGTGGCCGAGTGGGCCTTGCCCTTCTCTGCCGCCGCCTGGCTGACGTCCTTGAGCACCACCTCAATGCCCGCCGAGGCGCTGACGTAGGCAATGCCCGCGCCCATCATCCCGGCGCCGAGCACGCCGACCTTGCGTGTCACATACGGCGCAAAGCCCTTGGGCCGCGAACTGCCGGCATTGATTTCATTGAGCTGGAACCAGAAGGTGCCAATCATGTTTTTCGCCACTTGCCCGGTGACCAGCTCGGTGAAGTAGCGGGTCTCGATCAAGTGCGCGGTGTCGAAATCCACCTGGGCACCTTCCACGGCGGCGCAGAGGATTTTCTCCGGGGCCGGGAAGCAGCCGTTGGTTTTGGCGCGCAGGATCGATGGCGCAATGGCAAGCATTTGCGCGACTTTCGGGTTGGACGGCGTACCACCCGGGATCTGATAGCCCTTGATGTCCCAGCGCTGTTTCGCCTCGGGGTTGGCCAGAATCCACGCCCGGGACTTGGCCAGCAGCTCGTCACGGTCTGCCGCCAGCTCATCAATCAACCCGGCTTGCAGCGCCTGCTGCGGCGTAATCTTTTTGCCTTCCAGCAAGTAGGGCAAGGCTTTTTCCAGGCCCAGCATCCGCACCATGCGCACCACACCGCCGCCACCCGGCAAAAGCCCGAGGGTGACTTCCGGCAGGCCAATCTGTACCGACTTGTGGTCCAGCGCCACACGGTGCTGGCACGCCAGGCAAATCTCCCAGCCACCGCCCAGCGCTGCGCCGTTGATCGCGGCCACTACCGGTTTGCCGAGGGTTTCCAGGGTGCGCAGTTGCGCCTTCAGCACCAGCACGCTGTCGTAGAAATCCTTGGCGTGGGGCTTGTCGACCTTGATCAGTTCATTGAGGTCGCCGCCGGCAAAGAAGGTCTTCTTCGCCGAGGTGATGATCACGCCCGCAATCGAATCCTTCTCGGCGTCCAGGCGGACGACGGTGGCCGCCATGGCCTCGCGGTACACCCCGTTCATGGTGTTGGCGCTCTGGCCGGGCATGTCGATGGTCAGCACCACAATCTGGTCCTGGCCCTTTTCGTAACGAATGGCATCGGTCATGACTGATTCCTTAGGCTCAGAGGCGTTCGATGATAGTGGCGATACCCATGCCGCCGCCGACACACAGGGTGGCCAGGCCATAACGCTGCTGGCGTACCTCCAGCTCATCAAGCAAGGTGCCGAGAATCGCGCAGCCCGTGGCGCCCAGCGGGTGGCCCATGGCGATGGAGCCACCGTTGACGTTGACCCGGGCGGCGTCGATGCCCATGTCCTTGATGAACTTGAGCACCACCGACGCAAACGCTTCGTTGACCTCGAACAGGTCGATGTCTTCAACCCGCAAACCCGCCTTGGCCAGTGCCTTGCGGGTTGCCGGTGCCGGGCCGGTCAACATGATGGTGGGGTCGGTACTGGTGACAGCGGTGGCGACGATCCGCGCCCGGGGTTGCAGGCCGAGTTCGCGACCTTTTGCTTCAGAACCGATCAGCATCAGCGCCGCGCCATCGACGATCCCGGAACTGTTGCCCGGTGTGTGCACGTGGTTGATGCGTTCGACGTGGCTGTAGACCCGCAACGCCGTGGCGTCGAAGCCCATCTGGCCCATCATTTCGAAGCTGGGCTTGAGTTTGCCCAGGCCTTCGAGGGTGGAATCGGCACGGATGAATTCGTCCTGATCCAGCAGCACAATGCCATTTTGGTCCTGCACGGCGATCAGCGACTTGTTGAAGGAACCGTCTGATCTGGCCCGCGCCGCTTTCTGCTGTGAGTGCAGGGCAAAGGCGTCGACGTCCTGGCGGGTGAAGCCTTCCAGGGTGGCGATCAGGTCGGCACCGATGCCTTGCGGGGTGAAGTGGCTGTGCATATTGGTTTGCGGGTCGAGCACCCAGGCGCCGCCGTCACTGCCCATGGGCACTCGGGACATGGACTCGACGCCGCCCACCACCACGAGGTCTTCAAAGCCGGAGCGCACTTTCATCGCGCCGAGGTTCACGGCTTCCAGGCCCGAGGCGCAAAACCGGTTGATCTGCACCCCGGCGACGCTGATATCCCAGTCCGCCACCAAGGCGGCGGTCTTGGCGATGTCGGCGCCCTGGTCGCCAATCGGTGTGACACAGCCCAGGACGATGTCATCCACTTGCCGGGTGTCGAGGTCGGTGCGCTGTTGCAGTGCCGTCAGCAAACCGGCCACCAGGTTCACCGGCTTGACGCTGTGCAGGGCGCCATCCGCCTTGCCTTTGCCCCGGGGCGTGCGTATCGCATCAAAGATCAAAGCTTGGGTCATGACGTCCTCGAATCACTATGCAACGAATCGTGCCCTTACCTTAGGCGCCGGGGCGCCGGATTCAATGACCGAACCGCTCATTGACCTTGACGCTCACGCTCAGACGAACGGTAGGAGGCTACGGGAATCGGCTGATTAATCGTTTTAGCTGTCTAGCCGTAGGGCTGGCGTCTGGCTGGCAATTGGCCTCATGCCTTTTTAATAATTTTTCTTCAGGTGATGAGACGAAATGGATCTAAGCCATGTAGAACGAGGGCTCTAAGGTTGAATCTGTAAGAGAAGTTAAAGGTTGCTGCCGGGTTTTGCTGGAGCACCTGTAGGAACTGTAAGAAAAGAGTCATGTAGCACCGTCATAGTTGAATCGACCGGCACGCATTTGACGCTCAGGAATAACAACAAAAGGCAGTCAGCCATGTTCAAGCATTCGAAAGTACGTCAGGCGGGACTTATTCTGTTCGCCACCACCCTGATTCTGATCTTGCCCAACCTCACCAAGGTCATTGGGTGACCTCTCACACCCCACATTCTGCGCAGACACAGCGCCAGGATCGCAGCCTTTGGCAGCGCCTTTCGGGATATTGCGTATAGCGATCCCGTCAGGGGCTGCCGTTTTGCGCGCCGAGATTTTTTGATTTTGCGGTATCGTGAGTTCCACCGCCTTTTCCGATATGTGGCCCTTCCTTGAAACAGATCATCGTCCTCCTGATCCTGCTGCTGGCCTTGCCGGCGCACGCCGCGAAATTGACCGTCGAGCTGGATCACGCCAGCAAAACCTGGGAAACCACCGAACTGCTCAAGCGTCCGGATGTGCAGACGGTGCAGATCGTTGATGACGTTTCCTACAAGCGCAACATGACGTATCGCGCAGTGCCGTTGGCAGCGCTGTTGCCAGGCATCATGCCGGATAACCATCTGCAGGCAGTGGCCCTCGACGGCTTTGCCGCGGAACTGACGGCGGCACCGCTGCTATCAAAAAGCGGCGCGCGGGCCTGGCTGGCGGTGGAAGATCCGGCGCATCCGTGGCCGCCACTGGCAGACGGCAAGCCCAGTGCCGGGCCGTTTTATCTGGTGTGGACCGATCCACAAGCCGGGCATATCAGCCCTGAGCAATGGCCGTTTCAGATTTCCGGGATCAAGCAGTTGAAGACGGTGGCGGAGCGCTTCCCGGCGTTGTTGCCGGATCCGAAACTGGCGGCGAATGACCCGGTGAATCAGGGGTTCGCACTGTTCCAGAAGAACTGCCTGGCATGTCATCGCCTGAACGGGGCCGGCGATGCGCAGGTGGGGCCGGACCTGAATATTCCTTACAACCCCACTGAATATTTTGCCGGGGATTTCCTCAAGCGCTACATCCGCGATCCGCAAAGCATGCGGCACTGGCCACAGGCGAAGATGCCGGCGTTTGCCACCAGCGTGTTGCCGGATGCGGACCTGGATCTGCTGGTGGGGTATTTGAAGCATATGGCGGGCAGAAAGCAGCCTTAAGGCTCGGGTAAACCTGTGGCGAGAGAGCTTGCTCCCGCTGGGCTGCGCAGCAGCCCCAATCAGGCAATCACATTTCTCCAGAGAGAACTCGGGGGCATGCTTTGGGGCCGCTTCGCAGCCCAGCGGGAGCAAGCTCCCTCACCACAAAAAGCTTTCCTGGCACAGAGAGCTTTCCTGCTACACAAAGCTTCCTCTCTCTCCCGGAATCCTACTGCTGCTGCACCGAAATCGAAAAGCATGCGGCACTGGCCACAGGCGAAAATGCCCGCGTTTGCCGCCAGCGTGCTGCCGGATGCGGACCTGGATCTGCTGGTGGGGTATTTGAAGCATATGGCGGGCAGAAAGCAGCCTTAAGGCTCGGGTAAACCTGTGGCGAGGGAGCTTGCTCCCGCTGGGCTGCGCAGCAGCCCCAATCAGGCAATAACATTTCTCCAGACAGAACTCGGGGGCATGCCTTGGGGCCGCTTCGCGGCCCAGCGGGAGCAAGCTCCCTCGCCACAAAAAGCTGTCCTGGCACGGAGAGCTTTCCTGCTACACAGAGCTCCCTCTCTCCCTGGATCCTACTGCTGCTGCACCGAAATCACCGGTGTCGGCGCTACAAATACCTTGGCATGCATCTGCTCATGCCCTCCCCCACGACGCATGCCTCGTACCGGGCAGGCGTCCAGGTAATCCAGACCCACCGCCAGCTTCAAATGCCGCTCCGGCCGCGCCAGTTGATTGGTCACGTCAAAACTGTACCAGGCGTCATCCAGCCACGCTTCAGCCCAGGCATGGCTGGCGAGGTGCTCGCAGTCTTCGCTGTACAAATACCCCGACACATAACGCGCCGGAATCCCCAGGCTGCGGGCACAGGCGAGGAAGGCGTGGGTGTGGTCCTGGCACACCCCGGCACGCCCGGCAAACGCCTTGGCCGCACAGGTGTCGACTTCGGTAGAGCCGGGCGAATAGGTCATGTACTGGTTCAGCGCGTGCATCAGGTCGATCAATGCGCTGCGGTCGCGGCGTTGATGGCAATGCTTTTCGGCAAAGCTGCGCAGGGCCTCGTCCGGTTCGGTCAAACGGGTGCAGCGCAGGAACGGGAAGGCCGACTGGCTTTCATGTTCGGCCTCGCGCAATTCGTCGATATCCACCTGGCCACGGGCGCCAATGATGATGGCTTCATGGGGCTCGTCCAGGGTCAACACGTGCAGGATGTTGCCGAACGGGTCCAGTTGCGCCCGTACCGGCCGGGGCAAGTCCAACTGCCAACTGAGGACATGCTGGCGCTCGCTGTCGTGGGGCGTGAGCCGCAGGTACTGGATGCTGGCACGCACCTGGTCTTCGTAGTGGTAGGTGGTTTCGTGGCTGATGGAAAGTCTCATGCCGCCTCCAGGTAGGAACTGTAAATAGCATCGCCCAACTCGCGCACGAGCGGGATGAAGTCGGTCAGCCAAGCGTGCAGGCCTTCCTCGAGAATTTCGTCGATGGCTGTATAGCGCAGGCGTGCGTCCATTTCCGCTGCCAGGCGTTGGGCCGGGCGACCGTTGATGCCGGGCAGGCTGCCAAGGATCTGGTCGATCTCTTCACTGCAGGCCCGCAGCGACCGCGGCACGTCGGCGCGCAGCAGCAACAGTTCGGCGACTTGCCGGGCGCCGGGGGCATCACGGTAGATCTCGGTGTAGGCCTCGAACGACGACAACGCCCGCAACAACGCACTCCATTGATAGTAGGCATGGGCGGTACCATCGGTGACCGCTTCGGCCTGGTCGCCGGCCATTTCATAGCGGGCGTCGAGCAAGCGCAGGGTGTTGTCGGCGCGCTCGATAAAGGTGCCCAGGCGAATAAAACGAAAGGCGTCGTTACGCATGATGGTGCCGTAGGTGGCACCGCGGAACAGGTGGGAACGTTCCTTGACCCACTCGCAGAACCGGCTCATGCCGTAGCGGCTCAGGCCTTGCTGGGCGATGTCGCGAATTTCCAGCCAGGTGGCGTTGATGTTTTCCCACATGTCGGCGGTGATTCGCCCACGCACGGCATGGGCACTGGCGCGTGCAGCGCCGAGGCAGCTGTAGATGCTGGCCGGGTTGGCAGCATCCAGGGCGAAGAAGTGCAGCAGGCGTTCGGCGTGCAGTTCACCGTGGCGCTCGCGGTAATCGTCGAGGGTGCCGGTGATCAGCAGCGGCATCGCCAGTTCATGCAGGCCATCGCCGCGCCCGTCCTGGGGCATCAGCGACAGCGAATAACTGACATCGAGCATCCGCGCGAGGTTTTCCGCGCGCTCCAGGTAGCGTGACATCCAATACAAATCCGAGGCAGTTCTACTCAACATATTTCAATCCTCGACCACCCAGGTGTCTTTGGTGCCGCCGCCCTGGGACGAGTTGACCACCAGCGAACCTTCCCGCAGCGCCACACGAGTCAGGCCGCCGGGCACCACACGGGTTTCCTTGCCTTGCAGCACAAACGGGCGCAGGTCGATGTGGCGTGGCGCGATGCCGTTTTCGACGAAGGTCGGGCATGTCGACAGGCACAGGGTCGGTTGCGCGATATAGGCGTGGGGCTTGGCCTTGATACGTGCGCGGAAGGCTTCGATTTCCGCCGCCGAGGCGGCCGGGCCGACCAACATGCCATAGCCACCGGAGCCCTGGGTTTCCTTCACCACCAGTTGCGGAAGGTTGGCCAGTACGTGGGACAGTTCACTGGGATTACGGCACTGGAACGTCGGAACATTCTTCAGGATCGGTTCTTCATCCAGGTAAAAACGGATCATCTCGGTGACGAAGGGGTACACCGACTTGTCATCCGCCACCCCGGTGCCGATGGCATTGGCCAACACCACGTTGCCCGAGCGATACGCCGCCAGCAGGCCCGGTACGCCGAGCATGGAGTCCGGGTTGAAGGCCAGCGGGTCGAGGAACGCGTCGTCGAGGCGACGGTAGATCACATCCACCGCCTTGGGACCATCGGTGGTGCGCATGAACACGCGGTCATCACGCACGAACAGGTCGGCGCCTTCCACCAGTTCCACGCCCATTTCCCGGGCCAGGAATGCATGCTCGAAGAACGCACTGTTGAAACGCCCAGGCGTCAGCACCACCACACTGGGATTATCCAGCGGGCTGGAGCTTTTCAGGGTGTCGAGCAACAGGTTGGGATAGTGGTCGATGGGCGCGATGCGCTGGGCCGCGAACAGTTCGGGGAACAGGCGCATCATCATCTTGCGGTCTTCGAGCATGTAGCTCACGCCGCTGGGAGTACGCAGATTGTCTTCGAGGACGTAGTAAGTGCCGTCGCCATCGCGTACGAGGTCGACACCTGAGATGTGGGAATAGATATCCCGATGCAGGTCCAGGCCCTGCATCGCCAACTGGTACTGCTCGTTGGCCAGGACTTGCTCGGCGGGGATGATCCCGGCCTGGATAATGCGTTGTTCGTGGTAGAGGTCGGCGAGGAACATGTTCAGCGCCTTGACCCGCTGGATGCAGCCGCGCTCGACGATCCGCCATTCACTGGCCGGGATGCTGCGGGGGATCGTGTCGAAGGGGATCAGGCGCTCGGTACCTTGCTCATCGCCATACAAGGTGAAGGTGATACCGGCCCGGTGAAACAGCAAATCGGCTTCGCGCCGGCGCTGGGCCAGCAGTTCGGCCGGCGTGTCGGCCAACCAGCGGGCGAATTCGCGGTAATGGGGGCGCACCTGCCCTGCCCCGTCGTACATCTCATCATAATAAGTGCGGATCATGCCGTACTCCTTGTCACCCGGACGCCAGAACCATCGCAAGGCCCGTGCCAGCGGCATAAACACTTAAGTATCAATCAGTTGGATATAGACGCAGGTCTCATCGCACCGTCCCGGTGCAGCAAATGCCCGCTGTCATGGGCGGCGCCTCATTGCAATGCAGGCCATGACTATCACCAGCATAGTCAGAGTTGATTTCACTGCCCGGCAAACCCCGCGGATAATCACCTCCATCAGCTGAACAGGACGCGTCCTACAGCCTCATCCATTGGGCATTACCGTTTGTACCGAATCGCTCTCCTCCTTTGCGATCTTCCCTTTGGCCACCCTGCTCGGGTGGCTTTTTTTTGCGTAGGATTTTTCCCGCGCCAGAAACAAAAACGGCCGACCCAAAGGTCAGCCGATACGCTGTGTTGTTGCTCATGTCGCTACATGGGTAACCCACGCACCTCCTGTTTCACGCCCCATCCCTCGATGATTCCGCCCAAGGGCTCGACCACCGCCTCAAAGTCCTGCTCGAAGTCTCCTATGCCGTCGTAGGTGGCGAACATGATTTTGCTCAATTCCAGGTACCAGGCGCCGTCATCCCGTGCGCTGACCTGGGCATTCAGGGATTCCCCACGAAACCGACCCGCAGCCCGCCGCGCCCGTTCCTCATCCGGGAAAATGGCGTAGAACTCGATGGGATGGAAACGCGAGAAGTCAAAGCCGCCCTCTTTCATGCGGCGCAACACGTTGGTGCTGATGTCTTCTTGATAGGCTGTGCTCATGAAACGTCCTCCTCAAACCGATGGATAGACTTTCCGTGCTTCCCAAGGCCCGCGCTGCAAGGGCGCGGGTGTTACGGCAGTGACGTCGCCGCTGGGAGACAAGCATGTAGCTGACAAGACCAGACCTTAGCGATTCATTCGCTGATCTCCATTGCAGAGTAGCGCGAAGCTATCACCTCCACCAGAGTCTGTTTAAAGGCGTACAGGGAATGTTCAGGCGGCGGGGTCGACCTTGAGGTCTTTGATGCTGTTTTGATCTTTCAGAATCTTGACCGTGGGTTCGGCAATACGCCCCTCCAGATCGTTGAGATCCAGTTCCTCCAGCACCGGTGATACGCGGGCGCGAACCAGGCGCGCAGCTTCTTCAAGCGTGGGTTTCTGCTCGCACTCGAATTGCTCGACTACCGACTCACCATGATCATTGGTGAAGGAAACGTTCCACTTTGGCATCAGAGCCTCCTCGATAAAACCCATGGGTGGGCTTACATCTATCTGGACCTTGAGGGCCTGGAAATCGTTCCACTCAAGGCAGGAGGCACCTGATCAACTGCAGTTATTTTTCAGCGTGTTCTTTCAGGGCTTTCAAGGTGTTGAACGGTGCGTCCACCACGAACTTGTTGGCCAACCAAGACGGCACGCTGCCACCTGGCTCGGTGTGCACCTGGTAGGTCACTTCGGTCAGGTTGTCGCCTTTAGGCACCAGCTTCCAGTAACCATCGACCTGGGCTACGCGCACATAGCCTTTGACTTCTGGCTGGTAGGTCGGCACTTCCAACAGCTTGCGGGTGACGGTGCCGTCGGCAGCCTTGGTGGTGGTGATTTCCAGGATCGAGTCACGATCGGTCACCGGGAACGGTGCCTTGAACTGGGTGTAGGTCCAGCTCTTGTCGCCTTCCTGCTTGAGCAGTTTCTGCGACTTGCATTCGTGGATCCAGGAGCAGGCCCCCGCCACGTCTTCCTGCAGCGCCTGGATCTTGGCCAGCGGCGCCTTGATGGTCGTCACACCGCGATAAGCCTTGTACTTGGAACCGGCAATTTCACTCAAGGACACTTTGATGCCGTCTTCATCCTTGGCCGTCTGCCAGTCTTCAGCATGCGCTGCGGCAGCGAACAACGCGGTAAAACCGCACAACACAGCAATTCGTTTCAGTGAACCCATGGTCTTATTCCTTATTGTTGAAGTTCAGTACTTTGAACAGCCCACTAAGCCGCCGTCATCTGTTCCCACCAGCCGATCAACCTGATCGCTTCTGCCTGGCTACTGCCGCAGACCTCGATATCCGCCTGGAACGAACTACACACTGCCGGCCGCTCAGGCTGGCCAAACAACTGGCACAGTTGTTCGACCGAAAGATGCAGGCAGCGTTCGCCCGCCGGTTTGCCGGCAGGCATTCCCGGCAACGGAGAACTGATGGATGGGGCAATGCAGCAAGCGCCACAGCCTTCACGGCATTTCATGACGAACAGATCCTCGACAACTCAAGTGTTGATGGCCACGTAAGACTACGCCCTTAAACAGACGTTTTAAATTGGCTTAACAGGGGTTTTTCACCGAAAACAAAAGTGACTGACCAGTCTGCGACAGAAGGTCAGGGGTGCGCGTCACGTTTACTCGTCGGGTTTATTGCTTGAACTGGAAATCCAGCGCTGCGCCTTCTACTTCGCGGCGTTCTTCGTTGCGCAGTTGCAGCTGCATTTCATTGCTGAGCAGGCGCCCGTTGATCTGGAAGGCACTGTTGTCAGTGGGCTTTTCGGCAAACATCGGCGGCAGCAGCGGCACGTTCTTCGGCTGCGGCATGGTGCCGAGGGGTTGCAGGTGGCGAACCATGTTCGACGGCAGGCTCAAATCCAGCTCCGCGGGCGGCAGCGGCGTCTTGGCGACTTCGTGGGCCGACTTTGACTTGCTGGCGATAGGCGCACGTTTTTTAACCGGCGTTGCTTTCTTTGCGGGGGCTTTCTTCGCGACCGGTGCCTTCTTGGCCGCAGCGGCTTTTTTCGCCGGCACCGTTTGCTGGGAGCTGGCAGCAGGCACCGCTTCACTAGCGGGAGCCGCCAGGACAGCGCCAGCGTTACACAGGCTTAACACGCAGATCAGCAGGGCAGCAGGAAAGGTATAAGTCATATCGCCAGCAGCATTAACGGCAGAAGGCCATATGCTCGCTTGTTGAGGACGGTATGACAAGCATGGTAATTAGCCAGCTACCCGTCGTGTCCCCTTTCCATGCCTCAAAAACCCGCCGCAGTCTCCTGGCATAACTGGCTTGCCAGCATCCCGAGGGTCATCAAGGCGCGCTCCGCCTCGCGGTTCCACGGGGTGCCGCAGTTCAGGCGAATACAGTGGTTGAACTGTTCCGTATTACTGAAGATCAGCCCCGGTGCAATGCTGATGCCCTGCTGCAAGGCGCGCACGTGCAGTTCCTGGGTATTGACCCGTCCAGGCAAACTGACCCACAGGATAAAACCGCCGGTCGGGCGGGTCATCTGGGTGCCTTCGGGAAAATACTGCTGCACGGCCAGCTGGAACGCGCTGAGGTTCTTGCGGTACTCCTGGCGGATATAGCGCAGGTGGCGGTCGTAACCGCCATTCTCCAGGTACGCCGCCGTGCCCATCTGGGTCACGCTGCAGGCCGAATGGGTGCTGAACATTTGCAGGCGCTGGATTTCCTGCTGGTACTTGCCGGCAATCATCCAGCCAATGCGAATGCCCGGTGACAGGGTCTTCGAGAAACTCGAGCAATAGATGACCCGGTCCAGACGGTCGTAGGCTTTCAGGGCCTTGGTGCGGCCCAGTTCGAACATCAGTTCGCCATAGATATCGTCCTCGACCACCTGGATATCGAAATCCGAGGCCAGGCGCAGCAACTGTTTCTGCCGCTCTTCGGGCATGGTGCCGCCCAGGGGATTGCTCAGGCGCGTGGTCAGCACCAGGGCCTTGATCGACCATTGGTTGGCTGCCAGTTGCAGGGCTTCCAGGCTCATGCCGGTGGCCGGGTCGCTGGGGATTTCGATGACCTTCAGGCCCAGCAGATCGGCCAGTTGCAGCAAGCCGTAATAGGTCGGCGATTCGGCGGCGATCAGGTCGCCGGGGCGGGTCAGCACCCGCAGCGACATCTGCAATGCATCGACACACCCATGGGTGATCACCACTTCGGAGGGGTCGACCACCACCCCGGCATCGCGCATACGGATCGCCACCTGGCGCCGCAGCGGCTCGAAACCCGGGCTGAACATGTAACTGAACGCCCGCGGGCTCTGGAAACGCGTGACCTTGGCCAGTTGCTGATGCAGCGCGCGCACAGGCAGGTAGTCGACACTCGGCACGGCGGCGCCGAGCGGGAACACGCCTTCGCGACGGGATTCCACCAACACCTGTTGAATGATGCTGCTGCGGGTGACCAACCCTGGACGCTCGACCCGGGCGATGTCCGGCGTGGGCGCAGTGAGCGCCGGCGTCTGGTGCACGTAATACCCGGACTGCGGCCGCGCGCGAATCAAACCCTGGTCTTCCAGGTTCGCGTAGGCCTGCAACACGGTGGCGTGGCTGACGTTGAGCTGGGAGCTCATTTTGCGTACCGAAGGCACGCGCTCGCCCGGTTGATAGACACCGCGGCGGATATCCTCAGCCAGCTGCTGGGCGATACGTTGGTAGAGCAACAGATTGGTCATGACGCAGCACTCGATTTCACGGGTATTTTATTTTTGTGTGAAACATACCGGCACAGTTTAGAAGTGTACGGGGACAGTTGCCACAATAGTCGAGCGCGGGCGGCAGTGATAGAAAAAACTGTAAGGGTTGCGAACTGAATCGCGGGCATAAAAAACCCGATCATTGATCGGGCTTATGTGGGAGCTGTCGAGCTTCAGCGAGGCTGCGATGCAGGCGCTGCGGTCTCGCAGGTCCACCGAGGCGATCCTGTCGCAGCCTCGCTGGGGCTCGACAACTCCTACAGGAATCACCCCTCCATCTTGAACAACAGGTTTAGCGAGCAGCGCCCAGCTGGCCTTTTTCGTCGGAGAACACAATTTCTACCCGACGGTTCTGCGCCCTGCCCCGCTCAGACGCGTTGGCTTCGACCGGATACTGATCGCCGTAGCCTTCGACCTGAATGCGTTTTTCGTCGATCCCCAGGTCGCTCAGTACATCCGCAACCGCTTGAGCGCGGTCCCGGGACAGTTTGATATTTTCCTGTTCGCCGCCGGTATTGTCGGTGTAACCCTCGATGCGCACCACGCGCTTGGGGTTCAGTTGCAGGAACTGCACCACTTTGAGCACGGTGCGGTTGGCCGAGTTTTGCAGCTCTGCATCACCCGTATCGAACAGCACGTCACCCAGGGTCATCACCAGCCCGCGATCAGGCTGGACGGTGGTCAGGCTGGATATCTGCGCCTCAATCCATTTGCCCTGTTGCTGAACGCTGGAGAGCTTGGCTTCACGCAGGGCCAGTTGCAGGCGCTGGCGTTCCAGCTCCAGCTTGACCCCACGCTCCTGATTGAGTGCCTGCTCGGTGTGTTCCCGGGCAATCGCGCTGTAGCGCTGGCTCAGGTAGGCGTAATGCGCCACATCGGCGCCGCTGCCCCAGAAGCTGGAGAAACGGTCGGCACGGGCCAGGGACTCACCGGCGCGAATCACGTCCTTGGGTGCGATACGCAGCACATTCGAATCTTCCTTGACCTTCTGGAAGTCAGTGCTGGCCTGTTGCAAGGCGAGGTTACTGTCGGGATGGGTCGCACAACCACCCAGCGCACTGCCCAGCAACACCACACAGCTCAACCCACGCATCAACGGGCTCATTGGGCGTCTCCCAACTGCAACTGCTTGCGCAGGCGGGTGATGCGGGTGTTGAGCACGTTCAGTTGCTCCTGGCTTTTGCGGGTCAGCACCCGCGCTTCCGCCAGGCGGGCGTCCAGCTCGGCTTCTTCAGCCTGCATGCGGGCGTCCTTGTAGGATTCATCGGCCATGTCGGCACGGGCCTGGGTGAACTTGTCTTCCGCCAGCTTCAGCTCGGGCGAATCGCTGGCAACGGCGCCCACGGCGCTGGCTTGTTCCAGGGCTTGCTGGGTCAGGCGCATCTGTTCATTCGGCGCAGGATCGGCTGCACATCCCGCCAGAGCTACAACGGCGAGGGCCGCGAAAAGAGGTCGAATAGTCACTGAAAATCCCTACTTTGTTGGGGTGCCGACGGGTTGCTGCAACTGCGCTTTCCAGCGCTCAAGATTGCTCTGCAGCGCGGTTTCCGCCAGACCGGACGCGGGCAATTCTGTCATCTTTTTGGCGAGCTGTCCGCGCAACCACGGATCGTTGCAGGCGGAGTTGTGGGAAATGGCCAGGTACAGGCCCGGCTGGTCGATGGGGATTTCCCGCGCCACCAGGTCGTTGCTCATGCCCAGGGTCTGGGCCATGGCCATGCCGGAATAACGTCCGGCGAGTACGTAGTCCACTTCCCCCAGCAGCAGCTTCTGGAACGCCGGGGTCAGGCTGGGCAAGCGTTGCAAGGTCAGTTGCTCGGCGGCCAAGGTTTCAAAGTCGCGGCTCAGGCGCGCCCTTTCCGACACCGCGCCCTTGTGGCCCTGCAGGTCGCTGGCCTGGCTGTAGGCCAGGGAGGAATCCTTGCGGGTCCAGACCAGATAATCGGTTTGCACCAATGCCGGGTGGATGTAGTCGAGGGAGTCCAGGGCGTCGAGGGTCAATGGCGCGTCGGCGAGGATGTCCATGCGCCCGCTGCGCACTTCTTCCAGCGCCAGGGAACGTTTGCCGCCGTACAGCAGGTCGATTTTCACCCCGAGGTCCTTGGCCACTTGCTGCAGCATGTCGGCGGTGGCGCCGATCAAGTGCGTGGGGTCCTGGGGATCACGCCACAGATAAGGCGGTGCGTCCGGGCTGCCGGTGATCACCAGGCGATCACATTTGCCAGCCGCCAGCGACACCGCCGGCAGCAGTGACAGGGCCAGCAGTACAGTCCAGGAACGCAATTCCATGGCAGGGTTCTCCAGTTGAAAAATTACCGGGCAAAAAAAAGCCCGGTCAAAAGACCGGGCTCTTTATAAGTGAAGCGGCTGGATTAGACCAGCTTCTCCAACTCGGGTACGGCTTCGAACAAGTCCGCCACCAGGCCGTAATCAGCCACCTGGAAGATCGGTGCTTCTTCGTCCTTGTTGATCGCAACGATCACCTTGGAGTCTTTCATACCGGCCAAGTGCTGGATCGCGCCGGAGATACCGACGGCGATGTACAGCTGTGGCGCAACGATCTTGCCGGTCTGGCCGACCTGCATGTCGTTCGGTACAAAACCTGCGTCGACGGCTGCGCGGGAAGCGCCGACCGCAGCGCCCAGCTTGTCGGCCAGGGCGTACAGGTGCTTGAAGTTGTCGCCGTTCTGCATGCCGCGGCCGCCGGAAACGACGATCTTGGCAGCGGTCAGTTCCGGACGATCGGACTTGGCCAGCTCTTCGCCAACGAAGCTGGAAGTGCCAGCGTCGTGGGCAGCGGCCACAGCTTCAACCGCAGCCGAACCACCTTCAGCTGCAACCGGGTCGAAACCGGTGGCACGCACGGTGATGACTTTTACCGACGCAGTGGACTGCACGGTAGCGATGGCGTTACCGGCATAGATCGGACGCTTGAAGGTGTCGGCGCTTTCTACCGAAACGATCTCGGAGATCTGGTCAACGTCCAGTTGCGCAGCAACGCGCGGCAGGATGTTTTTGCCGTTGGAGGTGGCGGCAGCCAGGATGTGGCTGTAGCCAGCGCCCAGCTCTGCTACCAGCGGCGCAACGTTTTCCGGCAATTGGTGAGCGTAGGCTGCGTTATCGGCAACCAGTACTTTGCTCACGCCAGCGATTTTGGCAGCGGCCTCAGCCACGGCACCAACGTTTTGGCCAGCGACCAGGACGTGGATATCACCACCGATTTTGGCGGCGGCGGCGACAGTGTTCAGGGTGGCCGGAGCCACGACCTTGTTGTCGTGTTCTGCGATTACCAAGATAGTCATGGTTAGATTACCTTCGCTTCGTTTTTCAGTTTCTCGACCAGTTCAGCCACCGACTTGACCTTGATGCCCGCGCTGCGTGCAGCCGGCGCTTCGACTTTTACGGTCTTGTTGGTGGAGGCGGTGGAAACGCCCAAAGCATCCGGAGTCAGCACTTCGAGAGGCTTCTTCTTGGCTTTCATGATGTTTGGCAGGGACGCGTAGCGCGGCTCGTTCAAACGCAGGTCGGTGGTGACGATGGCTGGCAGTTTCAGGGAAACCGTTTGCGCGCCGCCGTCGATTTCGCGGGTCACGGCAACCTTGTCGCCGCTCACTTCGACTTTCGAGGCAAAGGTGCCCTGACCGTAACCGGTCAGTGCAGCCAGCATCTGGCCAGTCTGGTTGTTGTCGCTGTCGATGGCTTGTTTGCCGAGGATCACCAGCGATGGCTGTTCCTTGTCGACAACGGCTTTCAACAACTTGGCAACGGCCAGGGAAGTCAGCTCTTCAGCGGATTCGACGAGGATGGCGCGATCGGCACCCAGCGCCAGGGCGGTACGCAGCTGCTCTTGAGCAGTGGTCGGACCGATGGAAACGACGACGATTTCAGTCGCAACGCCTTTCTCTTTCAGGCGTACGGCTTCTTCCACGGCGATTTCGCAGAAAGGGTTCATCGACATCTTGACGTTAGCGAGGTCGACGCCGGAATTGTCCGCCTTGACGCGAACTTTCACGTTGTAATCGACAACGCGTTTGACAGCTACAAGAACCTTCATGGATTCCTCGTTACTCTCCGGTGAAAAGAAAGTCGCCTAGGCGAACCTGGCGGTTTGATGCTCATCGGCACACAAGGGCACCTCCAAAAACACCGGCAATTGTCGCCGGGGGACCTTGCTCACGGGAGTGATGACCGTTCGTCAGCGGTGACTGAGAGGTCATTCATTATCGTGGCGTGTAAACTGCGCGCCATCGTGGCTCGCGCGTCACCCTTATTTGCCTTCAGCCTGTCTTTCGAGGTGGCCTTGAAACCCACAGTCTGCCTACGGGATGCGCAAAACCGACCGTATATTGACCGGAACGCCTATTCCGGTCAATACGCCAAAATGGTCAGTTATAAGCCGCGTTGCTTTGATTTACCTAGCTTGCGGGCAATTCAAACAAACGTTTGTATTGGACGCTGAGAGTGGTGTAGATATAATGCGCCACCTAGAGAGAAAGGTGGGTCGTCCCCTGCCCTTTGCATGAGATTGATGCAGGCATTGTGGGACGGATCACCGAACCTCCACCCATTAGAAAAAAAAGCCGTTGAGCCTTGAGTAGGAGATAGCCTGTGGAACGCGAATACATGGAATTCGACGTGGTCATCGTCGGCGCTGGCCCGGCAGGCCTGTCTGCCGCCTGCCGATTGAAGCAGAAGGCCGCCGAAGCCGGTAAGGAAATCAGCGTCTGCGTGGTCGAAAAAGGCTCCGAAGTCGGCGCTCATATCCTGTCCGGTGCCGTGTTTGAACCCCGTGCCCTGAACGAACTGTTCCCGGACTGGAAAGAACTCGGTGCACCGCTCAACACCCCTGTTGTGCGTGATGACATCTATGTACTGCGCTCCAGCGAAGCTTCCACCAAAGTGCCTGACTTCTTTGTGCCCAAGACCATGCACAACGAAGGCAACTACATTATTTCCCTGGGCAACCTGTGTCGCTGGCTCGCCCAGCAGGCCGAAAACCTGGGTGTGGAAGTCTACCCAGGCTTCGCCGCCCAGGAAGCGCTGTTCGACGAAAACGGCGTGGTGCGCGGGATCATCACCGGTGACCTGGGCGTCGACCGTGAAGGCAACCCGAAAGAAGGCGTCTACACCCCGGGCATGGAACTGCGTGGCAAGTACACGCTGTTCGCCGAAGGTTGCCGTGGCCACATCGGCAAGCAACTAATCCAGCGCTTCAACCTGGACAGCGACGCCGACGCCCAGCACTACGGCATCGGCCTGAAGGAAATCTGGGAAATCGACCCTGCCAAACACCAGCCAGGCCTGGTAGTGCACACCGCCGGTTGGCCGCTGGACATCATGAGCGCCGAGAACACCGGCGGTTCGTTCCTCTATCACCTGGAAAACAACCAGGTGGTCGTCGGCCTGATCGTCGACCTGTCCTACAGCAACACCTTCCTGTCGCCATTCGACGAGTTCCAGCGCCTCAAGCATCACCCCGTGCTGGCCCAGTACCTGGAAGGCGGCAAACGCATCAGCTACGGCGCCCGTGCCATCTGCAAAGGCGGCCTGAACTCGCTGCCGAAAATGGTGTTCAAGGGCGGCGCGCTGATCGGCTGCGACCTGGGCACCCTGAACTTCGCCAAGATCAAGGGCAGCCACACCGCTATGAAGTCCGGCATGCTCGCCGCTGACGCCGTGGCTGACCGCCTGTTCGCCGAATCCGAAGGCGGTGACGAACTGACCGCTTACGTCGACAGCTTCAAGAACAGCTGGCTCTACGAAGAACTGTTCGCCAGCCGTAACTTCGGCCCGGCGATGCACAAGTTCGGCCCGATCATTGGTGCCGGCTTCAACTGGTTCGACCAGAACATCCTCGGCGGCAAAATGCCGTTTACCCTGCACGATACCAAGCCGGACTACGCCTGCCTCAAGCTGGCCAAGGACAGCAAGAAGATCGACTACCCGAAACCCGACGGCAAGCTGAGCTTCGACAAGCTGAGTTCGGTGTTCATCTCCGGTACCAACCACGAAGAAGAACAACCGTGCCACCTGAAGCTGAAAGACCCGAGCATCCCGATCGGCACCAACCTGCCGCTTTACGATGAACCGGCGCAGCGCTACTGCCCGGCCGGCGTGTATGAAGTGATCACCAAGGAAGACGGCGAGAAGCGCTTCCAGATCAACGCCCAGAACTGCGTGCACTGCAAGACCTGTGACATCAAGGACCCTTCGCAGAACATTACGTGGGTGACGCCGGAAGGTGCGGGTGGGCCGACTTACCCGAATATGTAAATCCGCTGCTTGAACAGAAGGCTCCCAAATGGGGGCCTTTTTTGTAGCCCAGAAAAAGACCCATCGACTCGGTCAAATGTGGGAGCGGGCTTGCTCGCGAAAGCGGTGTATCAGTCACAGATGTTTTGGCTGAACCACCGCTTTCGCGAGCAAGCCCGCTCCCACATTTTTGACCGAATTGTGCCCGGGAGAGTTATGCCGCCCGCTCATCCCCAGGGCTGCGCTCGAAGTAGCGCTTGTATTCCCGGCTAAACTGCGACGTGCTCTGATACCCCACACTATGGGCCGCCTGCGCCACGCCCATGCCTTCCACCAGCAGCAACTGCTGCGCCTTGAGCAGCCGCAGACGCTTGAGGTACTGCACCGGCGACAACAGCGTGCAGCGCTTGAAGTGTTCGTGGAAGGTCGACGCGCTCATGTGCGCATAACCCGCCAACGTCTCGATATTCAGCGGCTCGGCGTAATGGGCATGCAGGTGATTCAACGAAGTCGCCACCCGCGAAAACTGCCCCTGCTGCTCCACCAGCGCGCGCAACACATCCGCCTGTGGCCCGCGCAATGCGGTGAACAATAATTCCCGCACCCGCGCCGGACCCATGATCCGGCTCTCCAGCGGATCGTGCAGGCACTGCAACAGGCGTTCGACACAGCCGCGCATGGCGTCGTCCAGCACCACCGAACTCATCGACTCCAACGTTTGCGCCGCTGGCGGTGGCCCGCTCTGGATCCCCATCGCCATCACCAGCTCACCCAGCACCACCCGATCAATGCCCACCGTCACCCCCAACAGCGGTGCATTCGGCATGGCAAAAGTCTCGCATTCGAACGGCACCGGCATCGCCTGGATCAGGTAATGCCCCGCGCCGTACTCCAGGGTACGCGGGCCCAGGTACGCGACCTTGCTGCCCTGGGCGACGATCATCAGGCTCGGTTCATAAATCTGCGGGCCCCGCGCCACATCGCAACTGGCACGCAATACCTGCACGCCCGGGAGGTTCGTGGGCGAGAACCCATCACGGGGTGTCAGGGGTTCGATCAAGGCAACCAACGCGGCATTGGCATCGACATGGCGGGTCAACAACATGGCAAAAACTTCGCGAAAAAGGGGATGAGACCATCATCGCAGGTCTGGCGCCACAACGATCCAATCCAGGTGCACTCCCGGACGAATAGGCATGAGACTCGGAGCAATCGCCATGGCCGCACCCAGGCACGGCGCGGAGAATGCGCCACCTCACCTGTTACTGCACCTGCGAGGTTTCTCCATGTACACCGCCATCGGTTATGCCGCTCAATCGGCCACCACTCCCCTCGCCCCCATGTCCTTCGAACGCCGTAGCCCGCGCGCCGATGACGTGGCGATCGAAATTCTCTACTGCGGCGTCTGCCACTCCGACATCCACCAGGCACGCAACGAATGGGGCATCGCCGTGTACCCGCTGATGCCGGGCCACGAGATCGTCGGTAAAGTCACCGCCGTCGGCGCCAGCGTCACCGCGCACAAAGTCGGTGACCTGGTGGGTGTTGGCTGCATGGTCGACTCCTGCCGTCACTGCGACGCCTGCCACGCGGACCTCGAGCAATACTGCCTCGAAGGCCCGACCATGACCTACGCCACCCCGGACCGGGTCGACGGCAGCAACACCATGGGCGGCTACTCCGACAGCATCGTGGTCAGCGAGCACTTCGTGGTGAAGATCCCGGCCAAGCTCGACCTGGCCAGCGCCGCGCCGATCCTCTGCGCCGGCATCACCACCTACTCGCCGCTCAAGCACTACGGCGTGAAGGCTGGCGACAAGGTTGGCGTTCTGGGCATGGGTGGTTTGGGCCATATGGGCATCAAGTTCGCCAAGGCCATGGGCGCGGAAGTGACGCTGTTCACCCGCTCCGCGAGCAAGGCTGAAGAAGGCCGTCGCCAGGGCGCCGACCACGTGATCGTGTCCACCGACGAAGCCCAGATGAAAGCCGCTGCCGGGCATTTCGACTTCCTGCTGGACACCATCCCGGTGCAGCACGACTTGAATCCCTACCTCGACGTACTGCGCTTTGACGGCGTGCACATCCTGGTAGGTTTGATCGAGCCGGTCGACCCGCCCGTCAACGCTGCCAAGCTGGTGCTGGGCCGCAAGGTGCTGGCCGGTTCGTTGATCGGTGGGATTGCCGAAACCCAGGAAGTCCTGGATTTCTGCGCCGAGCACGGCATCACCTGCGACATCGAGATGCTCGACATCCGCCAGATCAACGAAGCCTACACCCGCATGATTGCCGGTGATGTGAAGTACCGCTTCGTGATCGACATGGCGACCCTGAAGGCCTGATCATGATCGTTCCCACGCTCTGCGTGGGAACGCATGCTGTGACGCTCTGCGTCACCGTTGCGCAGGGCTCAAGTCCTGCTGGACGCGGAGCGTCCGAAGCGGCATTCCCACGCGGAGCATGGGAACGATCACGGCCTGATCAGGCCTTCGCGCCCAACTCCGCTGACAGCCGTGCTGCGACCTGTTTGATCACAGGGATCAGCTCGGCCATTTTCTCCAGCGGCATGTAGGGCACGGTACTGGCGATGCTGATGCCGGCGACGATTCGCCGGCTGGCATCGCGCACCGGTGCCGCGACACAACGGATCGACGGTTCGTTGTCTTCCAGATCGAATGCATAACCGCCCGCCACGTATTCCTGCATGCGCTGTTCAAACTGCGCCCAGGATTGCTCGGGGTGCTGCGGCCACTGCAGATTCTTCCCGCCCGTCGGCAAGCTGACCTGATACAGGCGCTGCCACTCTTCCACGCTGTCATCCAGCAACAACGCCTTGCCGATCCCGGTGCGCGCCAGCGGCATGCGATGGCCGACGCGCGAGCGCATTTCCGGGCCGTTGCGGCCAGGGTTCTTGTGCAGGTACAGCACGTCGTCGTATTCGCGGATAGCCAGGTGGATGGTATCGCCGGTCAACGCCGACAACTCGTCCAGATACGGCACTGCCAGGCTGACCAAAGGCAGTTCTTCACGGGCCTGGAAACCCAGCTCGATCAATTTGGGGCCCAGCAGATAACCGACTTGCGGCACTACGCGCAGGTAGCGTTCTTCCACCAGGCAACTGGCCAGGCGGTGAGTGGTGCTGCGGGTGGTGCCGATGCGCTTGGCGATTTCCTTCAGATCCCGCGCACCGGCCGCCACTGCCTGCACCACGCCCAGGCCACGAAGCAGGGTTTGAGTGCCGGTGGGCGCGGCTTCTTTGACGGGAGTTTGGGCGTTTTCCTGCATATCGGGCCTATTGGGAAGTACGAAAACGGCGAGCATTATGGCAAATGCGGACCAGCAAAACAGAGGAGATCAAAATGTGGGAGCGGGCTTGCTCGCGAAGGCGGTTTTCCAGTTAATGCATACGCTGACTGACACACCGTTTTCGCGAGCAAGCCCGCTCCCACATTGGTCGTGTGGCGCCCTTTTTATCGCTGTTTCATGCGGTCGATGATCACCGCCAGCAACAGGATCGAGCCGCGAATCACGTATTGGTAGAAGGTGTCGATGTTCTTCAGGTTCATCGCGTTCTCGATGATCGCCAGAATCAGCACCCCGGCAATCACATGCCGGATCATCCCGATCCCGCCGCTCAGCGACACCCCGCCCAGCACGCACGCCGAGATCACCGTCAACTCGAACCCCTGGCCAATCATCGGTTGCCCCGAGGTCATCCGCGACGCCAGGATCACCCCGGCCAACGCGCCGATTACCCCGTGCACGGCAAAGATGATGATCTTGGTGCGGTCGACATTCACCCCGGCCAACAGCGCCGCTTCCTGGTTGCCGCCGATGGCCATGGTGTTGCGCCCGTAGGTGGTGTAGTTCAGCAACCAGCCAAAAAACACAAAGCACAGCACGGTGATGACGATTGGCACCGGCACGCCAAACAGCTGGCCGTTACCAAAGACGAAGAAGTTTTCGTCCATCACGCCGACCGCCTTGCCGTTGGAAAAGATATACGCCAGCCCACGCACGATCTGCATCGTCGCCAGCGTCGTGATCAACGCGTTGATCCGCAGCTTGGCGATCACGATGCCGTTGATCAGCCCCACCACCAGGCCCATGGCCAACGCCGCCGACACGCCGAAGAACACGCTGTCGGTGTCGCGAATCACGATCCCCGCCACCACGCCCGAACAGGCGATCACCGAACCCACCGACAAGTCGAAGTGCCCCGACGCCAGGCAAAACAGCATGGTGCAGGCCGCAATCCCCACAGTGGAAATCGCCAGCCCCAGGCCACGCATGTTCAGCGGCGAGAGGAAGTTGTCGATGAAGATGGCGCTGAGCACAAAGATGCTCAAGGCCGCCAGCAGCATGACCCAATCATCGAGAAACTTGCGCTGGTTGAACCCCGGCCAGAAGCTTCTTGCAGTTTTTACCTGTGACATACCCACCTCGTATTCTTCAGTCCCGCGTACGCGGAAGAGCCAGTTGCAGCAGCCGTGCTTCGTCCGCTTGATCGCGGGTCAATTCGCCGGTCAGGGCGCCTTCGCTCATCACCAGGATGCGGTCGGAGATGCCCATCACTTCCATCAGGTCGCTGGACACCACGATCACCGCGATGCCACTGGCCGCCAGGTTGTGAATGATCTGGTAGATCTCCGACTTGGCACCGATATCGATGCCGCGGGTCGGCTCGTCCAGCAGCAACACTTTCATCGGCATCGACAACCAGCGGCCGAGAATCGCCTTCTGCTGATTGCCGCCCGACAGGAACAGAATCGGCTGGTCCGCCGACGGCGTGCGCACGTTCAGCGCGCTGATCTGCCGCTGGGCGTTGCTGCGTTCCCAGCCGCCCTGGATCAGCCAGCCGAAGCGCGCATGGTCACGCCGCGCACTGATATTGATGTTCTCCGCAACACTCGCGCGGGGCACTATGCCTTCCTTCTTGCGGTCCTCGGGGCAGAGCAACACCCCCGCCGCAATCGCATCCCGTGGTGTCTTGAACGTCTGCGCCTGGCCATGCAGCACCAGGGTCCCCTGGGTGCTGCGGGACAGCCCGGCGAGCAGGCGCAACAACTCTGTGCGCCCGGCCCCCACCAGGCCGAACAGCCCGAGAATCTCGCCCTTGTTCACCTGCAGGCTCACCGGTTCCTGCAACCCCGGCCCGAGCAAACCTTCGACTCGCAGCGCTTCACCGCAGTGCTCGCGCGGCCTGTAGTCGTAGATATCCTGGATATCGCGCCCGACCATGCAGTTGACCAGTTGGTCGACGTTCAACTGCGTCATGTCCTCGAACGTGCGCACGAAGCGCCCGTCCTTGAACACCGTCACCGCATCGCAGATACGGAACACTTCTTCCATGCGGTGCGACACGTAGAGGATCACCCGGCCTTCATCCCGCAGTCGGGCGATGATCACCATCAGCCGCTCGATCTCACGGGCCGAGAGGCTGCTGGTGGGTTCGTCGAACGCAATCACATGGGCGTTGCGCGACATGGCCTTGGCGATTTCCACCAGTTGCCGCTGGCCGAGGGACAGGCTGCCCAGGCGCATGTTCGGATCGATTTCATCCGCCAGGCCCTTGAGCAGTTCCCGTGCCTTGCGCACCATCGCGCCGCGATTGACCACGCCAAAGCGCGACGGCATATGCCCCAGCAGCAGGTTCTCGGCGACGGTCATTTCCGGCACCAGTTGCAGCTCCTGGTGAATCACTGCGATGCCGCTGGCGATGCTGTCGGCCGCCGACTTGAAACTTACGCTGCGTTCGCCCAACTGCAAGCTGCCACTGTTGGGCGGATAAAAACCGCCGAGGATTTTCAGCAAGGTCGACTTGCCCGCGCCGTTCTCGCCCATCAGCGCATGCACCGAATGGGGCCGCGCTTCAAAGCTGATCTGCGCCAGGGCCTTCACCCCGGGAAACTCCTTGCCGATGCCGTTGAAGCGCAGGCTCTCTGCAGCGGCGCTGTTCATTTCCACAGACCGATCTTGCTCAACTCTTCCTTGAAGTTGGCGCGGGTGATCAGGGTCACGTTATCCAGTGCGGTGAACTTGGCAGGCTCAGTGCCTTTGGTCACCCACTCGAACATCGAGGTCGCAGTTTTATAGCCGGACGCATCGGGGCTGAGCAGCATCGAGCCGTAGAAACCGGTGTCGGATTTCTTCAGTTCTTCGATGGCGTCGGTGCCGTTGATGCCCACGCCAATCACGTTTGTGGCCTTGAAGCCGGCGCTTTCGGTGGCGCGTACGCCGCCCAGTACGGTGCTGTCGTTCATGCCGCCAATCAGCAGGTTTTTCGCGCCGCTGGGCAGTTTCACCAGGGCCGAGTTGGTGGAGTCCATGGCGCCCGGCACGTCGAGGGTTTTCTGCGCGGTGAACAGGATATGGTCAACCGGCAGGCCGGCGGCCTTGAGGCCTTCTACCGAACCGTCGGTGCGCTTCTTGCCGGTTTCCAGCTCGTCGAAGGTATTGATGACGGCGTAGGTGTCCTTCCAGTCCCAGTTGCGATGCTTGGCTTCGGTGGCCATGGCTTCGCCTTGTTTCTGGCCGATCTTGTAGGCGTCCAGGCCGACGTAAGGCACGTCTTCCATGGGCTTGCCCTTGGCGTCGACGAAGCGGTCGTCTACCGCCAGCACTTTGAGGTTATTCAGCTTGGCCTTGGCCATGATCGCAGGGCCCAGGGACACGTCCGGCGGGCAGATCACGAAACCCTTGGCGCCGTTGGCGGCCAGGGTATCGATGGCGGACAGGGTTTTCTCGCCGTCGGGCACGGCGATCTTGATCACGGTGAAACCATGGTCCTTGCCGGCTTTTTCAGCGAAGGCCCATTCGGTCTGGAACCAGGGCTCTTCCGCCTGCTTGACCAGGAAGCCGATCTTTACTTCTTCGGCAGAGGCCAGGCCGCTGAGCGCCATCGTGAGGGCAAGGGTGCCTAGTGTTTTCTTGAGCATGAACCACCTCTTCTTGTTATTTGGAAAAGTTTTAATCGTGGTACATCACCGACCGCCCACCATCGATCATCAGGCAGGTGGCATTGATAAAGGGCGCCTCATCGGTCGCAAGAAACAGTGCCGTCATCGCCACTTCAATCGGCTGGCCGATGCGCTTGGGCGGGTGCAGGTCGAAGGCACGCTGGCGCTCGGCGTGCGGGTCGGCAAAGCCGTTCCAGTAATCGACGTTGAGTTGGGTTTCGATATAGCCCGGCGCGATGGCATTTACGCGGATGCCCTTGGGCGCGTATTCGATGCCCAGCGCGCGGGTCAGCCCGAGCAAGCCGTGCTTGGCCACCGGGTACGGGAAGCAGCCGGGAATGATGTGGCTGGAGTGGGTGGAGGCGATGTTGATGATGTTGCCGATGCCTTGCTCGATCATGTGCGGCAACACGGTACGGCAGCCGTACCAGGCGCCGTCGAGGTCGATGGCGAAGCAGCGGCGCCAGTCTTCGTCGGTCATTTCCAGCGGGTCGCGGAACACGTTGACGCCGGCGCAATTGACCAGCACATCGACGCGGCCAAAGCGTTCGATAGCTACGTCCACCAGGGCGCGCCATTGATCCTTGGAAGTGATGTCGACAGGTTGTGCGTAGATCTCGGCGCCGTGTTCGCGCCAGTGGGCGGCGACCTGCTCGACCTTCTCGCCCTGGATATCACCGATCACCAGGCGCGCCTGCTGAGCCTGGAAGCAGGCGACGATAGCCTCGCCAATGCCTTGGGCGGCACCGGTGATGACCACGACTTTGTTCTTCAGTCGCTCGCCGTAAGTCGGCTCGGGCACCGGAGGTAACGACAACGGTTGTGCCTGCATCGCTTCACCTGTTTTGTTTTTGGTAGTGAGTGCTGATGCGCAAGACTATAAACCCAGAAACCGGAACATCTCAATATATAAATTATCATCCCATATAGTGAGCAAATATATAAAAAAACCGGCTTTAAAAGCCGGTCCTTTATGCACACTTAACCCTGTGCGAAATCCCTGAGGGCGTCGCCTTCCATGCGGTAGCGTACCCACTCTTCCTGGGGCTGGGCACCGATGGATTTGTAGAACGCGATGGCCGGCTCGTTCCAGTCCAGCACGCTCCACTCGAAACGCCCGCAGCCGTTGTCACAGGCGATTTTCGCCAGGTGGCGCAGCAACTTCTTGCCCGCCCCGCCACCGCGTTGCTCGGGGTTGATGTACAGGTCTTCGAGGTACAGGCAGTTGCTGCCCAGCCACGTGGAATAGCTGAAAAAGAACACCGCAAAGCCGATCGGCAAACCGTCGCGCAGGCAGATCAGGCCGTGGGCGGTGGCACCTTCACTGAACAGGCTGCGCTCGATGTCCACCACGCTGGCGATCACTTCGTGCCGGGCTTTTTCATAGTCGGCAAGCTCGGTGATGAAGGTCAGGATCTGCGCAGCATCGCTGGGCACGGCGGGGCGAATCTCGATGGTCATGGGCAGGCCTTGTCAGGGAAAGAGAGCACACATACTAAGGCGCTTTAATGACCGATTGCAGTGCAATTTGATTCGCGGCTAACCTGCAGGCCATCGACCTTTGAGAATCCCCATGCCCTTCACGCCCTTGACCGACCTCGCCGCGACGTTATTGCCTCACGCCCTTGAGCCTTCGGAAGACGGCGCCCACGACCTGTCGCACTTGCAACGGGTGTGGCACAACGTGCGGTCGATCCAGGCAGAGGAAGGTGGCGATCTGGAGGTGCTGCTGGCGGCGGTGCTGCTCCATGACTGCGTCGCGGTGGAGAAGAATTCGCCGTTGCGTTCCAAGGCCTCAACATTGGCGGCGGACAAGGCCGGGCAGATTTTGCAGGGGTTGGCGTGGCAGCCCGAGACGATTGCAGCGGTGACCCACGCCATCGAGACCCACAGCTTTTCGGCGGGCCTGACGCCGGTGACGCTTGAAGCAAAGATTATGCAGGATGCCGACCGTTTGGACTCCCTCGGCATGATCGGCGTGGCCCGCACATTTTACATCGCCGGGCGCATGGGCAGCGGGCTGTATGACCCGGCTGACCCAACGGCGCAGCATCGCGAGTACGACGACAAGCGCTTTTGCCTCGATCATTTCCAGACCAAGCTGCTGCATCTGGCGAGCGGATTTCAGACGCCGACGGGGCAACGCATGGCCCTGGCGCGCCATGAACGGCTGAAGGGATTCATGGATCTGTTCATCGAAGAAATCGGCACACCATACTCCGCTGCGGGCTAACGCAAGCACCGCGAACCACAGAACAATCCCACGTGCCGTGCATGGTAAAAAGTTGGGCATAAATCCAACAGACGCAAGGCTCTTCCATGCACGCCTCACCTGCGGTCGGCGGAAAACTGTTCGCCCTTTTCTGCCTCGCCAGCTACCTGCTTTCCCTGTCCTATGGCTCGACATTCTTGCTGTCGCTGCTGATCCATTCGCGCGGCGGCAACGAACACGACGCCGGCAGCGTGATCTCCATGGCGATGCTCAGCACCTTTGTGGCGGTGCTGGTTTCCGGGCATCTGGCCGACCTGCTGGGGGCTGCCAGGTCGATCGCCCTGCTCGGCGTATTGCTGGTGGTGGCGTGCCTGGGCTTTGCGCTGGCGCCGGGGTTCGGCGAGGGCTTGATGTTCTTTGGCTTGTCGTTGGGATTGGGCTGGGGCGTGTTCTACACGTTGGGGCCGATCATCGTCGCGATGCTGGTGGAACCGGCGCAACGGGCCAAGTATTTTGCCCTGCTGTCGGGCAGCATGATGACCGGAATCGGCTCCGGGCCACTGCTGGGGCGGGCGGCAAGTGCCCTGGATTTTTCGCTGACGGCGGCCTTTCATATAGCAGCGCTGGCGAGCCTGGTGGGTGTGCTGATTTTCTGGCGACTGGGTCGCGCGCTGAGTCAACACACCGCGCCGGTGGCGAAGATTTCCTGGTCAGCGACACGCAAGGTGCTGTCGTCCCGGGCGGTGTTCGCGATCATCATGGTGGGCCTCGGCGGTTGCGTGTTTGGCGGGCTGTCGAGTTTCCAGACCAGCTACGCAACGCTGCACGGGCTGGACTATTCGCTGTTCTTCCTGGGCTTCATGAGTGCGGCAATTACCAGCCGCCTGCTGATCGCCGGCATCGTGGTCAAGCGTGATCCGTATTGGGCGGCGTGTGTGTTGTCGGGGTTGATGCTGGTGTCGATTTTCCTGTTCGGGTTCAGGGTCAGCGGCAACTACAGCTACCTGCTGGCAGCCGTCACCCTGGGCGTCGGTTACGGCCTGACGTATTCGGTGATCAATGGTTTGGCTGCGAACGAGGCACCCGCTGGCACCACGTCCCAGGCGTTGCTGCTGTTCAGCCTGGCGTACTTTATCGGGGTGTTCGGTTTCCCGCTGCTGGCGGGCAAGGTCATCGTCGAATACGGCATGCCGACCCTGTTGATGAGCGTACTGGCGGTGGCGCTGCTCAATTGGCTGATCACGGTGGCGCGGTTGATCTGGCGCCGAATCTCATCACACAAAATCTTACAAGCGACATAAGACCGTTCGTCGGTATCGAGGCACGAATCACAAACGGGGGCGGACCAATATCAGGTAAGGACATTAATCATATGGAGACACCATCATGACGACTTCCAAATTTGCCGCCCTCGCCCTCACCGGTTTGCTGTCTGCTGTTTCGCTGAGCAGCTTTGCTGCCACCACAGGTTCCAGCACCGGCCCGACCGACCCTGTCGGTAGCCCGCCCAACCCGGCCGCCCAGGAGTCGAAGGACTCGATGGGTACCGGCATGGACACCAACGGCGGCGCCATCATCGACAACAGCAGGGACCCACGCACCCAGGGCGACGACACCAATCGCAACAGCGGTGCGGTGCCCAACGGCAAAATGGGACCAGGTGCCACTTCGCCCTCGATCAATAAAGGCGATGACTCCAACATCCCCGGCGCGCCAAAACAGCCAGCGCCTTAATGCGCAAGAAAGACGAACACCCAACCATTTCCCAGTGAAGAGGTATGCATGAACGTCGATCACAACCTTGAAAAAGAAGTCCTCACCCGTCTGCTCCACGCTCATCCCAGTGGGTTGGGCAAAGAAGTGCTGGACAACTACCGAGGTGAAAAAGTGGTGGCCAGCGCCTTGGCCACCTTGCAGGACCGCGGGTGGATCAAGGAAGGCCATGTGACCTGCAACGATGCCGGTGAACATTCGCTGAACCTGCCGATCAAGCTCACCGCGTCCGGCGTGGAAGCGGCTCGCAAGCTTGAAAGCGAAGCGAGCCAATAACACACCTTGCCTGGTCTGGCCCTTGTATCTTGTATGAGGGCCAGAAGGAGTATCGCAATGCCTCGTGGAAGCAAAGCCAAATACACCACCGAACAGAAGCGCAAGGCCGCCCATATCGAAGCGAGTTATGAGCACCAGGGCTTGTCGAAAGAAGAAGCCGAGGCGCGGGCCTGGGCCACCGTCAACAAGCAGTCTGGCGGCGGCGAAAAGGCCGGCGGTTCAGGCCAGCGCAAGGCGCCGGCGAAGAAGTCCCAGGACCGGCATGAGTCGGCCAAGCGGGCTGCGGCCAGCCGTGAGGGGCATCCGCGTAACAGCCGGGTTTCGCTGGGTACACAGACCAAGGAAAGCTTGCTGAAGGAAGCGCGCGCCAAGGACATTCCCGGGCGCTCGACGATGCGCAAGGATGAGTTGATTGAGGCGCTGAAAAAGGCCGGTTAAAGCGGATCAAAATGTGGGAGCGGGCTTGCTCGCGAAGGCGGTGTATCAGTGCCAGATTCATTGGCTGAGCCACCGCATTCGCGAGCAAGCCCGCTCCCACATTTTTTGGTCGGGTTTTCACCCAAGGAATCAGCGGTGGGCGGCCACCAGTAGCATCATTGGGCGCTCAAGCTCTTCTGCCAGTGCGGGACGGGCCTTCAGGTCCGCTTCGCTCGGGCCCCACTCGTCTACATGGGTCAGGGTGAACCCCGCCTGGATCAACAGCGTCAGCAACGTGCCCACGGTGCGATGTTGCTTGATCACACCCTCCGCGAGCCAGTTTGTCACCCGTGGTCCTTGCAACTGGTAGCTGTCCACCGGCCAGCTCTTGCGCCCTTGCTCATCAATCAGCCAGCCCGGCTGCCGGGGCGCCATGAAGATCGGATGCTCGATGGAAAATACCAACCGCCCGCCCGGCACCAACGCTTGATGGATACGCGCGAACAGGCCTTTCAGATCGACGATGTAATGAAACGCCAATGAGCTGTAGGCCAAGTCGAAAGCGGCATCCGGAAGGTCGAGTTTTTCCAGGTCGGCGATGCCATAGGTGATGGCCGACGACGAAGTCATCTCCTTTGCCCGCGCCAGCATTTTTTGCGAGACATCCAGCCCCAGCACCTGCTCGGCGCCCTGCTCCCGGGCCCAGCGACTGAACCAGCCGTAGCCGCAACCCAGGTCCACCACTTTCAACCCTGGCATCGGCGGCAGCATGGATTGCAACGCCGGCCACTCCGGCGCGCCGGCGAGGCCTTCTACCGAGCGGCCCATTTTGCTGTAGCCCTCGAAGAAAACCTCGGTGTCGTAGATGTTCTGGGTCATGACGCTGCTCCGTGCTGAATGGCGACTATTCTGCCGAATCAGCCCTCGCTCAACAACGCATCCACTTCAGCCGTGCCCGGTGAGGTGGCCGGCCCCCAGCGCGTGACCGCCAAGGCCGCCGCCGCGTTCGCGCGACGTGCCGCGACAGCTGGCGCCAAACCATTGGCCAGGCCAGCGATAAACACCCCGGCGTGAGCATCGCCCGCACCGTTGCTGTCCACCGCCTTGACCTTGAATCCCGGCACATGCTCGGCCTGGCCATTACGGCTGATCCAGCAGCCATTCGGTCCATCGCGCACCACCAGCAAGGTGTCGGCGGGCAAGTGCTCGTTGAGCTTGAGCAATGCCCCCGCCAGATCGCTCGCGCCGGTAAAGGCCAGCGCTTCCGGACCGTTGCTGGTCCAGATATCGATACGCGGCAACAGGGCGACCATCAAGGCCGAGTCCGGTGCCTTCACCAGCGGGCCCGGATCGAACACCACCGTGATCTGGCGCGGCAATTCCAATAGCCAATCGAGCAACGCCTGGGCCTTGCCTTCCAGCAGCAGGCTGTAGCCGCTGACGTACACGTAGTCGTCGTCGCGTGGTACCGCATTGGCCAGGTCTTGCGCCAGCAAGTCACCCTCAGCGCCAATATGAGAAATGAAGGTACGCTCGGTAGTGGCTTCGGTCAGGGACACACACAGGCCGGTGTCCTTGTCGTCGCTGGCGGCCAGGGCCATTTCAATGCCCTCGGCCTGCATCGCCGCGCGCGCCAGGTCGCCGAAGCGGCCGGTGCCATGGCGGCCCAGGTAGACCACCGGCAAGCCATTGCGTCGGGCCGCGGCCATCACGTTGAAGCCACCGCCGGCTTCGAAGCTGGCGGAGTTGGCCAATACATCGCCGCCGGTGGCGGGCAATGTGTCGAGGGACATGACCAGGTCGACGATGACCTGGCCGCTGTGCAGCAATCTAGACATTAGCGCTCTCTACCAAAGCCGGACGACGATCAGCCGCGCCACCCAGTACCGCATAAATCCCGCCGGCCACCAGGAAGGTGACGATCCAGCCCAGGCCGTTATGGCCCAGCCACGAATCGGACAGCGGCCCGGCGAACCAGATGTTCTCGGCCGTGGTGCCGATGGTGGTGAAGCTGAAGCCCAGCACGATCGCAATCGCCCAGGCGCCGAACGCACGCCATTCAACTCCGCCACGGTACCAGTAGGCGCTGCTTGGCGTTACGTCCAGCAGGTCTTTGGGGCTGTAGTAGTGGCGATGAATCAGGTCGACCACAAAGATCCCGACCCAGGCGGTGATCGGTACCGCCAGCAACGAGATGAAGGTGATGAACGGGCCGTAGAAGCTGTCGGCGATCAGCATGAAGTAGATCGAACCGGCGAAGATCGCAACGATGTCGACGATCACCGCGTGCACGCGCTTGACCTTCAAACCGAGGGTCAAGGTGGTGAGGCCCGCCGAGTACACCGACAGGTTATTCGACAGCAACAGCCCGCCAAACGCGGTGATCAGGTACGGCACCGCCATCCAGGTCGGCAGCATGTCGCGGATCGCGATGATCGGGTCAGTGGCCGACGCCAGGTCGTTGTTGCCCACCGACAGCAAGCCGCCGAGGGTGATCAACAGCACCAGCGGAATCCCCGCACCGAATGCCGCAGAGGCCACCAGGCGCACGGCCTTGACGCTGCGATGCTGGTAGCGCGACATGTCGGCACCGGCGTTGGCCCAGCCGATACCGGTACCGGCGGCCATGGTGCCGATGCCAATGATCATCGCGCTCAACGGCGCAGGCGTGGCGTTGAACACCGCGCTCCAATCGATGGTGGCGCAGAGGAAGCCGCCCACCAGGATATTCAGTGCGCCGAACACGTAGGTGGCCCACTTCTGGATCACCAGCAAGGTGGCATGACCCAGGCCCGACACGGCGAGGGTCAGCAGCACGAAGATGCCGATGAACAGCAGGGTCAGTACCGGAGCGCTTTTGGCGGCAACCGGCGAATTGAACAGGATCGAGCACAACGACAACAGCACGAACGCAGCCGTAGTGGTGTTGACGGTTTCCCAGCCGAGGCGCGACATCAGCGACACCAGCGTCGGGCCGATATTGCCGCGTACGCCAAAGATCGCCCGGGACAGGGTCAGGCTCGGTGCACGGCCACGACGGCCGGCGATGGAGATGATGCCCACCACCGCAAACGAGCCGGCGGCGCCGAGGATCGCCACGATGATTGCCTGCCAGATCGCCAGGCCGCGAAACGCTACGAGGGTCGCGCCCAGGGGCAAGCCGAGGATGCTGATGTTGGCCGCAAACCAGACCCAGAACAGTTGCAGCGGATGGCCGTTGCACTCGCCTTCCGGGACCGGCTCGATGCCGCGTGTTTCCAATTGCCCGGCGCTTTGGCCGGAAGAGGACGTACTCATGGTGGGGTGCTCCTGATGCCTGTTTTTTTGTGGTTGTGGCAGGTTGGCAAGTTGAATCTGTGTTCCGGTCTTCCTGACTCGACTGGATCAATGTGTGGCTTGCCTGCGATAGCGTGGTGTCAGTCGATGATTCATCAACTGATCGACCGCTATCGCAGGCAAGCCAGCTCCCACATGTTTCGATCTGCGGTGCTCAGCGCAGCTTGAGCAGGCCTTGGACCAAGGGTTCCAGGTCCAGTTGGTTAACCTGCTTGACCTGTTCGATCATCGCCTCAGGCCAGCACTGCATCCCCAGGCACGCACCGAGCATCGCACCGAGAATCGCGGCGATGGTGTCGGTGTCGCCGCCGAGGCTGGCGGCCATGCACAGGGCTTCGATGGCGTTCATTTCACCCACCGCGACTTGCTGCGCGAGGGCAAACGACACCACCACCGATTCCTGGGACGCCACGGAGGTGCCGATCAATTCGTAAAGCAGGTCGGTAAACAGCGCCTTGTCGCCGCTGTCGACACTCAAGGTGCGCGCCCAACTGATGCGGGTGGCGATGCGCCCGCCGGCAATCCAGTGGCCGTGGTTTTCCGCCTGCTGGGCGATCTGCGTGCCGATGTTCAGCGCTTCGCCCAGATCGACGCCGTTGACCCCGGCGGAAACCACCGCCGCCACCGCCGCCGCGCTGGAGATGCCCAGGTTGGTGTTGTGGGTGACCTGGCACGCCTGGATCACCGCCTGGATAAACTGCGCCGGGTCGTTGACGTCCGCCGCGATGCCCACCGGGGTGATGCGCATGGCGGCGCCGTTGGTGGTGCCGTAGCGCCCGGATTCTTCCGGGGTATGGCCCGCCAGGATCATGTCGATCGCCCGTTTGGTGGACGGGCCCAGCAAATCCTGGGACCCCTTGGCGCGCATCACCGCTTCCCAGTCGATCAGGCGCTGGGCCAGTTCGGTGGGTTCAATCCTGCCCTGCCCGTCCACCAGCAACTGGCCGACGAGGATCGCCTGTTCGGTGTCATCGGTGATCGAGCCCTTGGGCATGTTCGGCGCGATCGGCTGATCGGCGTCGGCATCTTCCAGGCCGGTGATCGCGCCGAAACGCGCCTTGACCTGCTCGCGGCTCAGGGACTGGGTGGGCATGCCCAACGCATCGCCCAAGGCCAGGCCGTAGAAGGCGCCGAGGGCGCGGGTGGTGGCGGTCATGTCGGTGTTCCAAATTGAAGGTGCAAGCGGAAATGCAGAGGGTCGAGCAGGCTTTCGACGGATTCCATGAAGCGGTCCTGGCGGTCGTAGGTGGTGCGCAGGGCCTTGAGGAACACCGTGCCCACCGGGCGCCCCAGGAGCTGGGCGTCTTCTTCGTTCAGAGGCTCGGCACCGATCCATTGGTTGCCGGTGGCGCCGACATAGCCATAGGCCGCCAGGGTGATGGTCAGGGAATTATCGATCAGGCCGACTTGCGGCAGGCTTTCCAGGCCACCGGAGGCCGGCATCAGCGAGCGCTCCAGGGACACGAACGTGCCGTCGGCAGCGCGACGGCGGCGGTCGAGGGCGATGAATTGGTCGCTGCCGTGACGGCTGAGCAGGTCCGGACGGGTGACGGCTTCCAGGCGCAGGATTTCGGAGGTCACCACCGCGCCGGTGTCGGCCAGGGCTTGGGCCCAGCCGCTGCGCTGGTCGAGCACCATGCCGTCGAAGGTGACGATGGAGCCGACACCGCTTTGGGTGGCGATGTAGCTGCGGCGCTTGAGTTCGGCCAGGGCTTCACGCAGCGTGCCGCGGCTGACGGAAAACTCTTCGGCCAGTTGGTGCTCGCCCGGCAGCAGGACACCGTCAGCCATCACTCCACCCTCGATACGGCGGATCAGCTCGTCGACGACGCGTTTTTTCTTATCAAATCGGACATGTCTAATCATGTACAAATTGATAACCGAAAGCGCCCGGCTACAGCAAGCGATTTATTTCAGGGATAGCGAGAAATCAGCCTCAGGGCTCCAGGCCGATGGGGAAAAATACCCCGCCGCTCCAGACGCCAAGCCAGTTCTTACCGTTGATCGGACGGGTCACCGCCAGCTCCACCAGCTGGTAGAACGCATTGCGGTGAACCAGGGCTTCGAGGTTGGTGCGCACCCGCAGGTATGGCGAGGGTTCCTGGGTGTCCGGGTCGATCACCACCCGCAGCGGATGCTCGATACCGGCCTCGACCTGCTCATCCACGTTGGTAGTAAAGCGCAGGACCTGGCTTTCGCCCTGCCCTTCGACTTCCAGGGTCACGGCGACAAAGGGCGCGTCATCGACCTTGATCCCGACCTTTTCCACCGGGGTGATCAGGAAATAATCATCGCCATCGCGGCGAATGATAGTGGAGAACAGCTTGACCATCGGCTTGCGGCCAATCGGCGTGCCCATGTAGAACCAGGTGCCGTCGCGGGCGATGCGCATGTCGATATCGCCGCAAAACGCCGGATTCCACAGATGCACCGGTGCAGGTCCCTTGCCCTTGGGCAATTGCGCCAACAGGTCATTGGCCTTGGCCGGATCGGTCATGCTGTACTCCTTGTGTCTTACTGATCGCTCATGCCCAACAGGCTGCGCGCGTAGTGCGCCAGGGGCTTGCCGATCAGATCTTCAGGCTTGTTGTCGTGGAACGTCAGTAAACCGCCACGGCTGTGAATCCGCACAGTATCAATCAAATACTGGGTACTGGTCTCGATCAACATGACCTGGATGGTTCCGGTGTCGATACCCAGGCGATCCACCGCCTCCTGGTCAGACCATTCATCGGCGTTGCCGATACGGTCATCCGCCTGGGCGAAGCGGCAGTACAGCAGGTAATGCGCACCCGCCGCGCGGGCTTCCGACATCGCCTGCTCGAGGCCTTCCGGCTTGCGGGCGCGGCGGACCATCGGGAAATATTCGACAAAGCCGTTGAAGGCTTCCTCGGCCACCACGTTAGGCCGTGGATAAGCACTGCCCGGCGGGGTGAAGGCGCCCTGGGCGATGAAGACGAAGGAGTCCGGCTGTATGCGGACCGAATTGACGCGGCGAGTATCGCTGTGGTCCAGCAGCCCGGCATCGCTCATCTGATAGCGCGTGCCTTCGGCCATATCACTGACGGTCATGCAGCCACCCAGCGCGAGTGACGCCAGCACCAAAACCAGACTACGCATCCTAATTCTCCAAAGGCCGGTGACGGAAAACCGGCGAATGGGCACGAGATGCAGATTTTGCGCCAGCTTGCGAGACTAGCCGCCGATGATCTTCATGATGGTGGCGCCGCCGGAGAAGGCCACTTCCTGCTTGTCACCCAAGGCCTTGACCAACAAGCGCTGCAAGGCCGGCAGGGCCTGGTGGCGGGGTTTGTCCAGCAGGTCGCCGACGTAGTGGCGGTTGCTCGACGACAGGCAGCCATGCAGCCAGCCGGTGGACGACAGGCGCAAACGCGAACAGGTCCGGCAGAACGGCACGCTTTCGTTGGCGATGACACCGAAGAAACCTTTGCCGGGCACTTCGTAGCGCACGGCAGTGGCGTCCACCGGGGCGTTGGCTTGCAGGTATTCGTACTGTTCGCCGATCAGGCTGAGCAATTGCTGAAGGCTGACGAATTGCTGCAGGAACGCGTTGGAATCGTTGGCCAGGTGGCCCATGCGCATCAATTCGATAAAGCGCAACTCGTAGCCACGCTCCAGGCAGTAGTCGAGCAGCGGCATCACCTGGTCGAGGTTCTGGCCGCGCAGCGGCACCATGTTGACCTTGATCTTGATTCCGGCGGCGCTCGCCTGGTCCATGCCATCGAGCACGGTGGCCAGGTCGCCACCGCGAGCGATGCTGCGGAAGGCGTCGGCGTCCAGGGTGTCGAGGGACACGTTGATCCGGCGAATCCCGGCGTCCACCAGCAGCGGCAGTTTGCGCGCCAGCAGTTGGCCGTTGGTGGTCAGGCTGATATCACTGAGCCCCATCTGCCCCACCGCGCCCATGAAGGCTTCCAGCTTGGGGCTGACCAACGGTTCACCGCCGGTAATCCGCAGGCGCTCGATGCCGGCGGCCTCGATCAGGTACTCGACACCCCGCGCCATCGCCTCGGCCGACAGTTCGTCCTGCGCAGCCACCAGCCGCTTGCCGTTGGGCACGCAGTAGGTACAGGCGTAATTGCAGGCTGAGGTCAGGCTGATCCGCAAATTGCGGAATCGCCTGCCTTGACGATCAACGATCATGGATCACTCCGGCAGAGGATAATTCGGGCGCACTAAAACCTGACTGAAAAATCAAGTTTTAGCAAGATCCTTGCCTGAGTATATTCCTGGGTTACTGCGCTGGGCAGGAAATCATATCGCCATCACGCTGGCGAATGATTCAAGTGGCCGGCGTTTCGGCGTTCGGCAAATCAGTGCTGTGCTTGCGCTTGTTGCCCATGCGCACGCCGATGTCCATCAGGAACTGGAAGAAACCTTCCTGATCTTCCAGCACATTGCTCCAGAACGGCGAGTGGTACAACGCCACGGCGCCGTGCACCAACGCCCAGGCGGCGCAGTAGTGGAAATACGGTGGCACGTCTTCGAGCTTGCCTTCGCTGATACGGCCCTTGATCAGCAGGGTCAGGCGTTCGAAGTTCGAGGCACGGATCTTGTGCAGCTCCTCGACCATTTCCGGCACCTGATGGCCCTTCACCACTTTTTCTTCCAGGCGATCAAACAAGCGGTAGCGCTGCGGGTCACGCATGCGGAACTCGAAGTAGGCGCGGGACAGCGCTTCCTTGTCCTTGTCGACATCGGCCGAGTGCAGCAGCTCGTTCAGGTCGCGCTCGTAGTCGAGCATCAGGCGCAGGTAGATCTCGGCCTTGGACTTGAAGTGCTTGTAGATGGTGCCTTTGCCGATACCCACGGCATCCGCAATCATCTCGACGGTGACGCTGTCTTCACCCTGGTCGAGGAACAGCTTGAGTGCGGTGTCGAGAATTTCCTGCTCGCGGCGGCGAAACTCACGGACCTTGCGGGGTTCTTTGTGCATAAGAAAAAGGTCTGCAGAGATGGATATTGGAAGGGCGTTCGCTCCCCAAGCCGTGCTTGTCGGAACGTTTTACCCGGTGCGCGGGATTATCCCGACTGAACGGTCGTTGGGCAACGCCTATATGAACAACCTTTGCACTTAACTTACAACACGCCAACGAATGTGCCGATTCGAGTCAGAAATAAAACAGGTGATTGGCGCGTGTGCATCGCATCCAATGAGAACTCAACCGAAGCGGGCGTATTCCAAATCTGTTTAAAAAACGATCAGATGTGGCTGGACTGAATCGGATACTGATCAATACTTGAAATGTCGGCGTGGCATCTCCCCCAAGTGACGCGTCGACCTGGGTACCGACGGACTGCGTACCCTTGTTTTACTCCTAATGGTCTTAGCCCGGATTCACCCCCCAGAACCCGGGTTTTTTTTGCCTGCGATTCAGTGGCCGACGTGGGCCAGCGGGAACAGGCGCTTGAAGTTTTCGGTGGTCTGTTCGGCAAAGTGCTCGTAGGACTCGCCCCGCAGCATCGCCAGGTAATCCGCCACATCCCGTACGTATTCCGGCAGGTTGGGTTTGCCGCGATGGGGAATTGGCGCCAGGTACGGCGAATCGGTTTCCACCAGCAGGCGGTCTGCCGGGACCTGGCGCGCGACATCGCGCAGGGCATCGGCGTTGCGGAAGGTCACGATGCCCGACAAGGAAATGTAGAAACCAAGGTCCAGCGCGGCCTTGGCCATGTCCCAGTCTTCAGTGAAGCAATGCAGCACACCAGCCTGGGGCAGCGCGGCTTCGCGCAGCAGGGTCAGGGTGTCGGCACGGGCGCCACGGGTGTGGACGATCACCGGCTTGCCAGTCTGCTGGGCGGCTTGCAGGTGCAGACGGAACGACGCCTGCTGCAACTCGGCAGCTTCCGGTTCGTAGTGGTAATCCAGGCCGGTCTCACCGATGGCCACCACGCGCGGGTGATTGAGTTCACCGAGCAGCCAGTCGAGGGCCGGGGCTTCGCCGGGCTTGAGGTCCAGCGGGTGAATGCCCACCGAGCAGTCGACATCCGCATAACGATCGGCCAGGGCTTTGACGTCGGCGGCGTTTTCCGCGCTGACGCCGATGCACAGGAAGTGCCCTACCCCACGCTGGCGCGCAGCTTCAAGGGCGGCGTCGAGGGAGCCGCCGTGCTGGGCCAGGTCGAGGCGATCAAGGTGGCAATGGGAATCTACGAGCATAGGGATCTACAACTTGAGTCACGGAAAGTGTCTGGCCAACGATACACCCGTCGGCCACTGAAATTAACGGCGGCCGAGCAAACCGACCCACTGCACCAGCAAGGCCTCAAGCAACAGCACGCGATTGAGGTTGGCCTTGCCGAGGACTTTCTGGCGTTGGGCGAGGATCCAGTCCTGGATGTTCAGCACCTTGTCCTGGGCGCTCTTCTGCGCCAGGTATTGCACGACTTTGCGCATGTCCGGCAGCCCAAGGCCGTTTTCGTCCTGGGTCAGCTGGTAGCGCAGGATCAGGCTCGACCAGTCGCAAAACCAGTCGAACAGCAGCAGCAAGGGAATGTCTTTCCAGGCGCTTTCGGCCAGTTGCGTGGCCGACACTTCCTGCTTGAGCAGTTTCTTCACCCCGTCCACCACCAGCGCACGCTGTTCACGCACGCCCTGGGCCTGGAGCTTGACCGCCGCCAGAGGCGAACCGGCCGCCAGGGTCAGCAACTCGACGCGCTCCGCCTCGCCGCAGTCCGGCAACGCCTGGGCCAGCCACTGCAAGCTCATGGCTTCGCTCGGCAACGGGCAGGCCTGCTGCACGCAGCGGCTGCGAATGGTCGGCAGCAGGCGGCTGGACTGGTGGCTGACCAGCAGCAGCACGGTATCGCCGGACGGTTCTTCCAGGCTCTTGAGCAAGGCGTTGGCGGCGTTGATGTTCATCGACTCCACCGGTTCGATCAGCACCACCTTGCGCCCGCCCATCTGCGCGGTCTGCACCACGAAGCTGACCAGATCACGCACCTGGTCGACCTTGATCGCCTTGTCGGCCTCTTCCGGTTCCAGCAGATAGTTGTCCGGGTGGCTGCCGGCCTTGAGCAGCATGCAGGATTTACATTCGCCGCAGGCTTCCAGGCCGTTGGGCCGCTGGCACAACAAGCTGGCCATCAGCCGCTCGGCCAGGGCGCGCTTGCCGATGCCCACCGGGCCGTGGAGCAGGTAGGCGTGGGCGTGCTGGGCACGGCCCGCCAGTTGCTGCCAGAGGCTGTCCTGCCATGGATAGGCTTCAGCCACGGACACGCTCCACAAGCTTCGGCAACAGGGCGTCAATGCATTGCTGAACCTGAGTCAACGGTTGTGCGGCGTCCAACAGGTAGTAACGAGCGGGGTCGGCTTCGGCGCGCTTGAGAAACGCGCCGCGCACAGCTTCAAAAAAGACTCGGGTTTCCAGTTCGAAACGATCGAGGCGACCCCGGGCGGTGGCACGGGCCATGCCGACTTCCACCGGGAGATCGAACACCAGGGTCAGGTCGGGCCGCAAATCGCCCTGGACGAAGGTTTCCAGCGTCGCAATGCGCTCAAGGGACAAGCCACGGCCGCCGCCCTGATAGGCATAGGTGGAATCGGTAAACCGGTCACAAATCACCACGGCGCCTCGGGCCAGTGCCGGGCGAATGACTTCGGCCAGGTGCTGGGCGCGGGCGGCGAACACCAGCAACAGCTCGGTGTCGGGGTTCATCTGTTCGTCGCCCGGGGTCAGCAGCACTTCACGGATACGCTCGGCCAGTGGCGTGCCGCCAGGCTCACGGGTCAGCAGCACCTCGATACCTTCGGCGCGCAGGCGCTCGGCCAGGTATTCACGGTTGGTGCTCTTGCCGGCGCCTTCCGGGCCTTCCAGGGTAATAAACAAGCCAGTCACAGGCAGTCCTTAGTCAGAGTCATTGCGGGCTTTGCGGCGCGGCGTCGTCGGGTGCCGGAGCCGGCTCGGCGGGCGTATCCACCGGCGCGTCCGCAGGCTTTGCCGCCGGCGCCGGGCTGGAACGGTAATCGGCGCGACGCTTCATCTGGAACTCACGCACTGCTGCGTTATGCGCATCCAGGTTATCCGAGAAAATATGGCTGCCATCGCCGCGGGCAACGAAATACAGGCTGCTGCCCGCCACCGGGTTCAGCGCAGCATGAATCGCCTCCCGCCCGACCATGGCGATCGGCGTCGGCGGCAGGCCGGCGATCACGTAGGTGTTGTAGGGCGTGGCTTCCTTGAGGTGCGCGCGGGTCAACTTGCCGGTGTAGCGCTCGCCGAGGCCGTAGATCACCGTCGGGTCGGTTTGCAGCAGCATGCCGATCTGCATGCGCCGCACGAATACCCCGGCGATCTGGCCGCGCTCTTCCGGCACGCCGGTTTCTTTCTCCACCAGCGAGGCCATGATCAGCGCTTGATAGGGGTCGGTGTACGGCGCATCGGCCGCACGCTTGCTCCACTCCTGGGCGAGGACATCGTCCAGACGGTTGTAGGATTTTTTCAGTAGTTCAACGTCGCTCATGCCACGCACGAAGCGGTAGGTGTCCGGGAAGAAGCGCCCTTCAGGAAATACGCCCGGGTGACCGAGTTTTTCCATCACCTCGCTGTCACTCAGGCCGGACAGGGTCTGCTCGATCTTTTCATGCTTGGCCAGGGCCGCGCGCACCTGGCGGAAGTTCCAGCCTTCCACCAGCGTAATGCTGTACTGCACCACTTCGCCACGCTGCCACAGGCCGATCAGGCCCTCGGCGGTGAGGCCCGGGGTCATGCGGTATTCGCCGCTGTGCAGCGGCTGGCCGTCGAGGTTGAAGCGCCAGTAGAGACGCAACCAGAACGCATCCTTGAGCACGCCGTCATTTTCCAGGCGATTGAAGGTGCCGGTGGGCGTCGCGCCAGCCGGTACGTCCAGCAATTGCTCCTGGGTCAGATTCAAGGGCTGTTCAAGGGCCGAGTTCAGCTTCCAGGCCGAAGCGCCCAGCAGCAAACCCGCCAGGACCAGACCGATCTCCAGCAACAATACAAATTTACGTCTCAAATCAAATATCCAATAGTGCGCGAACAATGCCCTGCAGTTTACGGGTGAGCGGCCCAACCGGCCAGCTCATCGCAGCACATCCGCGCACCGGCCAAATGCCATATACGCTGTTGCACACCAAGACTTCATCGGCCTGTTGCAGCTGCTCAAAGCTGATATCGGCCACGCTTGTCGGGATGCCCAACGCCTGCGCCTGGGCCAACACCTCGGCCCGCATGACGCCGGCGACGCCGCAGCGTTTCAGATCAGCGGTCAGCAACACGCCGTCACACACCAGGAACAGGTTGCTGAACACGCCTTCGATGACTCGACCGGACATATCCAGCATCAAACCTTCGGCGTGATCGGCATCCTGCCACTCGGCGCGGGCGAATACCTGTTCCAGGCGATTGAGATGCTTGAGGCCGGCGAGCAACGGTTGCTCGGACAAACGCGTGGTACACGCAAACAGGCGGATGCCTGACGCTGCATGTTCCGGGGGATAAGTGGCAGGTGGACTGCCTTGCAGAATGCGCCGCGCCGGAGCGCCAGCACTGATGCCATAACCGCGCTGGCTGTCGCCACGGGTCAGGATCAACTTGAGTACACCGTCACCGAGGGCGGCGGCGTAGGCCAGCAATTCGCTGCGGATCAGGGGTTGATCCGCAACAATCGCCAGCCGCCTGCAACCTTCTTCAAGGCGCTGCAGGTGGCGGTCAAGCAGCACGGGCTGCCCGGCCTTGACGGCAATGGTCTCGAACAGCCCATCACCGTATGCCAGGCCACGGTCTTTCAGGGGCACTGCGCCCGCCGGCTGACCGTCGACCCAGCTCTCCATCACTCGGCGAACCGGCGGAACACCAGGGAACCGTTGGTACCACCAAAACCGAACGAGTTGGACAGCACCACGTCGATCGGCATCTTCTGCGGCTCGTGAGGCACGAAGTTCAGGTCGCAGCCCTCATCCGGTTCATCGAGGTTGATGGTCGGCGGAGCGACCTGATCCTTGATGGCCAGCACGCTGAAGATTGCCTCGACCGCGCCCGCCGCACCCAACAGGTGACCGGTCATGGACTTGGTGGAACTGACCGCCAGCTTGTAGGCATGCTCGCCGAATACCGACTTGATGGCCTCGGCTTCCGCCAGGTCGCCGGTCGGGGTCGAAGTGCCATGGGCATTGATGTACTGCACCTGGTCAACGTTGACCTTGGCATCACGCAACGCATTGGTGATGCAGCGTGCAGCACCCGCGCCATCCGACGGAGGCGAGGTCATGTGGTACGCATCACCGCTCATGCCGAAACCAATCAGCTCGGCGTAGATGGTTGCGCCACGGGCCTTCGCGTGCTCCAGCTCTTCGAGTACCAGCGCACCGGCACCGTCGGCCAGAACAAAACCGTCACGGCCCTTGTCCCACGGACGGCTGGCACGGGTCGGCTCGTCATTGCGGGTCGACAACGCACGGGACGCGCCGAAGCCGCCCATGCCCAAACCGCAGGCGGCCATCTCGGCACCGCCAGCGATCATCACGTCGGCCTCGTCATAGGCGATATTGCGCGCCGCCATGCCGATGCAGTGAGTGCCCGTGGTGCACGCCGTGGAAATGGCGTAGTTAGGCCCCTGGGCACCCAAGTGGATGGACAGGAAACCGGAAATCATGTTGATGATCGAGCCAGGCACGAAGAACGGTGAAATTCTGCGAGGGCCGGACTCATGCAGGGTGCGGCTGGTTTCTTCGATATTGGTCAGACCGCCAATACCCGAACCCATGGCCACGCCGATGCGCTCACGGTTGGCGTCGGTGACTTCCAGGCCGGCATTACGCACCGCCTGAAAACCGGCTGCCAGGCCGTATTGAATGAACAGGTCGAGTTTGCGGGACTCTTTGACCGAGAGATATTCCTCGACATTGAAGTCCTTTACCGAGCCGCCAAAACGGGTGGAATAGGCAGAAAGGTCCGTGTGTTCGATCAGACCAATACCACTGCGGCCAGCCAGAATGCCCTGCCAACTGCTCGGCACATCCGTACCCAGTGGCGACAACATACCCATACCGGTGACTACGACGCGTCTACGCGACACAGCACTCTCCTTTTTCTAATGACGACACTTTGCATCAGGCTTAAAGGAAAAAACCGCACGCCATAGGGCAGTGCGGTTTTTCCATCACAGCAAGCGACGATTACAAACTATTACGCCTGGTGGCTAGTAACGTAGTCGATAGCAGCTTGAACGGTAGTGATTTTTTCAGCTTCTTCGTCCGGGATTTCGGTCTCGAATTCCTCTTCCAGAGCCATCACCAGCTCAACGGTGTCAAGGGAGTCGGCACCCAGGTCTTCAACGAAGGAAGCGCTGTTGGTCACTTCTTCTTCTTTAACGCCCAGTTGCTCGGCAACGATTTTCTTGACGCGCTCTTCGATGGTGCTCATACCTTGTTTTCACTCCTAATGGACAAATTCAGGCAGCTGGCCAGTGGGTAAGTGTATAGAAAGACTTTTCAGCTTTTCAACTGAAAGCTTCACCCTCGTACCCTATTGGCCATCTGCCTATAAATAGATTGCAGCTTTATAACGGATTTTAGACAGCTCGTATGACATTTTTTTGAAGCGATCCGTCACAATTTAACTCATGTACATCCCGCCGTTCACCGGGATTGTAGCCCCAGTCACGTATGCCGCACCGTCGGATGCCAGGAAAGCGACCACATTCGCGATCTCTTGAGCCTGGCCTAGACGGCCCAGCGGAATCTGCGTCAGCAACGCTTCACGCTGCGCTTCAGGCAATTCGCGGGTCATATCGGTGTCGATGAACCCTGGGGCCACCGAGTTGACCGTAATCGACCGCGAGCCTACTTCACGCGCCAATGCACGGCTGAAACCTTCCAGACCGGCCTTGGCGGCTGCGTAGTTTACTTGGCCTGCGTTGCCCATGGCACCCACAACAGAGCCAATATTGATAATTCGACCCCAACGAGCCTTGGTCATACCGCGCAAAACACCCTTGGACAGGCGAAACAGACTGTTCAGGTTGGTATCAACGACGTCATGCCACTCGTCGTCTTTCATACGCATCATCAGGTTATCGCGGGTAATACCGGCATTGTTCACCAGAATAGCCGGTGCACCGAATTGCGCCGTGATTTCAGCCAATACGGCCGCCACGGACTCATCGCTGGTCACGTTAAGCTCAAGACCGGTGCCCTGGACGCCGTTTTCCTTCAGCGTCGCGGCAATACGTTCAGCGCCGGCGGCGGAGGTTGCGGTACCGATGACCACAGCGCCCAGACGGCCCAGCTCCAGGGCGATCGCCTGGCCAATGCCACGGCTTGCGCCGGTGACCAGTGCAACTTTACCTTGCAGACTCATGCAGGCTTCTCCTAGGTTCGGAAATTAACGTCAGGCCAGGGCTGCGCGAGCGGCAGCGAAGGCATCCGGGGTATTGAGGTTGGAAGTCGACACGCCTTCGGCGCAACGCTTGTTCAAGCCGGCGAGGACTTTGCCCGGGCCGCACTCTACCAATTGGGTGGCGCCGTTGGCGGCCAGGGTCTGCACCGACTCAACCCAGCGAACCGGCTTGTACAGCTGTTCCAGCAGATCGCGCTTGAGGGTTTCCAGGTCAGAGGCCACGGCGGCACTGACGTTCTGCACCAACGGAATCTGCGGCGCCTGCCAGTTGATCGCAGCGATCGACTCGGCGAAACGCTCGGCAGCCGGGCGCATCAGTTCGCAGTGGGACGGCACGCTGACCGGCAACGGCAACGCACGCTTGGTGCCACGGGCCTTGCAGCTTTCGATGGCGCGCTCTACCGCCGCCTTGGCGCCGGCGATCACCACCTGGCCAGGGGAGTTGAAATTCACGGCGCTGACCACTTCGCCCTGGGCCGCTTCGGCGCAGGCGGCAATCACGTCAGCATCTTCCAGGCCGAGAATGGCAGCCATGCCGCCCTGCCCGGCAGGAACCGCTTCCTGCATCAACTGGCCACGACGCTCCACCAGCTTGACCGCTTCACCGAGGGTCAGGCTGCCAGCAGCTACCAGGGCGCTGTATTCGCCCAGGCTATGACCGGCAACGTAGGCCGGACGTGCGCCGCCTTCAGCCAGCCACAGGCGCCACAGGGCGATGGAGGCGGTGAGGATGGCGGGTTGGGTCTTGTCGGTTTGATTGAGCAGCTCTTCCGGCCCTTGCTGGGTCAGTGCCCACAGGTCGTAACCCAAGGCATCGGAGGCTTCCTTGAAAGTGTCCAGGACCAACTGATGTTCCGCGCCCAGCTCGGCCAACATGCCGAGGGACTGCGAACCCTGCCCTGGAAAGACGAATGCGAGGGATGTAGACATGTAACAAGCCCCTAATGATCTGGTCGTCGGAAATTGGCGCCCCACACGTGGGAGCGCAAGAAACTGACAGATTGGATGGTCAATTGAACTGGCCGGTCACATTTAAGCATTTCCGGCCCGATTCGCCTAAGGCAACAGATCCTCAAGGCGGCCGTGCAAGCGTTGCGGCAGGTTTTCCTGGATCTCGATCAAGGCGCGCTGGATGGCACTTTGAAAACCCTGCACCCCCGCCGAACCATGACTTTTCACCACGATGCCCTGCAACCCCAGGAAACTCGCACCATTGTGCCGCGCCGGAGCCAGGTCAGCCTGCAAGCGCCGCATCAAGGGCAGCGCCAGGGCGCCCACCAGGCGTGACGCCAGGTTGCGCTTGAACAAGGCCTCAATGCGCGCAGCAATCATCGTCGCCAGGCCCTCGCTGGACTTGAGCAGGATATTGCCGACAAAACCGTCGCACACCACCACGTCGGCTTCGCCGCGGTACAGACCGTCACCCTCGACAAAGCCGATGTAGTTCAAGCCTCGCGCGCTTTGCAACAGCGTCGCCGCCAGCTTGACCTGCTGGTTGCCCTTGATGTCTTCGGTGCCGATATTCAGCAGCGCCACCCGAGGCCGGGCCACGCCCAGCGCTTCGGCCGCCACCGAGCCCATCAGGGCAAAGTGCAGCAGATGCTCGGCACTGCAATCGACGTTCGCCCCCAGGTCCAGCAACTGGCAATAGCCCTGCTGGGTCGGAATAGCCGCAACCATCGCCGGCCGGTCAATGCCCGGCAGGGTTTTCAGCACATGCCGGGACAACGCCATCAACGCCCCGGTATTGCCGGCACTGACACAGGCCTGGGCCTTACCGTCGCGTACCAGCTCAAGCGCCACCCGCATCGAAGAATCAGGCTTGCCGCGCAAGGCCTGCGCAGGCTTTTCATCCATGGTGATGGTTTCGCTGGCCGGTGTAATAGTCAGGCGCGCGCGATCCACCGCCGGATGGCTGGCAATCAGTTCTTCAAGTAAGGAGGGTTGACCGACGAGGGTCAGGTGCAGCGAGGGCGTGGCAGACAGGCAAGCAATGCAGGCCTGAACAATGCTGCGGGGACCGAAGTCCCCGCCCATTGCGTCAATCGCGATGACTTGAGCAGACAAGTGATTACTCGTCAGCGCCCTTGTCGATCACTTTACGGCCACGGTATACGCCTTCTGGCGATACGTGGTGACGCAGGTGAACTTCACCGGTGGTTTTTTCTACAGACAGAGTGCTTGCCGTCAGGGCGTCGTGCGAACGACGCATGTCACGGGCAGAGCGGGATTTTTTGTTCTGCTGAACAGCCATAATTGATTAACTCCTAAACGTTTGGGTCACGCTTTAACTGCGCCAATACACTGAACGGGTTGGACCGCGTTACCTCGTCCTCGCTCGGTTCGGGCTCATCGAGACCCGCCGGCTGCTGGCATTCTTCCGGATGATGAGCAGGCACAATGGGCAAGGCGAGCAAAAGCTCCTCCTCGATCAGTGACTGCAGATCCAAAGGATCTTCGCCCAGTTCCAGCACGTCATAACCTTTCGGCAACGACTGGGTATTCGCACCCTCTTTCACCACAGCATAACTGCATTCGCTGTGGATCGGCAGGGTGACCAGCTCAAGACAACGCTGGCAAACCATTTTGACTTCGGTGTCGATAAAGCTGTGGATTACCACAGACTTACGTTCATCTCGTTCAAAAACGAATTTAGCCTGCACCGTACCGACAGTGTCGGAAAGCGGGTCGCAGAGTCTCTCCAAATCGGCCAGGAGCAGCTCACCTTGAAGGGTGGTGCCACGATCAGCCAATTTGCGCGGGTCAACGTGAGGTGGAATCGGGTCATTCAACATAGGCGCAGCATTATAGGGATGCACCCGGCCATGTCAAAGGAAATTCAGCCCTGTCCGTCACCGGGCCTCCCCGCTAGAATCCGCGACTGCCTTGAGGAGACGCCCATGCTGCCTTTATTACTCGCTTCCAGCTCGGTTTATCGCCGGGAATTGTTGAACCGCCTGCACCTGCCGTTCATCTGCAGTTCGCCGGATATCGACGAAAGCCACCGCCCGGACGAGTCTGCCGTGGAACTGGTCAAGCGCCTGGCCGAGGAAAAGGCCCGCGCACTGGCTGACAGCCATCCGGGCCACCTGATCATCGGCTCGGACCAGGTCGCCGCGCTCGACGGCCAGATCATCGGCAAGCCCCACACCTTCGAGAAAGCCCGTGAGCAACTGCTGGCGGCCAGCGGCAAGCGCGTCAGCTTCCTCACCGGCCTGGCTGTACTGAACAGCGCCACCGGCCATTGCCAGGTCGACTGCATCCCCTTCACCGTACACATGCGCACGCTGGACGCCGCACGCATCGAACGCTACCTGCGCATCGAGCAACCCTACGACTGCGCTGGCAGCTTCAAGGCCGAAGGCCTGGGGGTGAGCCTGTTTCAAAGCACCGAAGGGCCAGACGCCACCAGCCTGGTCGGACTGCCGCTGATCCGACTGGTGGACATGTTGCTGGCCGAGGGCGTGCAAATCCCCTAAGGACACCACAAACAGATGTGGGAGCTGGCTTGCCTGCGATGCAGACACCTCGGTACATCAGTTGCACCGAGGTGATGCTATCGCAGGCAAGCCAGCTCCCACATTTCGAGCCATGTCGCGCTCAAGCTCTCAGCGCAGGGTCGGACCCTGGAAGCCCATGTATAGCGCCAGCTTCTCAGCCACGCTGGCACCCAGCTTCTTGGAGAACCGGTCAAACGGCGATTCCTGGACAGTGAAGTCCACCAGTTCTTTCTCGCCAATCACGTCCCGCGCCACCGAACTGGCACTGCCCAGGCCATCGATCAAGCCCAATGGCAGCGCTTGCTCGCCAGACCAGACCAGACCGGAGAACAGCTCCGGATGCTCCTTATCCTTGAGCCGGTCACCGCGCCCCTGCTTCACACTGGCAATGAACTGCCGATGAGTGGTATCCAGCACACCCTGCCAGAACTGGGTTTCATCCGCCTTTTGCGGCTGGAACGGGTCCAGGAACGACTTGTGCTCACCCGACGTGTAGGTACGACGCTCAACCCCGAGCTTCTCCATGGTGCCGACAAAGCCATAACCGGCCGCCGTCACACCAATCGAACCCACCAGACTGGCCTTGTCGGCGTAGATCTGGTCGGCGGCACTGGCGATGTAATAGGCACCCGAGGCACCCAGGTCGGAAATCACTGCATACAGCTTGATGTCCGGGTGCAAGGCGCGCAGGCGACGAATCTCGTCGTACACGTAACCCGATTGCACCGGACTGCCGCCCGGGCTGTTGATGCGCAGGATCACAGCCTTGACCTTGGAGTCCTCGAAGGCCGCCCGCAGGCTGCTGACGATGTTGTCTGCACTGGCAGACTCCTTGTCGGCAATCACTCCGCGCACTTCGATCAACGCCGTGTAATGACCGCTTCGGGTGGCGCTCTTCTCCATGTCCATCAGCGGACTGAACAGCACCAGCATGCCCAACAGATAAATAAAGGTCAGAAGCTTGAAAAAGATCCCCCAACGCCGGGAGCGACGCTGCTCCTGGACACTGGCCAGCAGCGTCTTCTCCAGCAACTTCCAGCTTCTGTCATCGCCATTGTTATCGGCATTGGCCTTCTCAGGCGCTTTCCACTCATCGGTCATGCCATCTACCCCAGCGAAGACTTAATGGGCCCGGCTGAGCCAGGCCCGCAACTCAGAAAAACGGTCAATTGTCAGGCGCGGCTCGTAGGCCTGCAACGCCTGGGCAGATTGGGCGCCGTAGCTGACCGCCACGGAGTCCATGCCAGCATTACGCGCCATCATCAGGTCGAACGACGCATCACCCACCATCAACGCCTGCCGAGGCGACACGCCACATTGAGCGAGGATCTGCTCGAGCATCAGAGGGTGGGGCTTGCTGGCAGTTTCGTCCGCCGCACGGGTGGCGTCGAAATAATCTTCCCAGCCATGAGCCTTGAGCACCCGGTCCAGGCCGCGACGGGCCTTGCCGGTCGCGACCGCAAGGTGATAACCGTCGGCGCGAAATGCTTCCATGGCCTGCGCCACGCCTTCAAATAGCGGCGAAGGCTGGGCGTCGAGCGCCATGTAGTGATCGGCGTAGTGCTGACGAAACGCTATCAGCTCGTCATCACCAATCTCCGGGTACAGGGTGCGGATCGCTTCCGGCAGGCCCAGGCCAATAATGCCCTTGACCGCCAGTTCGTCGCACAGCGCATAACCGGAACGGGTCGACGCAGCGTGCATCGACTCGACAATCCGACCAATGGAATTACACAACGTGCCATCCCAGTCAAAGATCAACAGCTTGTAGTCAGGGTGCGACACTCAGGCGCTCCACGGTCTTGGCCCACATTTCATCGACAGGCGCTTGCAGCTTCAATTCGCCACCATCGGGCAGCGGCACGGTCAGCATGTAGGCGTGCAGGAACAGGCGTTTGCCACCCAGGTCGCGGATTTCCTTGGAGAAATCTTCATCGCCGTATTTGGTATCGCCGGCAATGCAGTGCCCCGCATGCAGGGTGTGCACACGAATCTGGTGGGTACGGCCAGTGACCGGCTTGGCCTCGACCATGGTGGCAAAGTCACCAAAGCGGCGCAGCACCTTGAACAGGGTCAGCGCCTCCTTGCCCTCCTCGTCCACCTCGACCATGCGCTCGCCGGAACGCAGGTTGCTCTTCTGCAACGGCGCGCGCACGCTCTTGATCGAGGTGGCCCAGTTGCCACGCACCAGCGCCATGTAGCGCTTGTCCACGCCATCACCGCGCAGGGCGGCATGCAGGTGGCGCAACATGCTGCGTTTCTTGGCGATCATCAACAGGCCGGAGGTGTCACGGTCCAGACGGTGGACCAGCTCCAGCTCCTTGGCATCCGGGCGCAACTGACGAAAGGCTTCGATCACCCCGTAGTTGAGGCCGCTGCCACCGTGGACCGCGATGCCACACGGCTTGTTGATCACGATCAGTGCCTTGTCTTCGAAGACAATCGACGCTTCAAGGCGCTGCAACAGGCCCTGGGCCAGTGGGACCGGTTCGTCACGCTCAGGCACCCGCACCGGCGGCACGCGGACGATGTCGCCCGCCTGCAGCTTGTACTCGGGCTTGATCCGGCCCTTGTTCACGCGCACTTCGCCTTTACGCAAAATGCGGTAAATCAAGGTCTTGGGCACGCCTTTGAGCCTGGCAAGAAGAAAGTTGTCGATGCGTTGGCCGGCATATTCCGGCGAGACCTCGAGCAGCTGGACGCTGGGGGTCTGGGGGGCGGTAGTCGTCATGGCGGCGATGATAACAATTTTTTATGGAATTGAAGCACTTAATCATTGCTGCTATAGTCGCGAACGCCGCCAAAAGCGGCCTGGACAGAGGACTAGCGGCAAACTGCCGGCCCTGACCATCGCAATTCATCAGGACGCGAGGCCGTCCTACGGGGCTTTCGCCACCCTGGAAGGCTCGAGATTGTAACAAGCGCAGGTGACATGAGGCCTGAAGCGAGTGCAAAAAGCAGAGTGATTACTCGCCTTTTGCGCCGATATTTACGGCCAGTTCACAAAGTGCAGTCAGTCTGGAGCCAGACCACGGCGAATGCTTCGGAAACAACGCCTGTTACGAGCTGAGTGAGAGCACAATCGCCCACACCCGGTCTTGTTTAGCCATGAGCGTGGACTCCCCATTGGAGAACACGGTAAATGCCAACCCGCTGCGGATTCTGCGCGCGGCAGCACCCGAATTATCAGGGATACGTGTAGGGTGGAGATGCACAACCGTCGGACTGTGTAGCACTAGGCTTATATTTAGACGCTTCATCTCGTCCACAGTCGCCGGTTGATTCCTCCTCCTGACTGAGTGCTTAAGTCACCACAGCAAGCAGGAAGCGTACGTCGCGATACCGCCCATTTTGGCGGGTATTGCTGGACACTGGAGTGGCCAACCACTCTTGACGCACCTGACACCGACCGTGAGAAGTCGTGTGTGCCGAACGCCGTTTCCGGCAGCCCGGAAACCGACGGTACAACATGAAAAGAATGCTGATTAACGCAACTCAACCCGAAGAGTTGCGTGTTGCACTGGTAGACGGCCAACGCCTCTACGACCTGGACATCGAGTCCGGTGCACGCGAGCAAAAGAAGGCCAACATCTATAAAGGCCGGATTACTCGCATCGAACCAAGCCTTGAGGCTGCCTTTGTCGATTTCGGCTCCGAGCGCCATGGCTTCCTGCCCCTCAAAGAAATCTCCCGCGAATACTTCAAGAAATCCCCTGAAGGCCGCGTGAACATCAAGGACGTCCTGAGCGAAGGCCAGGAAGTCATCGTTCAGGTAGAAAAAGAAGAACGTGGCAACAAGGGCGCCGCCCTGACCACCTTCATCAGCCTGGCTGGCCGCTATCTGGTCCTGATGCCGAACAACCCGCGTGCCGGCGGTATCTCCCGTCGCATCGAAGGCGAAGAGCGCAACGAACTGCGTGAAGCGCTGAACGGCTTGATCGCTCCGGCCGACATGGGCCTGATCGTGCGCACTGCCGGCCTGGGCCGCAGCAGCGAAGAAATGCAGTGGGACCTCGACTACCTGCTGCAGCTGTGGACCGCTATCAAGGAAGCGTCCCTGGATCGTTCCGCGCCGTTCCTGATCTACCAGGAAAGCAACGTGATCATCCGCGCCATCCGTGATTACCTGCGCCAGGACATCGGCGAAGTGCTGATCGACAGCGTCGAAGCCCAGGACGAAGCCCTGACCTTCATCCGCCAGGTGATGCCGCAGTACGCCAGCAAGATCAAGCTGTACGAAGACAGCGTTCCGCTGTTCAACCGTTTCCAGATCGAAAGCCAGATCGAAACCGCTTTCCAGCGCGTCGTCGAACTGCCTTCCGGCGGCTCCATCGTGATCGACCCGACCGAAGCCCTGGTGTCCATCGACATCAACTCGGCGCGTGCCACCAAGGGTAGCGACATCGAAGAAACCGCCCTGCAGACCAACCTGGAAGCGGCTGAAGAAATCGCCCGCCAGCTGCGCCTGCGTGACATCGGCGGCCTGATCGTGATCGACTTCATCGACATGACCCCGGCCAAGAACCAGCGCGCCGTGGAAGAGAAAGTCCGCGAATGCCTGGAAGCTGACCGTGCCCGCGTACAGGTCGGCCGCATCTCGCGCTTCGGCCTGCTGGAAATGTCCCGTCAGCGCCTGCGTCCATCCCTGGGTGAAAGCAGCGGCATCGTCTGCCCGCGTTGCAACGGCACCGGCATCATCCGTGACGTTGAATCGCTGTCGCTGGCGATCCTGCGCCTGATCGAAGAAGAAGCCCTGAAAGACCGCACTGCCGAAGTGCGCGCCCAGGTGCCGATCCCGGTCGCTGCGTTCCTGCTCAACGAAAAACGCAACTCGATCACCAAGATCGAACTGCGCACCCGTGCCCGTATCGTCATCCTGCCGAACGATCACCTCGAGACGCCGCACTTCGAAGTGCAGCGCCTGCGTGATGACAGCCCGGAAGCCCACGTCAACCAGTCCAGCTACGAAATCGCTGCTGCCGCTGCCGAAGTGGAAGAAGTCCAGCCAGCCGCTGCGACCCGCACCCTGGTTCGCCAGGAAGCCGCCGTCAAGACCGCGCCAGCCCGTGCCAACGCACCGGTTCCGGTCGAGGCAGCTGCGCCGGTTGCCGCACCAGCTGCCCTGCCTGAGCCAAGCCTGTTCAAGGGTCTGGTGAAGTCGCTGGTCAGCCTGTTCGCCACCAAGGAAGAGCCAGTGGCTCCAGTTGTGGTCGAGAAGCCTGTGACTGAACGTCCTGCACGCAATGAAGAGCGTCGCAACGGTCGCCAGCAGAGCCGCAATCGCAACGGTCGCCGTGACGAAGAGCGCAAGCCTCGTGAAGAACGTGCACCCCGCGAAGAACGCGCCCCACGTGAAGAGCGCCAACCGCGCGAAGCCCGTGAAGAAACACCAACCGTAGCCCGTGAAGAGCGTGCACCACGCGAAGAACGTGCACCGCGTGCTCCACGTGCTCCACGTGAAGACCGCAAGCCACGTGGCGAGCGTGAAGAACGCGTGCGTGAACTGCGCGAGCCGTTGGATGCCGCTCCAGCCGTAGCCGCTGCTGCTGCCACCGCTGCCACTGCTGAAGAGCGTCCAGCTCGTCAGCCGCGTGAAGAACGTGCGCCACGCCCTCCTCGTGAAGAGCGTCAACCACGTGCCGAGCAAGCGGCTCCCGCCGGTGAAGAAGAAGAGCTGCTGTCCAACGAAGACCAGCAACAGGAAGACGGCCAGGACAACGCCGAAGGCGATCGTCCACGCCGCCGCTCCCGTGGCCAGCGTCGTCGCAGCAACCGTCGTGAGCGTCAACGTGATGCCAACGGCAACGAAATCGAAGGCTCGGAAGAGACCGGCGAAGCCAACGCAGCCGCTACCGGCGAACCGACTGGCGCCGAACTGGCTGCCGGCCTGGCCGTTACCGCTGCTGTCGCCAGCTCGGTCATCAGCGCACCTGCTGAAGCCCAGGCCAACGAGCAAGCTGAAGCAGCCACCGCTGCCATCCAGGGAAACACTGTTGTAGAGACGCCAGCCGTCGAAGCGCCAGTGGTTGAAGCAACGACCCCGGTCGAAGCCCCGGTTGTTCCGGAAGTGGAAGTAGCGCCGGCTCGTCACGTTCGTGAAGTTCGCGAAGTCCGCGAGTCTAAGCCTGAAGCTGAAGTGGTTGCCGAGCCTGCCGCTGTTGTTGAACAACAGCCCGTGGTTGAAGCCGCCGTTGAAGCACCGGTTGCCGAGCCAACCCCTGAAGTGCGTGAAGTTCGCGAAGAACAGACCGCCTTCCAGTGGACTGCCGAACCTGCCCCGGTGGTTGAAGCGGTCGAAGCTCCAGCGCCTGCGCCAGTGGTCGAAGAAGCTCCAGCGCCAGTCGCTGAAGTGGTGGTCGCTGCTGAACCTGTTGCCGTTGTTGCCGAGCCTGCGCCAGTGGTTGAAGCGCCAGTGGTTGCCGAAGTGGCAGCCCCGGTGGTTGAAGCCGCTCCGGCCAGCGCCCTGACCGAAAATGGCCGTGCGCCGAACGACCCACGCGAAGTGCGTCGTCGTCGCAAGGAAGCTGAAGCGGCTGCCGCTGCTGCCAAGGCCGCTGCCGAAGCTGCTCCAGCCGTCGCTGAAGTTGCCCAAGCAACCCCTGCTCCGGTCACCGAAGCCGTGGTTGAGCACACTGCCCCTGCCATCGACGAGAACGTACGTTCCGTTGAGGAAGTGGTAGAGCACCACCCTAAGGCCCTGGAAGAAGAGCACGAGCCTAAACCCCTCGTCTGATTCCATCGGCCACTAAAAAGCCCCGCCTGAGTGATCAGGCGGGGCTTTTTTATGCCTGCGCTATCCGCTAGCGGTAGTTCAACAACGCCGGCACATCGACGTCCCACAACACACCGGGATCATCGACTACGACTTCCTGCACCGAAGCATTGGCAAATAACGGTTTTGCCCCGCGGTCTCCGGTCAGCGCGATCAAGGCCGGGCCGAATGAACGGCCAAACCCCACGGGGTGCCCGTACTGACCTGCATGCACCGGGGCGCTGATACCGTCTTCCTCCAGGCCTGCCATCACTTGCTCGACACTTGCCGGCAGGATAAACGGCATATCCCCCAACACCACCAGCCAACCAGCCGACGGCCCACTGGCCGCCACCGCTGCGGCGATGCTGTCACCCATGCCCGGCGAGCGCAAAAGCAATACTTCGCAACCGTGCACCTTAGCCAACCGAATCACTTCGGTGCGATCCGGTGACGTCACCAGCCAACGTCTCGTAGCCACAGGCGGCAAATTCACCAATACCTGCTCGATCACCGGCCGCGTAATGCCATCCCGGCCCACGCAGGGCGCCAGCAACTTGTCCTGATCGGCACCCGCCTCGGCCCGAAAACGACTGCCCTGCCCCGCCGCCAGGATGATTACGGCGATGCCCGTCAACTGACCGCTGCCTGCAACGGCTTTTTCTGCAGCAGATCGATCCCGTTCTTGATGGCGACGATTTCCGCCATCAACGACAAGGCGATTTCCGCCGGCGTATGGCTGCCGATATGCAGGCCAATCGGCCCATGCAGCCGCGCAATGGCGTCCGCACTGAGCCCCAGTGCCGCGAGGTTTTCCCGGCGCTTCTGGCTGTTGACCCGCGAACCCAGCGCGCCTATGTAGAACGCCCGGGAATTGAGGGCCGTCAGCAACGCCATGTCATCCAGACGCGGGTCATGGGTGAGCGCGACAATAGCGGTGCGTTCATCGGTCTGGATATTCAGCACGGCTTCATCGGGCATGCCCGGCACAAAGCGCCCGTGCTGTTCTTCCCAGCCGTAGACAAACTCCTGGCGCGGGTCGCAGATCAGCACTTCGAAATCCAGCAGTCGGGCCATTTCCGCCACATAGCGTGACAGCTGGCCGGCGCCGATCAGCAGCAGGCGCCAGCGCGGGCCATAAATCGCCCGCAAACGCTCGCCGTCGAAGCTGACCACATCGGTCTTGCTCGCACCGCTCAACACCACTTCCCCCGTGGCCAGGTCCAACTCACGGGCGACAATCTCGTGGGCTTCGCAGCGCGCCAGCAGTTCAGCGACCCAACCTGGATCACCCACCCGCTCTTCGGTCAGACGCAAGGTGCCGCCACACGGCAGACCAAAACGCGCCGCTTCGTCCCGGGTGACGCCGTAGGTGACAAGCTGCACCGGCGGCCCGTCTTCAGGCAACCGACCATCCTGCAAACGGGCGATCAAGTCGTCCTCGATACAGCCACCAGACACCGAGCCAATTACCACGCCGTCGCCGCGCAAGGCCAGCATGGCCCCCGGCGGACGCGGGGCGCTGCCCCAGGTCTGGACCACGCTGTACAGCACCACTCGCTGCCCGGCGAGGCGCCATTCCAGCACGCTGCGTAATACATTCAGATCAACACTGTCCATCAGGCTTTCGCCTCCCGCCAACCTTGCAACTGATTTTGATAAACAGCATCTATGGGTTGATCAAAAATATCGGTAGTCAGCTAAGTTAACTCACCGGCAATAAAAAAGCCCTGCAATGCAGGGCTTGGTGCGTCAAAAAACAAGCTTAGTTCAATAGCGATTCGGCTCCATTTCCAGCACCACCTTGAAGCGCTTTTCGATGTCCTGCTGGATACGCAGCGCGAGCCCGGCAATGTCCTGGCCGCTGGCCGCGCCGTAGTTCACCAATACCAGCGCCTGCAATCGATGCACGCCGGCATCGCCATCGCGAAAGCCTTTCCAGCCGGCCTTGTCGATCAGCCAGCCGGCGGCCAGTTTCATCTGCCCGTCGGCCTGGGGGTAAGCCACCAGGTCCGGGTATTGACGCTGCAACTCGGCAGCCAGTGCCTGGGACACCAGCGGGTTCTTGAAGAAACTCCCCGCATTGCCGAGCACCGCCGGGTCGGGCAGTTTCTCGCTACGAATGCTGCAAATCGCGCGGCTGACATCGCTGGGCGTGGCCTGCGCGATGCCTTGCTCGGTCAGGCGCTGTCGCACCGGCCCGTATTCAAGTTTCAGATGCACGGCGCGGCTCAGGGCAAAACGCACCCGCAGGATCAGCCAGCGCCCCACTTCGTGCTTGAACAGGCTGTCGCGGTAGGCAAAGTTGCACTCGGCCAGGCTGAAATCCCGCAGTTCGCCGGTCTGGCGATCAAGGGCGGTCAGGCCGCTGAATACATCCTTGATCTCTACACCGTAGGCGCCGATGTTCTGCATCGGTGCGGCGCCGACCGTGCCGGGAATCAGGCTGAGGTTTTCCAGGCCGGAAAAGCCCTGGGCCAGGGTCCACAGCACAAACGGATGCCAGGCTTCGCCCGCTTCGGCCTCAACCACGACCTGCACGCCATCGTCGTGCAACACCCGGATGCCCTGGCTGGCCATGCGCAGCACCAGTGCGTCAATATCCTGGGTCAACAGCAAGTTGCTGCCACCGCCAATCACCAGCAACGGCAGTTGTTGCTCGGCGGCACAGGCCAGGGCCTCACGCACGTCGGCGTCATTGTGGGCCTCGGCAAACAGCCGGGCACGCACGTCGATACCAAAGCTGTTGAACGGCTTGAGCGAAACCTGTGCCCGTACCTGCAAAGTCATAACCGGCCCTTCAATTCAATCACCAACAGGTCACAGGCGCGCTCGATCAGGTCGAGGACAGTTTCAAAGCCCTGGTCACCTTCGTAGTACGGGTCCGGCACTTCATCCACCACCGAGTCGTAGCGGCGCAGGAACAGGTCCAGGTCCGCCTTGCCTTGAGCCGGCTGCATGGCCTTGAGGTTGCGCAGGTTGCTCTGGTCCATGGCGAGGATCAGGTCGTAGCGGGAAAAGTCGGCACGCGACACCTGTTGTGCACGCTGGGCCGACAGGTCGTAGCCGCGTTGCAGCGCTGCACGCTGGCTGCGCTTGTCCGGTGGGTTGCCGACGTGCCAATCACCGGTACCGGCAGAGGCCACTTCAACCTGATCGGCCAGGCCGGCTTCGCGCAATTTGTGGCGCAGAACGCCTTCGGCCGTGGGCGAACGGCAGATGTTGCCCAGGCAGACGAACAGAACCTGCATCAGGCCCCCAGAAGGCGACGGACGCGCTCGAGGTCTTCAGGGGTGTCGACGCCCGTCGGCGGCGCTTCCAGGGCATCGCCCACATGAATGCGCACGCCGTGCCACAGGGCACGCAGTTGTTCCAGGGATTCGGTATTTTCCAGCCAGCACGGGCCCCAGCTCACGAAGTCGTGCAGGAAACCGGCGCGGTAGGCGTAGATGCCGATGTGGCGACGGTAAGGCACGCCAGCCGGCAGCACGTCAGGCTGTTTGGCGAACGCATCCCGCGCCCACGGCAAGGTGGAGCGACTGAAGGTCAGCGCCAGGCCATTGATGTCGCTGACCACTTTCACCACGTTGGGGTTGAACAGGGTCTCGATGTCTTCAATCGGCTCGGCCAGGGTCGCCATGCGCGCTTCGCCATGGGCTGCCAGGTTGGCCGCCACCTGGTCGATCACGCTGGGCGGAATCAACGGCTCGTCGCCTTGCACGTTGACCACGATGGCGTCCGCCGCCAGGCCCAGCTTGGTGGCCACTTCGGCCAGGCGGTCGGTACCGGAATTGTGGTCTTCACGGGTCAGCACCGCTTCGGCACCAAAGCCTTTGCAGGCCTCGATGATGCGCGGATCGTCGGTGGCCACCACTACCCTTTCGGCGCTGCTTTTGCAGGCCTGTTCCCACACCAGCTGGATCATCGGCTTGTTGCCGATCAGTTGCAGCGGCTTGCCGGGCAGGCGGGTGGAGGCGTAGCGGGACGGGATGACAACGGTGAAGGCGGTGGTCATTTATCCAGGCGCTCGTCGGTGGTCAGGGTGCGGGCTTCGCTTTCGAGCATTACCGGAATGCCATCACGAATCGGGTACGCCAGGCCGGCGCCCTTGCTGATCAGCTCGGTTTTGTCGGCGCTGAGCTTGAGCGGCCCCTTGCAGATCGGGCAAGCGAGGATATCGAGCAGTTTGGTGTCCATGAGTATGTCCTGGAGAGCAGCGTTTTAAGGCAAAAGGCGAGCGGGCAGCAAGCGCATCAACTGCGTGTCGAACCAGGCGATAAACGCCGGTGACGGTGCCGCGTCCACCGCAAGGTACCACCAGTCGGGCCTGGCAAAGGCGCGGCACTTCACCGCGTCCTTTTCAGTCATGACCAACGGCAGTGCCGGTGTGAAATTCAAGACCTCGGCGCTGTACGGCGCGTGGTCGGCAAAAGCATGGGGTATTGGGCGCCAGTGTAGCGTTTCAAGGGTGTTGAAGAAACGTTGCGGGTTGCCGATGCCGGCCACCGCATGTACCTGCTGCCCCACCGGGAAGTGTTCGACGGGTTTACGCTCGCCGGTATGCAGGTTGACCAGCGCGGCAGGCAACAGACGGAAGGCATAGCCGTCGTCACGGTCAGAACCTGCGCCGTTGTAAAGCAGCGCATCGACGCTCTGCAAACGCTCGACCGGCTCACGCAACGGCCCCGCCGGCAGGCAGCGACGGTTACCCAGCCCGCGGGCGGCGTCAATCAGCACCAGTTCCAGGTCACGGGCCAGGCGGTAATGTTGCAGGCCGTCGTCGGAGAGGATCAGGTCGAGGGTTTCGCTGGCCAACAGCGCCTTCACGGCGCGGCTGCGGTCGGGGTCGATCATCAGCGGCACGCCGCTGCGCTGCACGATCAGCAAGGGTTCGTCCCCCGCCACCGCAGCGGTTTGATCGGCCTCTACGCGCCATGGAAACTGTGGCGGCTTGGCGCCATAACCGCGGCTGACCACACCGACGCGCAAACCACTGCGCTGGCAATGGTCGATCAGCCAGAGAATCATGGGCGTCTTGCCGGTGCCACCCACCGTGATATTGCCTACCACCACGACCGGCACCGGCGACTGATAGATCTCGCCCTCGCCCGCCAGGAACCGTGCGCGCTTGCGCTGCACCACCCGGCGATAGAGGGATTCCAGCGGCTGCAATAACGCAAGTGCAGGATGGCCTTCGTACCAGGCCTTGAGCAAACGATCAGTCATGGCCATCAGGGTTGGCTCGCCGCCTCGACGGTGGTCATGCGCAAATGGCTGAAGCCGAGCTTGCCGGCAGCGTCCATCGCCGTGATCACGGCCTGGTGCTTGGTGTTGCCATCGGCGCTGATGGACAGTGGCAAGTTAGTGTCGCCACCGGACTCCTTCTGCAGTGCTTCCATCAGGCTGGCCAGGTCGTTTTTCTCCAGCAACTGGTTATTCACCGAGAACACGCCATCGGCGCTGATGGCGATGTCCAGTTGCTTGGCCTGCTGGTCTTCCGCCGGCGAACCGCTGACGGCTTCCGGCAGGTCGACGCGCAGCTGGGTTTCCCGGGTAAAGGTGGTGGTGACGACAAAAAACAGCAGCAGGATAAACACCACGTCGATCAACGACGCCAGGTTGATATCGACGTTTTCCCGTTGCTTGCGACGAAATTTCACGCGTTGCCCTCAACCAGGTCCACGTCACGGTCGCCCTGTACCACTTCCACCAGCTTGATGGCTTCCTGCTCCATGCCCACCACCAGTTCGTCGATGCGCCGTTGCAGGAAACGGTGGAAGAACACCGAAGGAATACCGACCATCAGGCCCGCCGCCGTGGTGATCAAGGCCTTGGAAATACCACCGGCCAGCACTGCGGCGTTGGTGGTCATGCCCGACCCCATGAATGAGCTGAAAATATCGATCATGCCCAGCACCGTACCGAGCAGGCCGAGCAACGGTGCCATGGCGGCGATGGTGCCCAGGGCATTGATGTAGCGCTCCAGCTCATGGATGACCCGGGCGGCGGCCTCTTCGATGCACTCCTTCATGATCTCGCGACCGTGCTTGGAGTTGGCGAGGCCGGCGGCGAGGATTTCACCCAGGGGCGAGTTGGCGCGCAGTTCCTTGAGCTTTGTCTTGTCGAGCTGCTTGTTCTTGATCCAGCCCCAGACCTGGCCCAGCAGGTGGTCAGGCGTTACACGGCTGGCACGCAGGGTCCATAGGCGTTCGGCGATGATGCCGAGTGCGGCGATGGAACTCAAAATGATCGGCAACATCATCCAGCCGCCGGATTTGACCAATTCCCACACAGTGAATGTCCCCTCGAAAAAGTGCGCCACTTTACCATAAGGGTCCGGTGGAAGGGCTGGCCTGCCCCAGAGCATCCTGTCGCAGGAGCCGCTCTTTGGTAACGCTGTTTTGCGGCGGGCGCTCGCGCCAGAAACGCCGTTGGCTGCGCGCGGCCAGCGGCGGCTGGAAGGTGCCCAGTCGCAGGCGGAGTGCGCCTTGCTCGGCACTGTCATAAATCACGCTGCCCACGGCCTGGTAACGCTCCAGCACCTGTGGATGCGGGTGGCCAAACCCATTGCTGCGCCCCCGGGAAATCAACACGGCCTTGGGTGCCAGGCGCTGTAGAAAGGCCCATGACGACGAGCTGCGGCTGCCGTGGTGCGGCGCTTGCAGCCAATCGACAGGAGCGCCCATGGGAGTGGCCAGCAATGCCCGCTCGGCGTCATGGTCAATATCCCCGGTCAGCAACAAGCGCTCGCCATTGGCCTGCACCCGCAACACGCAGGACATCTGGTTACCGTCCGTCGCATCAGGCCATTGCCATAGCTCGAACCTCACGCCGTCCCACTCCCACTGCTCGCCGCTGACACACGCCTGGGTACCGAGCGAGGCCGGCAGCCGTGCCGTCTCACCGCCCACCACACGCTTGACCGGCAACCCTTGGGCGACGGCCAACGCGCCGCCGGCATGATCGGCATCGGCATGACTGAGCAGCATCACGTCCAGCTCTGCGACACCCAGCTTGCGCAACGCAGGCAATACGACACGCGCGCCAAGATCGAACTCACCGGAGCGCGGCCCGGCGTCATACAGCAGTACATGGTTGCGGGTACGCAGGATGATCGCCAACCCCTGGCCGACGTCCAGTTGCACCACCTCGACCAGCCCATGAGGTATCGACTCCCGCGGCGGAAACACCGCCAGCAGCAACATCGGCCAACCCAGCAGCCGAAACGGGACGCCCTTGGGCAGCAATAACAGCACCGCCCCCAGCAGGCTCACCAGCCAATAGCCAATGGGCACTTGCGCCGGTATCCAGGCCGGCAAGTACTGCGCCAGCAGCGCCAAGGCCTTGAACAGCCCGTCCAGCGTGCCGCCCGCCAGCCATAACAACCCCTCTCCTATATAAGGCAGCGGCAATAACACCGTACCCAGCAAGGCCAGGGGCAGCACCACCAGGCTGATCCACGGCACCGCAACCAGGTTGGCCAGCGGCCCGCTCAGGCTGATAGGCAGGCCGAGCACCAGCAGCAGCGGAAACAGGCCGATGGCAATCATCCATTGGGCGCGGGTCCAGGCTTGCCACAAGGGCCAGGGGCCCAATCGGCCACTGAACGCCAAAATCAGCACCGCAACAGCCGCAAAAGACAGCCAGAACCCCGGCTGCAGGCTGGCCAATGGTTCGAGGATCAGCACCGCGTCCAGCGCCAGCAACAGCGGCCACCAGATTCCCAGGTGACGAAACCGCAGACGCCACAGCAATACCAGGCCCACCATCACACAGGCCCGTTGCACCGGCACCTCGAAACCTGCCAGCAGGCCGTAGCCCAGCGCTGCAGCAAACGCCAGGCCGCAGGCCCAGGGCAGCCACGGCAAAGGTTTCGGCCAACCCCCGTAGCGCGCAAGACCGGCGACCAGGCCATAGATCAACCCCGCCAGCAGGCCGATGTGCTGCCCGGATATCACCAGTAAATGCACGGTGCCAGTGGCTTGCAGGACCCGCCAATCCTCGGCGGCCAACCCGGAACCATCGCCGAGCACCAGCGCCGCCAGGCCCGCCTCTCGCCCCTGGGCATCCACTGCCAGCAGCCGCTGGCGAATCCCGTCGCGCCAGGCATGTCGTGCCGGTGCCAGCAGTTGGCCGTCCTTGACCGAGCCGGTGGCGCCAATCCGCTGGGCCAGCAGCCAGGCTTCATAGTCAAAGCCATCGGCATTGAGCAATCCGGAAGGACGCTTGAGAGTCACCGCCAGTCGCCAGCGCTCACCGCTCTTAACCGGTGGGCCGCCGCGCCAGGACACGCGAATGCGCTTGGGAAGCAGGTCCTTGCGTGACCGGCTGTCGGTCAGTTCGAAGCGCACACCGTCGCCCATCTGCTGCGGTAACCCGCTGACACGCCCTTCCACCCAGCGGGTCTGGCCATCCAGATGCGGGGCCAACCGGTCATCCAGCGCCCACTGCGCGCTGAGGCATGCCCAGCCCAGGCCAAGCAGGAAAAACCCCAGCGGATAGGTACGAAAAGGCAACAGCATCAGGGCCAGCACCGGCATCAGCAACAGCCAGCCGCCGGACGGCAACGCGGGTAAAAAACGCAAGGCGAGCAGCCCCAGCGCGAGTGCGAACATCCCTGTTCTCATGGATCTTTCCTTGAAAGCGACCCATTGAGTCTTAGCCGGGCTAGCGGTGTGGCCTATTATTATTTGTCACAAAGTCTGAATTTCACGTTCGTGGAATGCGGGCATACTTGCCCCTCGAACTGACCTGGACCCCTTATGCCACGGCGCTTATTCAAACGGTACATGCCCGATCCGACCAGCATTCGGGAACACAAGTCCTTACGCTTTCTCGGCAAGTTGCTGCATGACCCAAATCTCTGGCACCTCAATCGGCACTCGGTCGCGCGGGCCATGGCCGTTGGCCTGTTCGCGGCATTCATCCCCATTCCCTTGCAGATGCTGCTGGCAGCGGTCCTCGCCATCAGCGTGCGCGGCAACATGCCGATTGCCGTGAGCCTGGTCTGGCTGACCAATCCGATTACCATGCCGCCGGTGTTTTTCTGCACCTACATGACCGGGGCCTGGCTGATGAATGTGCCACCCCGCAGCATGCCCGACGAGCTGACCTGGGAATGGATCAGCGGGCAGTTGTCGACGCTGTGGCAACCGTTCCTGCTGGGCTCGGTAGTACTGGGGCTGGTGATGGCGGTGCTGGGTTATTGCCTGACCATGGGCTATTGGCGCTGGTGGGTGGCCCGCCAGTGGAAAAAACGCAAACAGCGCAGGTTGTAACCGTTAGCGCGCCAGCAAGCGCATGTGCACACGCAAACCCTGGCCGGTATTTTCCGCCCACAGGCTGCCGTCCTGACGCTGCACGGCGTTGCGCGCAATACTCAAGCCCAGGCCAAAGCCGCCGTCGCCGGGCCTTGAACCGTCCAGCCGGGTGAATGGCGCAAAGATTCGCTCCAACTCCACCTCATCGATCCCGCCGCCCTGGTCTTCCAGCCACAAGTGCCAGTGATCCCTCTCACGCTGCCCGCCCAATTGCACCGTTCCGTCTTGCGCAGAGTGCCGGATGGCATTGCGCAGGATGTTCTCCAATGCCTGGGCCAGCAGGTTCAGATGACCGCGCACCCAGCAGTCGGCCCCCAGCTCGCACTGCAAGCGTGAAGCCGGCCAGCCACTTTCAAAACAGGCGTTTTCCCGGAGCATGTCCCACAGCGCCTGCACCTGGATGTCTTCCTTGGGCAACGGCGCGCGTTCGGTGTCGAGCCAGGCCAGTTGCAGGGTGTCGTCCACCAGGCGCTGCATGCCGTCGATTTCCCTCCCCAGGCGCTCGCGCAGCTGGGTCAGGTCCTGCTCGCTGTCACTGGCCACACGCAGGCGGCTCAACGGTGTGCGCAACTCATGGGACAAATCCCGCAGCAGTTGCTGTTGCAGGGCCACGGTGCCTTGCAGGCGTTCAGACATCTGGTCAAACGCGCGGCCCAATTCCCCCAGTTCATCCTGGCGGCTGGTGGTGTCGCGGGAAAGCCGGGTGCCCAGTTGATCGGCACGCCAGGCGTTGGCCTGCTCTCGCAGGTGGTTGAGAGGCATGATCAACAGCCGGTAGAGGCCGATGCACAGCAGCAGGGTGAACAGGCCGGGAATCACGCCATTGGTGACGATCCGCCAGAGCAGCTGGTTTTGCCCGGGCATGAAACGCCGCGGCAACTCGATCACCAGGGAGCCCGCACCCGGGTCGAGCGGGAACGGGATTTTCAACCACGGCAGGCCCTTGGCATGCCGGCTGACGGGCCAGTCCAGGCCGCGCAGGAAGGTCAGGCGCTGGCTCTCCTTGTCCGTCAGTGGGTAGCTGCTCAGGGATTGCAGGTCGTTGCCGATGACCCCCACCCAGGTGCGCTCGCGCTGGCCCAAGGTGTGCAACCATTCGTCCACACCGGCGTTGCCGCCCTTGTTCCAGGCCAGTTCCGCGCCAGCGGCATAACCGCTCAGGGTGGCGCGGGCCTCGCTGGATAGAAAGGCATTCTGCTCTTCCATATACCGGCCCCATGACCAACTGAGCCAGATCATCAGCAAGCAGAACGCGATCAGCAGACAGGCCAGTTTCCAGAATAACGAATGCTTGCCCGGCAGCCGTTTGAACGCGGCTTTAAAGCCCGTCATCGTGACCGCTCAACACATAGCCCTTGCCCCACACCGTGCGCACTTCCCGCTCGCTGTAGCCGACAGCCTTGAGCTTGCGACGAATCTGGCTGATGTGCATGTCCAGGCTGCGGTCATGGGGCGCATAGCCGCGCTGGAACACATGCTGGTAGAGGAAGGCTTTGCTGAGGACTTCTTCGGCGTTGCGGTGCAGGGTTTCCAACAGGCGATATTCGCTGCGGGTCAGGCCGGCCCACTGCTCCCGGTGAAACACATCACACAGCTCGTCATCGAAACGCAGGCTGCGGGCATCGCCGCGCACCGCCGCCAGGGCCGGCAACGGCCGCCGGTCCAGGGCGACCCGGCGCAGGATCGCTTCGATGCGCACCCGCAACTCGGCCATGCTGAACGGCTTGGGCAGGTAATCGTCGGCCCCCAGGCGAAAACCGCTGATGCGATCGGCTTCGGCCCCCAGGGCCGACATCAGGATCACCGGCATCGAATGGCTCTGGCGCAAATGCGTGAGCACCGACAAACCGTCCATGCCCGGCAGCAGGATGTCCATCAACACCACGTCGAAGCGCTGATCGCGGGCCATTTGCAGGCCCTGCTGGCCATTCTGGCACCAGGTCACCTGGAAGCCACAGAGGCCCAATTGCTCATGGACATAGGCGCCAAGCACAGGATCGTCTTCAATCGCCAGGATACTGGGTAAGCCAAGTGCTGCGGGATTCATTAGCGTCTGCAAGTCATTCTCAATGACTGATTATTCAAGATTGCCCCCCCATGAGCAACCGCCGCCGGGCGTCCGGCGGCCCAAGGTTTGCCTCAGGTCATTAATTTTGCAAGATTCCCCGCCGCGCAAATGGCTACACTGCGCAGGTGGCGCGGGCCGGATGCCTGCGTGGAATTCGACAACAGTGTGGTAGCAGGAGAGTGGCGTGCTTAAAAGAATGGGGATAAAAGGCCGCGTACTGTTGCTGACCTTATTGCCTACCAGCCTGATGGCGTTGCTGCTGGGCGGGTACTTCACCTGGATGCAGCTTTCGGAGTTGCAGTCGCAGTTGCTGCAACGCGGCGAGATGATCGCCGAGCAACTGGCGCCGCTGGTGGCCCCGGCCCTCGGCACCAGGAACACCGACCTGCTGGAACGCATCGCCACCCAGTCCCTGGAACAAACCGATGTGCGCGCCGTGTCGTTCCTCGGGCCCGACCGCACGCCCCTGGCCCACGCCGGGCCGACCATGCTCAACCAGCCGCCCATCGGCAACAGTTCGCACCTGTTGCAGCGCACCGGCAATGACGCCACCCGTTATCTGCTGCCGGTGTTTGGCCGCCATCGCAACCTCGCCGGTGAACTGATCCCGGATGAATCCGACCGCCTGCTCGGCTGGGTCGAGCTGGAACTGTCCCACAACGGCATGTTGCTGCGGGGCTACCGCAGCCTGTTCGCCAGCCTGCTGCTGATCGCCATCGGCCTGATCTGCACGGCGGCCCTCGCCTTGCGCATCAGCCGTACGATCAACTCACCGATCGGCCTGATCAAACAGGCCGTCGCACAGCTCAAGGACGGCAATCTCGAAACCCGCTTGCCACCCCTGGGTAGCCAGGAGCTGGATCACCTGGCCTCGGGCATCAACCGCATGGCCGAGACCCTGCAAAACGCCCAGGAAGAATTGCAACACAGCATCGACCAGGCCACCGAAGACGTGCGGCAAAACCTCGAAACCATCGAGATCCAGAACATCGAGTTGGACCTGGCCCGCAAGGAAGCCCTGGAAGCCAGCCGCATCAAGTCGGAGTTTCTGGCCAACATGAGCCATGAGATCCGCACGCCGTTGAACGGCATCCTTGGTTTCACCCATTTGTTGCAGAAAAGCGAACTGTCACCGCGCCAGCTGGATTACCTGGGCACCATCGAAAAATCCGCCGATAACCTGCTGGGCATCATCAACGAAATCCTCGACTTCTCGAAAATCGAGGCCGGCAAGCTGGTGCTCGACAGCATCCCGTTCAACCTGCGGGACTTGCTGCAAGACACCCTGACCATCCTCGCCCCGGCCGCCCACGCCAAACAGCTGGAGCTGGTGAGCCTGGTCTACCGCGACACGCCGCTCGCCTTGGTGGGTGACCCGCTGCGGCTCAAGCAGATCCTCACGAACCTGGTGAGCAACGCGATCAAGTTCACCCGCGAAGGCACCATCGTTGCCCGCGCCATGATTGAAGACGAACAGGAAGACAGCGTACAACTGCGCATCAGCGTGCAGGACACCGGCATCGGCCTGTCGAACCAGGATGTGCGGGCGCTGTTCCAGGCGTTCAGCCAGGCGGACAATTCGCTGTCACGCCAACCCGGCGGGACCGGCCTTGGCCTGGTGATTTCCAAGCGCCTGATCGAACAGATGGGCGGTGAGATCGGCGTCGACAGCACGCCGGGAGAAGGCTCGGAATTCTGGATCAGCCTGAACCTGCCGAAAACCCGTGACGATATCGAAGACCTGCCCTCCGCGCCGCTGCTGGGCCGGCGCGTGGCGGTGCTGGAAAACCACGAGCTGGCGCGCCAGGCCCTGCAACATCAGCTGGAAGACTGCGGCCTGGAAGTCACCCCGTTCAACAGCCTGGAAAGCCTGACCAACGGCATCACCAGCGCCCACCAGACCGAACAGGCGATTGACCTGGCCGTGCTGGGCATCACCGCCAACGACATTCCGCCGGAGCGTTTGAACCAGCACCTGTGGGACCTCGAACACCTGGGCTGCAAGGTACTGGTGTTGTGCCCGACCACCGAACAGCTGCTGTTCAACCCCTCGGTGCCCAACCCCAACAGCCAGTTGCAGGCCAAGCCCGCGTGCACCCGCAAACTGCGTCGCGCCCTGGCCGACCTGATCAGCCCGCGCCCGCTGCGCAGCGAACCCGGCGAGCCCCTGTCCAGCCGCGCGCCGCGGGTGCTGTGTGTCGACGACAACCCGGCCAACCTGCTGCTGGTGCAAACCCTGCTGGAAGACATGGGCGCCAAGGTCCAGGCGGTGGAAAGCGGTTACTCGGCCATCGAGGCAGTGAAGCAGGAAGCCTTCGACCTGGTGCTGATGGACGTGCAGATGCCGGGGATGGACGGTCGCCAGAGCACCGAGGCAATCCGCACGTGGGAAAGCGAACGCCATGGCACACCGCTGCCCATCGTCGCGCTGACGGCCCATGCGATGGCCAACGAAAAACGCGCCCTGCTGCAAAGCGGCATGGATGATTACCTGACCAAACCCATCAGCGAACGGCAACTGGCCCAGGTGGTGTTGAAATGGACCGGGCTGGCCCTGCGCAACCAGGGCCCGGACCGTGGCACCGAAAGTTTCGGGCATGCCACGCAATTGCCGGTACTGGACCATGAAGAAGGTTTGCGCCTGGCGGCCGGCAAGGCGGATCTGGCGGCAGACATGCTCGCGATGCTGCTGGCCTCGCTGGAAGCGGACCGTGAAGCGATTCGCGTCGCCCGTGACGCCAATGACCGCAACGCCCTGATCGAACGGGTGCACCGCCTGCACGGCGCCACCCGGTATTGCGGCGTGCCGCAACTGCGTGCGGCCTGCCAACGGGCCGAGACCCTGCTCAAGCAGGACGACGCCAAGGCCATGCCGGCCCTGGATGAACTGGACATGGCGATTGCCCGGCTGGCCAGCGAGGCGCGGGTCAGCGCGTAAACTTTCGGGGCAATGTGGCGAGGGAGCTTGCTCCCGCTGGGCTGCGCAGCGGCCCCAAAATCCTGGGAGCGCTTCGCACTCCAGCGGGAGCAAGCTCCCTCGCCACAGCAAGCTGACTCACCACAGACAAGCCCCCTCGCCACAAAATCAGCTTTCCATCATCAAGAAGGAATATTTGATGCGCATCATCCTCTTCAGCAGCCAGACCTACGACCGCGACAGCTTTCTCGCCCAACCGCTGCCCGAAGGCATGCAGCTGCAATTCCAGCCGGCCCGGCTGAACATCGACACCGTGGCCCTGGCCGAACACCACGAAGTGGTCTGCGCCTTTATCAACGATGACCTCAGCGCCCCGGTGCTGGAGCAGTTGGCCAGCGGCGGCACCCGCCTGATCGCCCTGCGTTCCGCCGGTTACAACCATGTCGACCTGCCCGCCGCCAGGCGCCTGGGCCTGACCATCGTGCGGGTGCCGGCCTACTCGCCCCATGCGGTGGCCGAACATGCGGTCGCGTTGATCCTGGCCCTCAATCGCCGCCTGCACCGCGCCTACAACCGTACCCGCGACGGTGACTTCAGCCTGCACGGCCTGACCGGGTTCGACCTGGTGGGCAAGACCGTCGGCGTGGTCGGCACCGGGCAGATCGGCGCCACATTCGCCAAGATCATGGCCGGGTTCGGCTGCCAGCTGCTGGCCTACGACCCCTACCCCAATCCGCAGGTCGAGGCCCTTGGCGCCCGGTATGTGAGCCTGCCGCAGTTGCTGGGCGAGTCACAGGTCATCAGCCTGCATTGCCCGCTGACGGCGGACAGCAAACACCTGATCAACGCCCAAAGCCTCGCCCATATGCAGCCCGGCGCGATGCTCATCAACACCGGGCGCGGCGGCCTGGTGGACACCCCGGCGCTGATCGACGCACTCAAGGACGGCCAGCTCGGCTATCTGGGGCTGGATGTGTATGAGGAAGAGGCCCAGCTGTTTTTCGAAGACCGCTCGGACCTGCCCCTGCAAGACGACGTATTGGCGCGCCTGCTGACCTTCCCCAATGTGATCATCACCGCGCACCAGGCCTTCCTGACCCGCGAGGCGCTGGGGGCGATTGCCGGCACCACCCTGGCCAACATCGCGGCGTGGGCTGGCGGGCAGGCGCAAAACCTCGTCGAAGGATGATCAGCGGTCACATAGCCGCGCCATGATGGGTAGCGGCGCATGATAGGATGCCGCGCCTATTTGGAGGATCCATGGCCGAACACGATTTCCGCTTCAGCTTGCTGAGCCCGCAACACACCCTGATCGAATGCCGCGCCCTGGTGCCGGGCCGTTATCAAGTCACCGGCAACGGTGGCTCGATCAAGAACGGCGACGTTCTGATCGTCACCCTGCGCGGCAGCAAAACCCTGTCGATGCGCCTGACCGTCGAAGGCGATGCGCGCTACTCCATCCGCCCGGCGGGCCAGTGGGTCGCCATGGCCCAGGGGCCGAAATTCGGCGAACTGGAGATTCACACCTGGAAGGTCAACTGCGACAGCTGCGAAAACGTGCTGGAGTTTGAATTTGCGGTGGAAACCAAGCTGACCAAGGAACCGCTGCAACCGGCCGCCACTGCACGGGTTACCGAGTTGGGCTGGGCCACCCTGGGTGACAAGCACCGCTGCCCGAAATGCCAGCAGGCCGCGCAATGAAAGCCCTGCTGATGCTGGCCGTGCTCGGCGCAGGCCTTGCGGGCTGCGCCAGCGACGAGGTCAAGCTCAAGCAGGATCACAGCTACGTGGTGGAATGGATCGGTGAGCGGCCGCTGATGGATTACGCCCACCTGACCGTGACCCTCGGCGCCGATGGCCGGGCCTATGGCAATGGTGGCTGCAACCATTGGTTTGCGCCCTACACCCTGGACGGCGACAAGCTGAGCTTCGGCAAGGTCGGCAGCACCCGCAAACTCTGCGCCGAAGCGCTGATGGAGCAGGAGCACCGCTTCTTCCAGGCCCTGCAGGGCGTGCAGCGCTGGGACATTTCGCCGATCGAACAGACCCGCTTCTGGCCGGCGGATGGCAAGCCGTTGCGGTTGTGGCTGGAAGAAGGCTGATCTGTAAGGCGCAGCAGGTCTAAATGTGGGAGCGGGCTTGCTCGCGAAAGCGGTGGATCAGTCGATGTATCCGGTGACTGTCACACCGCATTCGCGAGCAAGCCCGCTCCCACATTTTTTATCCGCGCAACGCCTTGAGCTTGGCCAACACCCCTTCCGCCGTCTGCTCACCCATCAGTTGCTCGCGCACCTTGCCCTTGTCATCAATGATGTAGGTCACCGGCAGGGCTTCACTGCGGGGAATGTCGAAGATCCCGTCCGGGTTCTGCGCCAGTACGGTGAACTTGATGCCCAGCTTCTCGCTGGCGCTCTTGAGCTCTTCACCCTGGACGTTGTCGAAATTTACCCCGAACACCCCCACCGACTGGCCCTTGAGCTGTTCGGCCAAGGCGTTGAGTTCCGGGATTTCGGTACGGCAAGGGCCACACCATTCGGCCCAGTAGTTAACCACCAGCCATTGCTTGTCCAGGCGTTCGGCGGCCACTTTCTGACCATATTGGTCAACGCCATAATCATTGCCACAGCCGCTGAGCAGCAGTGTGCCGATGATTGCCAATGCGCCTAACAGTCGCCTCGTCATGGGGTAATCCTTCGTAAAAATGAACGTTGGCTGCGGCCTATCGCCTCTCATGGTTTAAGGACGCGGCGCAGCGCGGGTAGAATACCCGCCACCTTACGCAAGATGCGACCCGCACATGACCGATCTGACGCTTTATCACAACCCGCGCTGCTCGAAATCCCGCGGTGCGCTCGAACTGCTGGAAGCCCGTGGCCTCACACCGACCGTGGTGCGCTACCTGGAAACCCCGCTCGACGCCGCGCAATTGCAGGCCCTGCTGGGCAAGCTGAACATCAGCGCGCGGCAACTGCTGCGTACCGGCGAGGACGAATATAAAACCCTCAACCTGGCTGACACCAGCCTCAGCGAAGCACAGTTGATCGCTGCTATCGCCGCTCATCCGAAACTGATGGAGCGTCCGATCCTCGCCACCGCCGACAAGGCCGTGATCGGCCGCCCACCGGAGAACATCCTGGAGCTGGTTTCGTGAGTGCGCCGTATGTGCTGGTGTTGTATTACAGCCGCAACGGTTCAGTTAGCGAAATGGCCCGGCAGATTGCCCGGGGCATCGAGCAAGCCGGGCTTGAGGCGCGGCTGCGCACCGTGCCGGCCATCTCCAGTGAATGCGAGGCCGTGGCGCCGGACATTCCGGTCGACGGCCCGCTGTACTGCAGCCTCGACGACCTGAAGAACTGCGCAGGCCTGGCGCTGGGCAGCCCGACCCGTTTCGGCAACATGGCCGCGCCGCTCAAGTACTTTCTCGACGGCACCAGCAACCTGTGGCTGACCGGCGCCCTGGTCGGCAAGCCGGCAGGTGTGTTCACCTCCACCGCCAGCCTGCACGGCGGCCAGGAGACCACGCTGATGTCGATGCTGCTGCCGCTGCTGCACCACGGCATGCTGATCACCGGACTGCCCTACAGTGAACAGGCGCTGCTCGACACCAAGGGCGGCGGTACGCCTTATGGCGCCAGCCACCATTCCGGGGCCGACGGCAAGCGTGCGCTGGATCAACACGAGATCGCCCTGTGCCGCGCCCTCGGCTTGCGCCTGGCGAAGACCGCTGCGCTACTGGAGAACGGCCGTGGCCAGGAAGCCTAAGCTACTGCCGCCCCAGGCCTGGCTGGAGCCACGGGTCAAGGCGATGCGGGCGTTGAGCCTGCTGGCGTTCCTGGGATTGGTGGGGCTGCTGTGTGCCTACTACCTGGTGTTCGCCGATCTGCATGGCGCGCGGCCGTGGGTGATTCTGCTGATCGAGTTGGTGCCGCTGCTGTTGCTGGCGCCGGGGATGATCCTGGGCAGCGCGCGCGGGCATTCATGGATGTGCTTTGTGGTGAACCTGTATTTCATCAAGGGCGCGCTGGCGGCGTATGACCCGAACCGGCAGTGGTTTGGTGTGCTGGAAATGCTGGCGAGCCTGGCGGTGTTCTGCACGGCGTTGATGTATGTGCGGTACCGGCATCAGCTGAATCGGCGGTTGGCGGGGGAAGGATTGCCTGTCTGAATACACTTTTCGGGCAAAGCCGCAATCAATGTGGCTGGGGAGCTTTTTTGTGGCTAGGGAGCTTGCTGTGGCGAGGGAGCTTGCTCCCGCTGGAGTGCGAAGCGCTCCCAAGATTTTGGGGCCGCTACGCAGCCCAGCGGGAGCAAGCTCCCTCGCCACAGCAAGCTCTCTCCCCACTGGGTATTTTCGGGCTTAGTGGTTGACGGTATACGCCAGCATCATCGACAACTGGCACATCGGCCGCCCGCTCTCGGCATGCCACTGGTTGAACGCGCCCTGCACCGTGGCCAGGTCCCGCAGGCTGGTGGGCACCTTGTCGACGATCTTCTGCGCATTCAGCGCCGCCACCACGTCATAGCTCGGCACGAACGTGTCCTTGCCCACCATCCGCAAAAAGCGCGGCGCCGACAGCCCGCCCAACTGGTGGCCGTGCTTGCTCAGGTACTTCCACAGGCCGACGATATCGGTCACTGGCCAGTCGGCAATAAACCCGCCGAAGCTGCCTTTTTCCTTCTCGATATCCAGAATCATCTGCGCATTGCGCGGCACGCTCTTGAGCTTGCCCAGGTGACGGATGATGCGCGTGTCCTGCATCAGCCGCTCCAGGTGCTCGGCGCCCATGAGTACGACTTTTTCCGGGTCAAACCCAAAGAACACCTGCTCGAAGGCCGGCCACTTGGCGTCCACCACGCTGTGCTTCAGGCCGGCACGAAACACCCGCAGCGACAGGGTCGACAGGTAGCGGTCATCGCTGATCTTGCGCAGTTTCGCCGGGGTCAGGGGCACAGGCAGGTGGGCTTCCAACTCGGCCGCCGAACCAAACCGGTTCAGACAATATTCGTGCAGCCACTTGTAATCGCGCATGCCCTCTCCTAAGGATTGAAATGAAAACGGCGCCCAGGAGCGCCGTCTGTCAGAGCGCTGAAAACACTCAGAGGTTCACTACGTTGACGAAGCGCGACGCCGCACTTTCGTCGATACGCAGGCTGGTGAAGTCGAACAGGTTACGGTCAGCCAACTGCGACGGCTGCACGTTCTGCAAGCTGCGGAAGATGCTGTCGACGCGGCCCGGGGTCTTGCGGTCCCAATCCTGGAGCATGTCCTTGACCACCTGGCGCTGCAGGTTTTCCTGGGAGCCGCAGAGGTTGCACGGGATGATCGGGAATTGCTTGAGGTCGGAGTAGGCCTGGATGTCCTTCTCATGGCAGTACGCAAGTGGGCGGATCACCACGTTGCGCCCGTCATCGGCCCGCAGCTTGGGCGGCATGGCCTTGAGGCTGCCGTTGAAGAACATGTTGAGGAAGAAGGTTTCGACGATGTCATCGCGGTGATGACCCAGGGCCATCTTGGTCGCGCCGATTTCGTCGGCAAACGTATAGAGCGTGCCACGGCGCAGGCGCGAGCACAGCGAGCAGGTGGTCTTGCCTTCCGGGACCAGCTCCTTGACCACCGAATAGGTGTCTTTCTCGACGATGTGGTACTCGATCCCCAATTCCTTGAGGTAGGCCGGCAGCACATGCTCGGGAAAACCCGGCTGCTTCTGGTCCATGTTCACGGCAACGATGTCGAACTTGATCGGCGCGACCTTTTGCAGGTGCATCAGCACGTCGAGCATGGTGTAGCTGTCCTTGCCGCCGGACAGGCAGACCATGACCTTGTCGCCCTCTTCGATCATATTGAAATCGGCGACTGCCTCGCCGGCCAGGCGACGCAGGCGTTTTTGCAGTTTGTTCTGGTTGACCGTAAGAGTGCCCATGGCGCTTGGATCCGCGAAAGGTGTGTGACGAAAAGCCGGGTATTTTACCGGGATGGACGACCGAGTTCCAATGTGGGAGCGGGCTTGCTCGCGAACGCGAAGTGTCATTCGCCAGGTGTTTAGCTGACCCACCGCATTCGCGAGCAAGCCCGCTCCCACATTTGACCGCATTCCAATCAACAGACCCCGCCGCGATTAAGCCCAATGTTTACAGCGCAATTTGCTCTAAAGCCCCACACTTTTTCCGGTCATCACTTCCTATACTGCGACATAAGGTCGCACATATATCCAGACCTTTCAGGCCAATTGGCCCGTGGGCGCTCCGCTGGGGGGCGATGGTAATAACGACAGGAGTGACTGGCATGATCCATCACGTCGTGGGACTTTTCACCCACCCCGATCAGGAATGGCGGGAAATTCGTGGCGATAAAGAAGAAAGCATCGGCCACATGTACCTCACCCACACGCTGATTCTCGCGGCCATCCCCGCTGTCTCAGCCTTTATCGGTACCACTCAGGTGGGTTGGGTCATCGGCAGCCGCGCCCCGGTGATGCTGACGGTGGAAAGCGCGTTGTGGATGACCCTCATGTCCTACGCGGCGATGCTCGGCGGCGTGGCGGTGATGGGCGCGTTCATTCACTGGATGGCCCGCACCTATGACGCCAACCCCAGCATGGCGCGCTGCGTGGCGTTTGCCACCTACACCGCGACACCGCTGTTTATCGGCGGGCTGGCGGCGCTGTACCCGCATATGTGGCTGGGCATGGTGGTGGGTACGGCGGCCATTTGCTACACGGTGTATCTGCTGTACGTGGGGCTGCCGACCTTCATGAACATCCACCCGGACGAGGGCTTCCTGTTTTCCAGCTCGGTACTGGCGGTAGGCCTGGTGGTGCTGGTGGCGATCATGGCCTTTACCGTGATCGTCTGGGGGCTGGGCGTAGGCCCGATCTACACCAACTGACGCGGTTTACCCGCAGGAAAAGCCACCGCAAGGTGGCTTTGTGCGTTATGCATGACCATTCGGCGCCTGACAGATTCGGATACACCCTTGTTTGCGGCATACTGGACGTCTCTGGAGATATGTACAGCATGCCCGAGCAACTCAATACCCGCGTCGAAGATTGTTTCCTGCAAGCCGAATCCTTTTTCAAACGAAGCTTCAAACGCCCTCAGGTCAGCCTCAAGCTGCGGGGCCAGAAGGCCGGTGTCGCGCATTTGCACGAGAACCTGCTGCGCTTCAACCCGCAGCTGTACCGTGAAAACAGCCAACACTTCCTTAAACAGACAGTCGCCCATGAAGTGGCGCACCTGATTGCCCACCAATTGTTCGGCGAGCGCATCCAGCCCCATGGCGAGGAATGGCAGTTGATCATGCGTGGGGTTTACGAACTGCCGCCGGACCGCTGCCACACCTATGAAATCCAGCGGCGGCGCGTCACGCGGTATATCTACCGCTGTCCGTGTGCCGACAGTGACTTCCCGTTTTCGCCCCAGCGTCACGGGTTGGTGGGCCAGGGGCGGCGGTATTTGTGTCGCAGGTGCCGGCAGACTTTGGTGTTTACCGGGGAAACCCGCGTCGAGTGAGGTTTGTGGTGCTTGTAAGGCCCTCTTCGCGAGCAAGCCCGCTCCCACATTTGATCGCATTCCAACGATGGAACTCGGTTGAATGTGGGAGCGGGCTTGCTCGCGAAGGGGCCGGCCCAGGCGCTACTGAATCACCTTGGCACGCCGCAGATCATCTATCTGCTGAGCACTGAAGCCCAACTCCACCAACACCTCATCGCTGTGGGCGCCCAATGCCGCCCCGATATGCCTGGCCGCCGGCAAGCCCTCGGAGAACTTCAGCGGGCAGGCGATTTGCGCCTGGCTGGAACCATCGCCCCGCGGCACCTGGCTGACCAACTCCCGGGCTTTCAACTGCGGGTGTTCAACGGCCTCGCTCAGATTCAGCACCGGCTCGACACACGCATCAATCCCGGCAAACAGCTCACACAGCTCATCAAAGCTGCGTTTCTCGAACTCGAACTGCAGCGCCAGCTTGAGGGCTTTCTGCTGCTCGGGTTTGGGCGATAGGCCCATTGCCGCCAATTCAGGGCGGCCAAGGGCCGTACACAACTGCTGCATAAACGCCGGCTCCAGACTGCCCACCGACAACCAGCGTCCTTCCCGCGATCGGTAATAGTCATAGAAACTGCCGCCATTGAGCACTTGGTTCTCCCACGCCGGCTCCACGCCGCACGCCAGGTAACCGGCGCCGGCCATGGCATTCAGGCTGAAGGCGCAGTCGGTCATGCTCACGTCCAGGTATTGCCCCACCCCACTGTGCTGCCGGGCAATCACCGCCGCCAGCAAACCGATCACCGCGTGCAACGAGCCGCCCCCCACATCCGCCAACTGCACACCCAAGGGCAACGGCCCGCTGTCCTGGCGCCCGGTGTAGCTGGCAATGCCTGCCAGGGCCAGATAATTGATGTCATGGCCGGCGCGATCCTTGTAGGGGCCGGTCTGGCCGTAGCCGGTGATGGAGACGTAGATCAGCTTTGGGTTGATCGCCTTCAACGCCTCGTAACCCAGGCCCAGGCGCTCCATGACCCCAGGGCGGAACTGCTCGAGGACGATGTCATAGTCCGCCACCAGTTGCCGCACGATCGCCACCGCCTCGGCCTGCTTGAGGTCCAGGGCCAGGCTGCGTTTGTTGCGGTTCAGATAGGCATGGCTGGCCGACACGCCCTGGTCATGGGGCGGCAGTACTCGCAGCAGGTCCATGCGCGTGGGGGATTCGATGCGCAACACCTCGGCGCCCATGTCGGCCAGCAGCAACGAGGCGAACGGCCCCGGCAGCAAGGTGGAGAAATCCAGTACTTTGAGGGACGCCAAGGGACCTGACATGCGGACTCCGATTCCGATTCGATTGGCCACAGAGTAGGCAAACCCGGCGGTCGGCGGCAATCACATAAACCATCATCCGAAGTGACTGATGCTTCCCGAAGGCATAAAAAAACCCATCCGAAGATGGGTTTTTCACAAACGCTGCAGCCTTACTTGACGGCGGTTGGAGCCGGGCCTTCGGCCACGCCCAGGTCGTCTTCTTCACGGGTGTCGGAGATACCGCGACCACCGGAAGCCAGTTCGACTTTCAGCTTGTCTTCGTCCAGTTCCTTGACCCACTTGGCCACAACCAGGGTTGCAACAGCGTTGCCAACCAGGTTGGTCAGTGCGCGGGCTTCGGACATGAAGCGGTCGATACCCAGGATCAGCGCCAGGCCGGCAACCGGCAGGTGGCCAACAGCCGACAGGGTAGCGGCCAGTACGATGAAACCACTACCGGTCACACCAGCAGCGCCCTTGGACGACAGCAGCAGTACCAGCAACAGGGTGATCTGGTGGGTGATGTCCATGTGGGTGTCAGTCGCCTGGGCGATGAACACGGCAGCCATGGTCAGGTAGATCGAAGTACCGTCCAGGTTGAAGGAGTAGCCAGTCGGGATAACCAGGCCGACTACCGACTTCTTGGCGCCCAGGCGCTCCATCTTGATCAGCATGCGTGGCAGTGCGGATTCGGACGAGGAAGTACCCAGTACGATCAGCAGTTCTTCACGGATGTAGCGGATCAGTTTCAGGACGCTGAAGCCGTGTGCGCGGCAGATGGCGCCCAGCACCAGCACCACGAACAGGATGCAGGTGATGTAGAAGCAGATCATCAGCTGACCGAGCTGCACCAGCGAACCTACGCCGTAGGCACCGATGGTGAACGCCATGGCGCCCAGGGCACCGAGTGGCGCGAGCTTCATGATCATGTTGATGATGTTGAACATCACGTGGGCGAAACGATCGATGAAGTCCAGCACCGGCTTGCCGTAGGCACCCAGGCGGTGCAGGGCGAAACCGAAGATCACCGAGAACATCAGCACTTGCAGGATGTCACCGGTAGCGAACGCGCCAACGATAGTGTTCGGGATCACGTTCAGCAGGAAGCCAACGATGCTCTGGTCGGCACCGGCAGTCACGTAGGCCGCGACTTTGGAGGCGTCCAGGGTAGCCACGTCGATATGCATGCCGGCGCCCGGTTGCACGACGTTGACCACGACCAGGCCGATCAGCAGGGCGATGGTGGAGACGATTTCGAAGTACAGCAGCGCGTAGCCGCCGGTCTTGCCGACCGATTTCATGCTTTGCATGCCAGCGATGCCGCTGACAACGGTGCAGAAGATGATCGGGGCGATGACCATTTTGATCAGCTTGATAAAGCCGTCACCCAGTGGCTTGAGGGCCACGCCGGTCTGCGGGTAGAAGTGACCGAGCAAAATACCGATAACGATTGCAACGATCACCTGGAAATACAGGGATTTGTACAGTGGCTGACGAGTCGTCATTGCAAAGTTCCTCAATCGTCCCGTGTGGCAAATATCCGCCATTGCCCACGACACTTGAATTGCGAACCCTCCTGCACTGGAGGGATTTGTTGTTTGAGAGCCTGCTCGAGGCGGTCTCCCTGCGCTCTGTATCGCAAGCGTCGTGCCACTTCTGCTGAAACTCCCTGAAGGCCTTTAGACATCAGCGCTCGGGCGATTTCCAGCTTAAGGTTATGCCTACAGACAGTGGCGGATTTCCGCCTGCTCGCCTGATCTCGTCCTACAATTTGGCGGATATCCGCCTTGTTGCACCCGCCCGGGGTGGCTAACATCCGCCACTCAATGGACGAGGCCCCTCATGCGTGAACGAACCATCGCCAGTCACTACGCCCGAGCCGCTCTCGGCGGTGCTCGCCGGGCCGGCTACGATTATTCGGGCCTGCTGCAGCAGGTCGGCATCACTGCGGAACTGCTGAGCGAGCCCCGCGCCCGCATCGCCCCCGAGCAATTCACCCAGTTGTTGCAAATGCTGTGGCTGGCGCTGGATGACGAATACCTGGGCTTCGCCGAAGGCCCGAGCAAGCGCGGCACTTTCGCCATGATGTGCCACGCGCTGATTCACTGCCGCACCCTGGAGAAGGCTCTGGAACGCGGCTTATTATTTTATAGCCTATTCCCGCAGGGTCCGCGCTGGCGTCTGACACGTGAAGGAGAAATGGCCCGCCTGAGCCTGGACGATTCGCAACTCTGGGACCCGGATCACTTCCTCAGCGAATGCCTGCTGGTGATCTGGCACCGCCTCGGCAGTTGGCTGATTGGCCAGCGCATCCGCCTGCACCAGGCCACCTTCAGCTACCCGACGCCGCCCCACGCCGGTGAGTACGACTTGCTGTTCCCCTGCCCGCAGGTATTCGCGGCGCCCACCAGCAGCCTGGTGTTCCCCAGCCGCTACCTGAGCCTGCCGTTGTTGCAGGACGAGCGCACCCTCAAGCATTTCCTCGAACGCTCCCCGGCCGACCTGCTGTCGCGGCCGGATGAAGGCGACAGCCTGAGCAGCCAGTTGCGCCGCCTATTGAGCCGCGACCGCACGCCCTGGCCTGACCTCGAAGCCGTCGCCCAGCACCTGCATATCAGCCCGCAGACCCTGCGTCGGCATTTGCGGGAGGAAGGCACCAGCTTTCAGGCGCTCAAGGATGAGTTGCGCCGGGACATTGCGATCTATCATTTGGGGCGGGCGGATTTGTCGTTGCAGGAAATCGCCGAGCAGCTGGGGTTTTCCGAACCGTCGGCGTTTCATCGGGCGTTCAAGAAGTGGACCGGGTTGACGCCGGGGGCCTATAGAGCACAAGAAACCTAGGTGTGTATTGATGCGACTGGCCTCTTCGCGAGCAAGCCCGCTCCCACATTTGACCGAGTTCCACGTTGGGAATGCCATCGAATGTGGGAGCGGGCTTGCTCGCGAAGAGGCCGGCACAGCCAATAAAGATCAAACAGCCGGGAAGTGAATCTTGAACGCAGCCCCACCCAGCGGTGAATCCCCAAGGGTCAGCCGGGCGCCATAGCTTTCAATGATGTCCTTGACCACCGCCAGGCCAATCCCCTGCCCCGGATGCTGGCGGTCGAGCCGCTCGCCCCGCTGCAGGATGCGCGCACGCTGGTCCGGCGGCACGCCGGGGCCATCGTCTTCGATGCACAACTCGGTGCCCTCCAGGCTTTCCTGCAAGGTGATGCGCACTTCGCTCAGGCACAGGCGATAGGCGTTCTCCAGCAGGTTGCCGAGCAGTTCCAGCAAGGCGCCCTTCTCGATCGGCACGTCGCATTCGTCCGGCAATTCAAAGGCGACCTTCACGCCCTTATCGCGATAAACCTTGTCCAGCGTGTCGCACAGGCTTTGCAGCACCGGCTCCAGCCGCACCTGGTGGCGCACCAGGCCGCTTTTACGCAGGCTGGCGCGCTGCAATTGGTAGCTGATCTGCTGGCTCATGCGTTCGATCTGCGATTGCAGTACCCAGGCCTGGTCCCGATCTTCGGGGCGCTGGGCCATGTCTTCACTCACGCCTTGCAACACCGCCAACGGGGTTTTCAGGCTGTGGGCCAGGTCATCCAGGGAATCGCGGTAACGGGTGCGTTGCTCCCGCTCGCTGTGGAGCAACCGGTTCAAGGAGCCGGTCAGGCGCAGCAGCTCGCGCGGGTGTTGCTCGCTGAGGCTTTCCCGGGTACCGCCTTCGATTTCATCCAGTTCCTGGCTCAGCCGGCGCAGCGCCTGCAGGCCCCAGGTCAGGCCCAGCCACAACAGGGTCAGCAGCACCAGCAAGGCGGCGCCGAAGCCCAGGTAGAGGTTTTCCCGCAGGCCTTCGAGGGTCAGTTGGTATTCGCGCACCGGTTGCAGGGCGACAATACTGAACGCCGCGCTCTTGCCGCCCAGCAGCTTGACCTCGACGTCATAGACAAAAAATTCCTGGCCGTTGGCCTCGCGGATCCGCGCAAATTCGTTACCGCGCCCGTCATAGCGCGGCTTGTAGTTGATGTTCTCTTCCTGTGTGGCGCGCGACCGCCAGACCAGATGGCCTTCGCGGTCATAGATGTAGCCCAGCAGGCGGCTGTCGGTGAGGTTGAAACGCTCGTCCGGCAACTGCGCGGGCATCAGCAGGCGATTGTTTTCAACCCGGGCAGCCGAAATCAGCGTCGTGACATCCGACGCCAGGCGCTGCTCGATGGAGTCCTGCAGGGCCAGGCTGAAGGCGCCCTGCATGGCCGGCAACAAGGCCAGCATAAACAGCACGGCCAGGATGGTGGCCGCGAGCATCAAACGTACACGTAGCGAGCGAATCAACGGCAGCGCTCATTGAACAGGTAGCCCAGGCCACGCACGGTGTCGATCGGCTTGAAACCCGCCGGGCCTTCCAGCTTGCGGCGCAGGCGGCCCACCAGCACTTCGATCACGTTCGGATCACGCTCGTCGTCATCGGGGTAGAGCTGTTCCATCAGGCGGTCCTTGGCGACCACTTGCTGGTGATGCCGCATCAGGTATTCGAGGATGCGGTATTCGTAGGCGGTCAGCGCCAGTGGCTGTTCGTCGAGGGACGCCTGCTTGCGATTGAGGTCCAGCAGCAACGGCCCGGCGACGATGGTGGATTGGGTGAAACCGCTGGAGCGGCGCAACAGTGCGTTCATCCGCGCTTCCAGCTCTTCGAACTGGAACGGCTTGACCACGTAGTCGTCGGCACCCGCTGCCAGGCCTTCAACCTTGTCCTGCCAGTTGCCACGGGCGGTCAGGATCAGGATCGGGAAGGTCTTGGCCTGGGCGCGCAATTGGCGGATCAGGTCCAGGCCGCCCATGCCGGGCAGGCCCAAATCGATGATCGCCAGGTCGTGGTTGAATTGCCCGGTCTGGTACAGCGCCTCTTCGGCATTGGCGACGGCCTCGACCACGTGACCGCTGTCGGTAAGGCGGGTCAACAGGTGATGGCGCAGCAACGCCTCATCTTCGACAACCAGCAATTTCATAAAGCTCTCCAAGGCAAATCAACTTTCCAACTGGGGTATATCATAGCGGCCCTGCAGGTCTTGCTGGCGCAATTTACTGCCGTTGAAGTGACCTGACAGGTTTTCATTGCCCACGCGGTAGTCTGACTGCGGGGTGTGCTGGCCCAGGGACTGGCCCCATGGAGCCGCCTGTTCTCCGGCATCCTCGAAGCTCACCCGCTGGAGAAGGCTGTAGGGCTTTTTGCTCTTCTCCTTGGAGAAACCCGCGAAACTCGAATCAGAGGCCTGGACGCCAGCGGTGGCGCTGAGCATGGTTAAGGCCAACATCAGCTTCTTGATCGCAGTCATGGTGCTACCTCATACGCTTGGGCTTTGGGTACGGGGCCAGACTACGCAGACACCCCTGAACTCCCCCTGAACACTCTCTGAACCTGGGCTGAACCGAGGCCGGCTACTGTGTAAAGAGTTATTTACGTATCCCCGGCCGCAGGCTATCCAGCGGCCCTGCAACTCGGCAAAATACCCGGCATGAATTCCCTACCCGCCTGCTGCACCCCACTTGACGCCCATTGGCCGTTGCCCGATGCCTTGCCCGGCACGGTCTTGCTGAGCACCCGTTTTGACCCGGCCCTGCTGGCCATCGGCGATTTCCAGCGCAGCGCCGTGCCGCCACCCGCGAGCATCCAGCGTTCGGTGGCCAAGCGGCAGGCGGAGTTCCTGGCCGGTCGCCTGTGCGCCCGCGCGGCCCTGCAACAGCTGGACGGGCTGGATTGCGTACCGGCGATCGGCGAGGACCGCGCGCCGGTCTGGCCCGCGCACATCAGCGGTTCGATCACCCACAGCACCGGCCATGCAGCGGCCATCGTCGCCCACAAGACACAGTGGCGCGGGCTGGGGATGGACCTGGAGAACCTGCTGACCCTGGAGCGGGCGGAACGCCTGGCCGGGGAGATCCTCACACCGGATGAATTGCTGCGCATGGCCGCCGGGCCGCGGGAGCAGGTTGCGCAACTGGTGACGCTGACGTTTTCGGCGAAAGAGAGCCTGTTCAAGGCGCTCTACCCGATCGTGCAGAAGCGCTTTTATTTTGAGCATGCCGAGTTGCTGGAGTGGTCGGATACCGGCCATGCGCGGCTGCGGTTGCTGACGGACTTGTCCGCAGAATGGTGCCATGGCAAGGAACTGGAGGCGCAGTTTGCGGTGGATGGCGGGCAGTTGTTGAGCCTGGTGGCCGTCCAGGCCTAGACCTTCTCCTGATCCCGTGGCCAACTCAGGCTGAAACACGCGCCACCCAGATTGTTGCTCTTGCTGATCAACGCCCGGCCGCCGTGCCAATAGATGATCCGCCGCACAATGGATAACCCCAGGCCGTGCCCACCCGACGCGCGGGTCCGGCTGTCATCCAGGCGCAGGAACGGCGTGAAAATCCGCTCCCAGGCACTTTCCGGTACGCCCGGCCCGTCGTCTTCCACGTCGATGCGGCAACGCACCTGGCCCACCTGGTAACTGATCAGCACCTGCCCCTGGGCGTGGCGCATGGCGTTGCTCACCAGGTTTTGCAGGGCACGGTGCAGGTAACGCGGCTCGGCCTCCACCCATGCATCGTCCCAATGCGCCGAGGACAGGCAGATGCCCCGCGCCACGTTGATTTCCGGGCGCAGCGGTGACAGTTCATCAATTACCTGATCCAGCAACGCATTGAGGTCGACCCGCTGGAAATTCAGTGCCGGCGCCCCCTGTTCCAGCCGCGCGTAGGTGAGCATTTCGTCCACCAGGCCATCGAGGTCCTGGATGTCGCTGTCCATGCCCTCCATATACTTGCGCCGCGCTTCAGGCGTGGCCGCGTCGCCGATCATCTCCAGGCCGAACCGCAGGCGCGCCACCGGGGTGCGCAATTCGTGGGACACCGCCCGCACCAGTTCGCGCTGAATTGCCAACAGGCGTTGCAGGTGCTCGGCCATGCCATTGAACGCTGCCGCCAGGCGCCCCACCGAATCGGCGCCGCGGGCCGGCACCCGCACTTCCAGGCTGCCTTTGGCGATGCGCGTGGCGGCGGCTTCCAGGCCACTCAAGCGCCGCTCCAGCTGGCGCACCAATAAATAGACGATCAAGCCGATCAAGGTCAGGCTGATCAGCGCAATCAGGATCAGCCATTGCGCCGGGTACGGATTCATCTGATACAGCGGGCCGATTTCCAGGACCCACGGCGTGCCGACCATGCCGGCAAATACCCGGATCGAATCCCCACCCTTGCCCAGGGCCATCACGGTATCGCCTTCGGACACGCGGCGGCGCTGGTCTTCGTCCATATCAGCCTGATTGAGCATCACCAGGTGCATCTCGAAACCAAAGCCCTTGGCTTCCTTCAGGTCTGCGAGTTTCTGCGGTTGCTCCGCCACCGGGAAACGCACCAGCTCATCGGCCAGCAGGTAAATCGTCGCGCGGGCCAGTTGTTCGCTGATTTGCTGCACTTCACCGGTCAGCAACAGTTGCTCCTGGTCACTGACCAAGCGCAGCACCCTGGCCGCGTGAGGCCCGGTTTGCTCCACCAACACCTGGCCGCGTTGCAGACGGGTACGCTGGGTCAGGTCCAGGTGCGCCTCCGCCACGGTCTGCAATTGCAGCGGGATACCCAGCAAGCGCTCCCACACTGCCAGGGCGCGGCGGCGCTCGATGGCACTCATGGGTTGCAGGTTGTCGCCCATCAGCGCGAAGGTGCCGTGGGCCAGGCGCTCGCGGTACTGGCCGCTGCGCACTTCATTGAGCAGGTGCAAGGCCAGTACGCCAAGCAACGCCACCAGAATCAGCGCCGCGCACATGCCGCCGTAGATGCGCAGGAAGATTGAGTTCACGGCGTCAGGTCAGCCGCGGCTTCGGGGACGAACAGGTAGCCTTTGCTGCGAATGGTCTTGATCAGGCGTGGGTGGATCGGGTCGTCGCCGATTTTCGGACGGATGCGCGAGATGCGCACGTCGATGGAGCGGTCCTGGCCGTCATAGCCAATGCCGCGCAAGGCGGTGAAGATTTCTTCCCGGGACAGGATCCGCCCGGCATTCGCCACCAGCAACCACAGCAGGTCGAATTCGGCGCTGGTCAGTTCGATGCCGCCTTCGTGCAGCCAGGCTTCACGCAGGGCGTTGTCCACCACCAGCGGGCCGAATTGCAGGCGCCGCTGTTTTTCGGGGAGTGCCGGCTCGACGCTTTCGCTGCGCCGCAGCAGGGCCTGGATGCGTGCCAGCAACAGGCGTGGACGCACGGGTTTGCACACGTAATCGTCGGCGCCCATGTCCAGGCCCAGCACCTGGTCCATGTCGTCGGTGCGCGCGGTGAGCATCAGGATCACCCCGTCGTAGCGCTCGCGCACCTTGCGGCAAATGCTCAGGCCGTCTTCACCGGGCAACATCAGGTCGAGGATCACCAGGTCCGGCTGCTCGGCGATGATCCGCGCCGCCGCGAGGGCGCCATTGCCTTCCACCGACACCCGCAAGCCGTTGCTCTCCAGGTAGTCACGGGTCAACTCGGCCAGTCGCTCGTCGTCCTCGACAATCAATACCTGCCAGGCTTCTTGCTCCATGCGTTACCTCGGTTCTAATTATTGTAGGGGCGGGTTTGCCCGAGAAAACTCGAGGGCGCCGCGTTTATTCAGGTTTCCAGCGTCATCGTTGACGTCCTTCGCGGGCAAGCCCGCTCCTACAGTTGTCATGTAGGCGAGGCATAAACTGTATGGATAACCGCCGATTGTAGCAACGGGCCGGCCCTCTGCCACAAGCGCGCAAATGCGTTCGGACATCGTGTTTTTTTGTGATAGGGTTCGCGCCCGCAAAAATCCAACCGGTTGTTTTTACCTCGGAATATTCGGTGACAAACGGCGCAATGCAGCAGTACTGCGGCCTACACGGCCATTCCACGTTTCATACACATTTTACCCACAGCGTTATCCACAGGTAGTCCGTTGCTAAGCCCCCCAAAACGCATTATCTTGTAGGTCGTCGCCAAAAAAACCCTACATGTAGGGTTTTCAGCGAAAAGACCAAACACAAATCAGACAAGAAACTCAAGCTCTTTCTTGCTCCTGTTTGGTGAACTTAAGCCTTTTTCAGAAGACCAAACCGCGCACGCGGATGGCAGCCGCTTTCTGCCCCGATCAGGCGAAAACGGTACGGGTGTTGCAGTACGAAACTGTCACCCACCAGGAATACGGTAAAGAGCCCCAAGGCTTGTAACCGAAGACTTCGGCATGGAAGCGGCGCGAACAGCTCCCTTCCTCCTGTCCCGAAGTTGTTATGCCAGGCCCCTGGCCTGTTGTAAGTGCTTCAGGACGGAACGGTGGGCACCGTGATGGTGCCCAAATAAATATAGAATGTGGAGACAACCCCCCATGCAAACCGACACAACTCGCGAGAACCCGCAGGGCTCCGTGCCGCAGGCCGCTGATTCGAACCTGGATCTGTCCGCCACCGCGCCCGGCCAATTGCGCGTGATCAAGCGTAACGGCACTGTCGTTCCTTACACCGATGACAAAATCACCGTCGCGATCACCAAAGCGTTTCTTGCAGTTGAAGGCGGCACCGCTGCTGCCTCGTCGCGCATCCACGACACCGTTGCCCGCCTGACCGAACAGGTCACCGCAACCTTCAAGCGTCGCATGCCATCGGGCGGCACCATTCACATCGAAGAAATCCAGGACCAGGTCGAACTCGCCCTGATGCGTGCCGGCGAGCAGAAAGTCGCCCGCGACTACGTGATCTACCGTGACTCGCGCGCCAAGGAACGTGCCGTACGTTCCCCGGCCGAAGAAGCTGCCGTACAAGCTCACCCGTCGATCCGCATCACCCTGGCCGACGGTACGTTTGCACCGCTGGACCTGGGCCGCCTGAACACCATCATCACCGAGGCCTGCGAAGGCCTGGAAGAAGTCGATGGCGACCTGATCCAGCGCGAAACCCTGAAGAACCTGTACGACGGCGTGGCCCTGACCGACGTCAACACCGCACTGGTGATGACCGCCCGTACCCTGGTCGAGCGTGAGCCGAACTACTCGTTCGTCACCGCGCGCCTGCTGATGGACACCCTGCGTGCCGAAGGCCTGGGCTTCCTGAAAGTCGCCGACAGCGCCACCCACCACGAGATGGCCGACCTGTACGCCAAGGCCCTGCCGGCCTACATCGCCAAGGGTATCGAATTCGAATTGCTGAACCCGATCCTGGCCACCTTCGACCTGGAAAAACTCGGCAAGGCGATCAACCACGAGCGCGACCAGCAGTTCACTTACCTGGGCCTGCAAACCCTGTACGACCGTTACTTCATCCACAAGGACGGGATCCGCTTCGAACTGCCGCAAGTGTTCTTCATGCGCGTGGCCATGGGCCTGGCGATCGAAGAGAAGCACAAAGAAGACCGTGCCATCGAGTTCTACAACCTGTTGTCGTCCTTCGACTACATGTCGTCGACCCCGACCCTGTTCAACGCCGGTACCCTGCGCCCACAACTGTCCAGCTGCTACCTGACCACCGTGCCGGATGACCTGTCGGGCATCTACCACGCGATCCACGACAACGCCATGCTGTCCAAATTCGCTGGCGGCCTGGGTAACGACTGGACCCCGGTGCGTGCACTGGGTTCGTACATCAAGGGCACCAACGGCAAGTCCCAGGGCGTTGTACCGTTCCTCAAAGTAGTGAACGACACCGCCGTAGCCGTGAACCAGGGTGGCAAGCGCAAGGGCGCTGTATGTGCCTACCTGGAAACCTGGCACATGGACATCGAAGAGTTCATCGAGCTGCGCAAGAACACCGGTGATGACCGTCGTCGTACCCACGACATGAACACCGCCAACTGGATCCCTGACCTGTTCATGAAGCGCGTCTTCGATGACGGCAAGTGGACCCTGTTCTCGCCATCCGAAGTACCGGACCTGCACGACCTGACCGGCAAGGCTTTCGAAGAGCGCTACGAGTACTACGAAGCCCTCACCGAGTACCCGGGCAAGGTCAAGCTGTTCAAGACCATCCAGGCCAAAGACCTGTGGCGCAAAATGCTCTCCATGCTGTTTGAAACCGGCCACCCATGGCTGACCTTCAAAGACCCGTGCAACCTGCGCAGCCCGCAGCAGCACGTGGGCGTGGTCCACAGCTCGAACCTGTGCACCGAGATCACCTTGAACACCAACAAGGACGAGATCGCCGTTTGCAACCTGGGCTCGATCAACCTGCCGAACCACATCGTCAACGGCAAGCTGGACACCGCCAAGCTGGAACGCACCGTGAACACCGCCGTTCGCATGCTCGATAACGTTATCGACATCAACTATTACTCGGTACCCCAGGCGCAGAACTCCAACTTCAAGCACCGTCCGGTCGGCCTGGGCATCATGGGCTTCCAGGACGCGCTGTACCTGCAGCACATTCCTTACGGTTCGGACGCTGCAGTCGAGTTCGCCGACAAGTCCATGGAAGCGGTCAGCTACTACGCGATCCAGGCTTCCTGCGACCTGGCCGACGAGCGTGGCGCCTACGAGACGTTCCAGGGTTCGCTGTGGTCCAAAGGCATCCTGCCGCTGGATTCGCAACAGATCCTGATCGAGCAACGTGGCCAGAAGTACATCGACGTTGACCTGAACGAATCCCTGGACTGGGCGCCGGTACGTGCCCGTGTGCAGAAAGGCATTCGTAACTCCAACATCATGGCCATCGCACCGACCGCCACCATCGCCAACATCACTGGCGTATCGCAGTCGATCGAACCGACCTACCAGAACCTGTATGTGAAATCGAACCTGTCGGGCGAATTCACCGTGATCAACCCGTACCTGGTTCGCGACCTGAAAGCCCGCGGCCTGTGGGACTCGGTCATGATCAACGACCTGAAGTACTACGACGGTTCGGTGCAGCAGATCGAGCGCATCCCGCAAGAACTCAAAGAGCTCTACGCGACTGCCTTCGAGGTGGACACCAAGTGGATCGTCGACGCCGCCAGCCGTCGCCAGAAGTGGATCGACCAGGCTCAGTCGCTGAACCTGTACATCGCCGGCGCATCGGGCAAGAAGCTCGACGTGACCTACCGCATGGCCTGGTACCGTGGCCTGAAAACCACTTACTACCTCCGTGCCCTGGCTGCCACCAGCACCGAGAAGTCGACCATCAACACCGGCAAGCTGAACGCTGTTTCCAGCGGCGGCAACCACGGTGATGATTCGGTTCTCGCCGCACCTGCCGGCCCGGCGCCAGTGCCTAAAGCCTGCGCGATCGACGAGCCGGATTGCGAAGCTTGCCAATAAGCTGAGCACACCCTGGGTCTAACCACCCAATGTTGAAAAACCCCCGATAGGCCTACGGCGTATCGGGGGTTTCTTTTGCCTGGAACAACACCGTCGCGATTCGCGCAGGTATTTCACCTCCTTGAAAACATCGGTGGGCTTCTGGCCGACGTGCATCATGGCGACTTTTATCGCTGAAACAGTGATGCAGTTGCCGCCAGGGCCCTGACTGAATCCGCTCCAGATATCGCCCGGTTGGCCTTGGACCGTTCCGACAGTCGTGTATCCGCCTGTAACGCCCCCGCCTATAGGCGTTATCTGAACGTCCAAAAAAAAGCCCCTCACGCGAGGGGCTTTTCGGTAAAGCGAGTTAAAGCGACAACATCAGGTCATCTGAATGATGGTCTGCATGATGGTGCTTTGGGTGGAGATGGTCTTGGCGTTCGCCTGATAGTTGCTCTGGGCCTTGATCAGGTCCACCAGCTCGTTGGTCAGGTTGACGTTGGAGTTCTCCAGGGAGTTGGCCACGATCGAACCCAGGGTACCGACTTGCGGGGTATCAAAACCCGGCTGGCCCGACGCGAAGGTTTCTTTCCAGGTGGTGCCGCCGGCTGGCTGCAGGCCCTGCTCGTTGTTGAAGCTGGCCAGGGAGATCTGGCCGATGGCCTTGCTCTGCTGGTTGCTGAACGTGGCGAACAGTACGCCGCTGCCGTCGATTTTCAGCCCGGTGATTTGCCCGGTGGCGTAGCCATCGGTGGTCGGCGGGTTGCGGTAGGTGGCGGAGTTGTACTGGGTGATGTTCCCCATGTTGACGGCAACGCCGTCTGCGTTGGCGGCCGCACCGTTAGGCGTCCAGACACCATTGACCAGGCCGCCCGGCTTCCAGTCGGAAATGGTCAGGGTGGTATTGGAAGCGGTGGCTGGCGGGGTAACGATCCCGGTCAGCTTGCCGGAGGTGTCAAACGACAGCGTCGAGGCGACTGGCGCCTTCACGTCAGTACCGGTGCCGCTGATCGGCGAGCCGTCAGGGTTGCGCCCATCGATCAGGGTGTAGGACTTCCAGGTGTTGGAGTCGGTCTTCACCAGGTACTGCACCATCGGATGCGCGTTGCCCTGCGTATCGTAGAGCGTGGTGGAATATTGAGTGGTGAAGCTGTCCGATTTGGTCGGATCAAACGGGTGCGCCGTCTGGTCGATCGCCGTCTCGGAGGAGTTCAGGTTACTGGTGGAATCCACCTTGCTCGAAGCCTTCGGCGGCAGGTACGACAGGTTGAGCTGCAGGTCGGTCAAGCCGCCCTTCTGGATGTTGCCATCGGCATCCGCTGCGTAGCCTTGCAGCCGCGAGGTGCCGGTGTTGTTGGTGATGTAGCCGTCCTTGTCGGCCCGGAACGCACCGTTGCGGGTGTATTCCAGCGAACCGTCGCTGCCCTTCTGCACGAAGAAGCCGCCGCCCTGGATCGCCATGTCGAGCGTGCCGCCGCTGTTGTTGACGTCACCCTGGGTGAACTGCTGGGACACGGCCGCCAGGTTCACGCCGTTGCCGACGCTGTTCTGGCCGGTACCCAGCTTGGAAGCCGCGTAGATATCCGCGAATTCCGCACGGGACGACTTGAAGCCGGTGGTCGCGACGTTGGCGATGTTGTTGCCCGTCACGTCCAGTTGTTTGTTGGCCGCATAGAGGCCGCTAAGGCCGATGTTAAAAGACATTGTTCTCTCCTTTTGCCGTATTTAGCCGGCTCTATGTACCGATAGTCTGAATTTGCGACAGCTTGATACTGCCCAGGCCGCCCGCCAGGTTCAGCACCATTTCAGCGCCGTTCGTGCCCAGGGTTACGCTGGTCACCGTTGCCGGCAGCGAGGTGGCGAGGGCCACCGAGTCACCCTTGTCATTCTTGGTGGTGGCATTGAAGGTGTAGGTGCCGGGTGGCGCCGTCTCACCCGCATCGGTCTTGCCGTCCCAGACGAAGCTGGAGTTGCCGGCGCTCTGGGCGCCCATGTCGATGGTGCGAACGACGTTGCCATCCTTGTCGGTGATCTTGACGGAGACGTTGCCCGTCGCCGCCGTCACCGCCACGGAACCGGTCATGCTCTTGCTGGTATCCACCATCGCCTTGTCGGTCTGGGTGATGACCGAACGCCCCACCAGCGACGAAGCCTGCAGCGCCTGGGAGGAGCTGAAGTTGCTGGAAATCGCATTCACCGAGTCATTCAGGTTGTTGATGCCTTCCAGACTGCTGAACTGCGCCAACTGTGCGACGAACGCGCCATTGTCCTGGGGCGACAGCGGGTCCTGGTTTTTCAGCTGGGTCACCAGCAATTGCAGGAACGCGTCCTTGCCCATCGCCTGGTTGCCCGTCGCCGACTTGGCGGCGTCACCGACGCTGGTGTTATCTGTCGCCGTCTTGACCTTGGAGTTAAAAAGGTCCTGGACTGCCGTGTTCGTCGAACTGTTATCAACAATGGCCATTATTTGGCGCCCCTTATCACTGACCCAGGGTCAGGACCTTCTGCATCATGGTTTTGGCGGTGTTCATCATTTCCGCGTTGGTCTGGAACGAGCGGCTGGCGGAAATCATGTCGGCCATTTCCTCGACCACGTTGACGTTGGGGTAGTACACGTACCCTTTTTCGTTCGCGGCAGGGTGGTTCGGCTCGTAGCGGGCTTCGAGGTTGCTCTGGTCTTCGACCACACCGAGCACCTGCACGCCCTGGCCTGCGGCATCCTGGTTCTGGAACAGCGAATCGCCGCTGCCACTCTGGCCGCCCTGGCCGCCCTGGAACATGGTGGCGAACACCGGGTGCCGGGCGCGGTAGGTCTGGTCAATGCTCGAAGACACGGTCTCGGCGTTGGCGATGTTACTGGCGACGGTGTTGAGGCGCGTGGTCTGCGCACTCATGCCACTACCGGCAATATTGAAAACACTGGCGAGGGACATGGCTTATTCTCCACGCAGGGCTGACATCAGCCCTTTGAATTTGCTGTTGAGCAGGGTGAAGCTGGCCTGGAAGTTCACTGAGTTCTCGGCGTAGGCCGATTGCTCCAACTGGGCGTCCACGGTGTTCTGGTCGATCGACGGTTGCATCGGCGTGCGATACAGCAGCGACTCGTCACCATTGCCCAGGCCTTGCGCCTCGATATGACGGCTGTTGGTCATGTTCAGGGCGAAGGTGCCGTTCTTGGTCTTGTCTTGCTGGGCGGCGAGCACGGCAGAGAAGTCCAGGTCCCGAGCCTTGTAGTTCGGGGTGTCGGCGTTGGCGATGTTGTTGGCCAGGACTTCGGCACGCTGGGCGCGAAAGCCCAGTGCTTGTTCGTGGATACCGAGCGCTTTATCGAAGCTGATGCTCATGGCGGAAACCTTTAGGGGCTGACCTGCTTTTCGTAACAAGGATTTAGCAAGGGCCATGCCAAGTTGCTTGAGCCCCGTAAATCAAGGGTTTGCGAGGGAGTTGCCGGCGGCAATGCCAGAAAAGCGGCAAAGGGTTTCCGCGAAACGCCAGTAAAGCGGCAATGAGGGCTTGCCGCTTTGCGGCCATAAAAAAAGGGAGGCCTGTGCAGGCCTCCCTTTTTGTCCAAGCACTCGTCACTTGGCCTGGTAAATGATTCCAGGACTGCACTGCACCATCTGGTAATGATCCGGCAAACCGTTCAGCGCCTCGGAAGCCCCCAGGAACAGATAACCGCCACGCTTGAGGGTGCCGTGGATGCGCAACAGAATGTCTTTCTTCACCTCGGCCGAGAAGTAGATCAGCACGTTGCGGCAAAACACCATGTCGAACTTGCCCAGGCTGGCATAACTGTCCAGCAGGTTGAACGAACGAAACTCCACCCGGCTCTTGATCGGCGCCTTGACCGCCCAACGCCCTGCTCCCTTGGGATCGAAGAAACGCTGCAAGCGCTCCTGGGACAACCCGCGCCCCAGCGCCAGGCTGTCGTACTCGCCGGTCTTGCAGTTGGTGAGCATGGTGCCGGACAAATCCGTGGCCACGATTTGCGCCCCGGCCTTCAACTGGCCCATGTTGGTCCGCTCGAACTCATCGATGGCCATCGAAATCGAATACGGTTCCTGTCCCGACGAACAGGCGGCCGACCAGATGCGCAGGCGCTGGCCGGGAGCGGCCTTGATCGCCTCGGGCAGCACCTTGTTCTTGAGCACTTCAAACGGATAGGTATCGCGAAACCACAAGGTTTCGTTGGTGGTCATGGCGTCGACCACCATCTCCTTGAGCCCGCTGCGTGGCTGGCCCTGGATCCGTTGCACCAACTCCCCGAGGGACTTGATGCCTTGCTGCTCCATCAGTTTGTTGAGACGGCTGGATACCAGGTACTGCTTGTTTTCACCGAGCAATATGCCACAGGCCTTTTCCAGGAAGACCCGGAACTGTTCGAAATCCAAATTACCCGTAGACAATGATACCGCCTCTTAAATCGTGTGACCGCCAGGGAAAAGGCCCCTAGCCGTGATCTGCTGCCTTGATCCGGTCGACTACCCGGGATGCCAGGTCATCAGGGCGGAATTTGGCCAGGAAGTCATCGGCACCGACCTTCTTGACCATCGCCTGATTGAATACACCCGACAACGAAGTATGCAGGATGATATGTAGTTTTTGCATGCGTGGGTCGTTGCGTATCTCGGCCGTGAGGGTGTAGCCGTCCATTTCCGGCATCTCGATGTCGGAGATCATCATCAGGAATTCTTCTTCCGGCTTCTTGCCCTCATCCACCAGCTTGCGCAGGTAATCCAGGGCCTGGCGACCGTCATTGAGCGCGACCACTTCGACCCCAACGGTCTGCAGGCAACGGGACACCTGCTTGCGCGCGACCGAAGAGTCGTCCACCGTCAGCACCCGCAGCGAGATCGCCTTGTGCGCGGTTTCGGCGTCTACCACGCCCACCGATATCGCCTCGGAGGTCGGGGCCACTTCGGCGAGGATTTTCTCCACGTCGATGATTTCCACCAACTGGTTGTCGACCCGCGTCACCGCCGTGAGGTAGTGATCGCGACCGGTGCCCTTGGGCGGCGGATGGATCTCTTCCCAGTTCATGTTGACGATGCGCTCCACCGAGCGCACCAGGAAACCCTGGGTCTTGGTGTTGTACTCGGTAATGATCACGAACGGGCTCTCGCGGTCCTGCAACCCCGCCGAACCGGTGGCCATTGCCAGGTCAAGAATCGGGATGGTCGCGCCACGAATGTTCGCCACACCGCAAACCACCGGGCTGGACTTGGGCATTATTGTCAGCTTGGGACACTGCAACACTTCGCGAACCTTGAAGACATTAATCCCGTACAGCTGCTTGCCGTCCAGACGGAACAACAGCAACTCCAGGCGATTCTGCCCCACCAGCTGTGTGCGCTGGTTCACTGAATCCATTACACCGGCCATGCCCAGACTCCTACGCTAAAACTTAGGGGTACGACGCGTACCCAACACTAAACGGCACGAGCTTTGCTTTTTTATTGGCCATGGACATCAAAACGACAGTTTCCCGACGCCTCCGATCCCCACAGTACCGCAGATTGCTCTGCGTCTCGATGGCGTTGCTTGCCTTGGCTACGGGCCAGCCGGCCCGCGCCGATAACGTCACCTTGCCTGATCTGCTTATCGGCGTCACTCAAGGCTTTCTTGAGTTCACTGTAGAAGATTATCTGGCCACGACGCAGACACCGGGCCGCTACGAAATCCAGGTCAACCAGCTGGATCCGCGCCTGCGCATGCCCATGTGCGACAGAGAATTGACAGCTTCCCTGGAAAGCCCCGCCCAGCCCATCGGGCGCGTGACCGTGAAAGTGCGCTGCGAAGGCGCCTCGCCCTGGACGGTGTTCGTGCCCGCCCAAGTCAAACTGTTTCGCGAAGTGGTGGTGGTGACGCGCCCGCTGAAACGTACCGGAATCATTGGTTATGATGACGTCGCGATGCGCGAGCGCGACATCAGCATGATCACCCAGAGCTACCTCACGTCCCTTGACCAGGCACTCGGGCAGAAACTTACCCGACCAATGGTCGCCGACCAGGTGATTACCCTGGTCCATCTCGAGCAGGCCGAAGTCGTGCGCAAAGGTGACCAGGTGGTGATTTCCGCCAGCAGCGGTGGCCTGAATGTAAAAATGCCGGGGGAAGCCCTGTCCAACGGCGGCATGAGTGAACAGATTCGCGTCAAGAACCTGAATTCCAACCGCGTGATCAAGGCCCGGGTGACTGCGCCGGGGCAGGTTGAGGTGGCTTTATAGATCACTGGCATCGGACGCCAGCTTTTCCTACACTGTGCGCAAAGCGGCATCGCGCATAGGTTTATTGTCAATCGAGCCTAAAGTTTGTCCGGGTATGGCCGAAAACATGGCAAGCGTCCAAATACCCAGAGGTTTTTTTAACATGGTCATCGATTTCAGTCGTTTGAATAACGCCCTGCCAACGCCCAGTTCTTCGCGCACCAACGGTGCCAAAGACAGCGTTGAAGCCAAGTCCCAGCCTCTGCCTGCCAAGACAGAACAGGCCGGTGCGAGCCAAAGCGGGGAATCGGTACACCTGAGCAATGAGGCTCAACAGTTGCAGAAGGTCACTGACTCGCTGAGCGATCAGCCAGTTGTCAATAAAGCCCGTGTGGCCGAATTGAAACAGGCGATTGCCGATGGCAGCTATAAGGTCGACAGCAACCGTGTAGCCAGCAAACTGCTTAACTTCGAAGCCGAGCGCTAGGCAAAGGCCTGCGCCAGGCTTTTGGACGCTTAAACCCCAAGGCCAGCCATGCACGACGAAAACTTGCTACAACTGATCATTGAAGACCTGCCTCCCGCACAGCAGCTGCTGGAGCTCCTTCGAGAAGAATCACTGGCCCTGTACGGCCGGGACATGCGCATGCTGGAAGAAATCCTGGCGCGCAAGCAATCGCTGATCGTCCTGCTGGAACAGCACGGCAAGAAGCGCAGCCAGATTCTGATCAGCCTGGGCCTCACGGCCGACCACAAGGGCCTGGAACAACTCGCCAGCCACTCCACGGTGGGCGACCAGTTGCTGGCCCAGAGCAAAGAACTCAACCAGTTGCTGACCCTGTGCCAGGAAACCAACCTCCTCAACGGCCAGGCCATCCAGCTTCAGCAAGCCACGACCGCCAATCAGTTGCGTATCCTCCACGGCGGCGAGCCTCCGGCTCTCTACAACGCTCAAGGCTCCACCTCACGCCTGGCCAAGCCAAGCACCCGCAGCCAAGCCTGAAACCAGTTTGAGCGCGCCCTATCCAAGTCGCGCCACATACTGGCAAAATGACAGCACTTGCGTGTAGTCGTATTTTGTCTGGAGATGGAAGAACCGTGTTCAACGCCCTTAACGCGGAAGATGCTCCGCAGCCACCCAAGGTACTCACCACGCCGCTGGAAATCGCTGGCACCTTGCGGATGCTGCAAGAAAGCCATGATCCGCTGATCATCACCTTCCATGAACGCAACCAGCGGTTTCAAAGCTACCTGGTGGAAATCGACCGGGACAGCAAGACACTGGCCCTGGACGAAATGGTCCCGCGCGACGGCGAACGCTACCTCGAGAATGGCGAAGCTTTCCGGATCGAAGGTTTTCACGAGGGGGTGCGGGTAGCCTGGGAAAGCAACGGCACCCTGACCCTCGATGAAGCCGGCGGCCACCGTATTTACCGCGGCAGCATGCCTGGCGAGGTGATTTACCATCAGCGTCGCAACGCCTTCCGCGCGGCGCTGAAGCTGGCGCAACTGGTGAGCGTCGAACTGGGCGGCGACAAACTCAAGGCCCCCATCAGCGGCAAGTTGCTGGATATTTCCGCCACCGGCTGCAAATTGCGCTTCGAAGGGGATATTTCCGAGCGCCTGCAACTGGGCCAGGTCTACGACCGATTTATCGCCGCGCTACCCTTTGGCAGCATGACCACCTCGGTAGAACTGCGTTACCTGCACTTCGAAGAAAGGATCAACACCACCTTCGCCGGCCTACGTTTTCATAACATGAGCGGGCTGGTGCAGCGCCAGGTCGAGCGGTTTGTGTATCAACTGCAGCGTGAAGCGCGCCGGTTTGACAAGGACGACGACCTTTAAACAATAAAGGTCGCGACAAAAAAACGGGCAGTCCCTCAAGGGGGCTGCCCGTTTTTGCTTTCAGGGGCGCGCCCTGCTCAAGTCGTGGGGGTGATCATCCGGGTCCGGATGCTCTGGTGGCTCGGTGACAGGCTCCGGCTGATCCAGCTCGGGATCGACTACTGGCTCGGGATCCACAACGGCGGTCTGCATCTGGTCCTGCACCACCTGTTCGTCCACTCGCGGATCAAGGCACGCTACCAGGGGCGAGCTGGACATGCTGTCGGGCATCGCCACGTGATGCAGCGGTGCGTCGTCCACCTGATGCAGGTTGGTGACCGCCTTGGGCCGGATGCGCCACACCAGGATCAATGCGCACACGCTGAAAAACGCATACAGCATATGGCTGCCGAACAGCTTCATCACCACACCGGCCAACAGCGGGCCGACACTGGCGCCGATGCCGTAGGTCACCAGCAACATCGCAGTGAGCGACACCCGGCGATCGCCCTCGACGTGGTCGTTGGAAAACGCCACAGCCAGCGGGTACAGGCAGAACTGCACCAGGGAACAGAGAAAGCCCGCGACGAACAGCACTTCCAGTGGTACCTGGGTCATGATCGCCAACGGCAACGCGGCCACCGCCAGGCACAAGGCGAAACAGCGAATCAACAGCGCGCGGTCATATCGATCGGAAAGCCAGCCCAACGGCCACTGCACCAGCAGCCCGGCGAAAATGCAGCTACCCATGAACAGGCCGACCTGCTCGGTGGTCAGCCCTTGCTGAGACGCGTACAGCGGTGCCAAACCGTAGAACGAGCCGACGATCAGCCCGGCCCCCAACACCGTACTGAGGGACTGCGGCACCCGCTTGATAAAGAAGCGCGGCTCCATCGGCGCCGGATGCAGCGGCGCCGGGTGAATGCGGCGAGTCATGGCCACCGGCACCAGGCACAGCGCAAAACACAGCGCGACCAGCATCAGCAACTCAAGCCCCAACTGCGGGTGCATCACAAGGATCAACTGCCCCAGCACCAGGCCCAGGTACGAGGCGATCATATAGCCGCTGAACACCGCACCGCGTTGCTTGGCTTCAGCCTGTTCGTTAAGCCAGCTCTCGATGACCATGTACTGGCACATCATGCCCAGGCCGACAATCATCCGCAGCACAATCCAGGCTGGCAGCCAGTTGATCAGCCCGTGGCCCAACACCGCCGCGCCGACGATCCCGGCACAGGTGGCGTAGGCCCGGATATGCCCGACGCGGCCAATCAGGCGGTGACCGATCTTGCCCCCCAACACCAGGCCAAAATAGTTGGCGGCCATCAACGCACCGACCCACAGGCTGTCGACGTGATCTGCCGCCAGGCGCAAGGCCAGGTAAGTACTGAGCAGGCCAGAGCCGATCAGCATCATCAGGGAAGCAAAATAAAGGGCTCGAAAAGGTTTCCAGATCTGGCGCATCGGCGTTCCGAGCGGCTCCTTGCTGTGGGTGTCAGGACTACCGGAATGATAGTCCCGGGTCGTCGGGTCCGGACAGCCAAAACATGCGGTTGCCGGGGAATATTTTGCTCATGCCAATTGGCTACGTGTCAGACGCTCGCCAGTCACCCGCGAGGTACAGGATGCAGACGAATACTTGCGCCGCCCCGCTCTTGCCTCCCGTGTGAACCTCAAACGCGGGCAAGGTTCGGTTGGTGTTTGAAAAGACTGCCGCACTCAAACGCCCGGCCACAAAAAAGCCCCGCCAGATAAATCTGATCGGGGCTTGCGGACGTCGAGGCCGCTTGGGCAGCAACGGTGAAGTGGTGTCCCAGGGCCGGTTCGAACGGCCAACCTTCCCCTTAGGAGGGGGATGCTCTATCCAATTGAGCTACTGGGACTAATGACAGCCAACCGGCGATGGGCACGGCGACGGACGGCGTGCATGTTAACGGCGCAGGTGAATTTTGTCATGTCGTCCGTTGGCTTTTTGAGTGTAGGCCCATGCCAGTGACACCCGGTGGTATTCCGCTCAACGATTACGGACGGTTCGGACCATCGTGCAAAATGCACTCCCCCCAAAATGCCATCATTGCAAATTGCAACAGCATGACAATCTGAACACTATATAAATGTTTGATTTTAAAGGATTTATTGTCAATTAAAGACTGGCACGACACCTGCAATCCTTTATCCTACAAATACAGTCCGGCCCAGCCATCTGCGGAGAACATGCACATGAACAGCGCACTTCTACTAGCCCTCAATACCGTTGCACTGGCTGCGCTGGTGATGTTCCATTTTCAGTCCACCACTTCCGACGACGCCGCACAGGTCAGCCAGGCGATTCCCCACCACCTGCAGCAGCGTCCGCAACTGGCTGTCATGAAGCCGAACATGCAATCCCCACTGCAACTGACCCAGGGCACTCAAGCTGCTCCTGCCACTGAACACTGGGTTTTCTGAACCGCTTACCGGAGCATTCCATGAACAAGTCCGCCTGGCTGTTTCTGACCCTGGCACTGGCCGCCGCCGGCCTCGGCCTTAACGTATTGTCGCAAGACGTACAGACAGTCTCCTTCGTCGCCGCCGGCGTGTTTGGCAGCCTGTGGGTATTGGCAGTCTTCATTGGTCGCCGCATCAAATTCGATCCCGTACTGCGCTGAATCCCCCCGCTCGTCGCCCTCGCTAAAATCGCTGCCACGCCTCGGCTCGTCCGTCCGGACAGCCGACCATATGTCGCTCCGCATTCGTAAATTGGCAATTTGCCACTAATCTTAAAGTTAAGGGCAAAAGGCCATATTGCTATAGGATGTGCGCCCGAAAAGCCTTTTGCGCCCAGGGTCTGCGGGCTCAACACTCATTTGGGTGCGTCCGCGGAAAGTTTTCCAACCAGTCCGCAAATTTTGAAATGAGTACTGGCATAAAGCCGGTAGCCGGTTCAATATTTGTCACAGAATTGACGCCAAGGAACTGGCAAATCTGAGGCATGATGCGGCCTCTTTGCAATTCAGGTTGAACATTTGGCAGCAAACCTTGTCCTAACATGCATCTTGCGGCCAATTCCAAAAACCGCTCCCCTGAACTAACCGGTTAAATATATGCGCCCATTGAAACAGGCAATTTATTCCAGCCGTACGGCTGACAAGTTCGTCGTACGTCTGCCAGACGGAATGCGGGAACGCATTGCCGAGGTGGCTCGCAATCATCACCGCAGCATGAACTCCGAAATCATCGCACGCCTGGAACAAAGCCTGATTCAGGAAGGTGCGCTGGGCGACGAGCTGAGCATGCGCCTGGACAGCCCCGAGCTGTCACTGCACGAACGCGAACTGCTGCAGCGTTTTCGTCAGCTCTCCCACCGCCAGCAAAATGCTCTCGTCTCGCTGATCGCCCACGACGTTGAGGCAGCTGCAGAAGCCAACTGATTGGCAACTGAAAGCTGAAAGCCAGCCATGCGCTGGCTTTTTTTTGCCCGGGATTTGGTCAGGAAAGGATCAAGGGGCAAACGCCCCCGATCCATGGAAGGGATCAAAGCAGGAAGATGGTTGCCAGGCCCAGGAAGATGAAGAAGCCGCCACTGTCGGTCATGGCCGTGATCATCACACTGGCGCCCATCGCCGGGTCTCGTCCAAGGCGCACCAGGGTCATTGGAATCAGAACCCCCATCAACGCTGCCAGCAGCAGGTTAAGCGTCATGGCCGCCGTCATGACCACGCCGAGCGACCAGCTGCCATACAGCAGGTACGCCACGATACCGATGACACCGCCCCACACCAGGCCGTTGATCAGCGCGACCGCAAGCTCCTTGCGCATCAAACGCTTGCCATGCCCGGTCCCCACCTGATCCAGCGCCATGGCGCGGACGATCATGGTGATGGTCTGGTTACCCGAGTTACCGCCAATACCCGCCACAATCGGCATCAGTGCAGCCAGGGCCACGAGCTTCTCGATGGAGCCTTCAAACAGGCCGATCACCCGTGAAGCAATAAACGCGGTAATCAAATTCACCGCCAGCCAGGCCCAGCGGTTACGCAGGGACTTCCAGACCGACGCAAAAATATCCTCTTCTTCCCGCAGACCGGCCATGTTGAGGACTTCGCTTTCGCTCTCCTCACGAATCAGGTCGACCATTTCATCGATGGTCAGACGGCCGATCAGCTTGCCGTTCTTGTCGACCACCGGGGCCGAGATCAAGTCATAACGCTCAAACGCCTGGGCCGCGTCGTAAGCGTCTTCGTCCGGATGGAAACTCACCGGGTCACTGGCCATGACGTCCGCGACTTTTTTGTCCGGATCATTGACCAGCAGGCGCTTGATCGGCAGTACGCCCTTGAGGATCCCTTCGTAGTCGACCACGAACAGCTTGTCGGTGTGGCCTGGCAGCTCTTTCAACCGGCGCAGGTAGCGCAGAACCACTTCCAGGCTGACGTCTTCGCGGATGGTGACCATCTCGAAGTCCATCAACGCACCGACCTGCTCCTCGTCGTAGGACAACGCCGAGCGCACACGCTCGCGCTGCTGGCCATCGAGGGTTTCCATCAGCTCATGGACGACGTCACGCGGCAGCTCGGAAGCCAAGTCAGCGAGTTCGTCGGCATCCATGTCCTTGGCGGCCGCCAGGAGCTCGTGATCGTCCATGTCGGCGATCAGGGTTTCACGGACCGAGTCGGATACTTCGAGGAGGATGTCGCCGTCGCGGTCAGCCTTGACCAACTGCCAAAGGGTCAGGCGGTCATTCAGCGGCAAGGCTTCGAGGATGTAGGCAACGTCGGCGGAGTGCAGGTCATCGAGCTTGCGTTGCAGCTCGACAAGGTTTTGCCGGTGGACCAGGTTCTCGACCCGGTCATTGTTCGCGCCTTCCTGGCGATGCGTCAGGTCTTCGACCACGCGCTGGCGCTGCAGCAGCTCGACGACTTGAGCCAGGCGATCCTGCAGGCTTTCTTGTGTTTTCTTTACTTCAACTTCGGTCATAGGCGAACTCCACTCCCAGCAGCGGGGCACGCCGGAAGGATCAATCAGTCAATTCATGATTGGTAAAACGGGGTACTGAGTAACTACTGGGTAAGTCCATGGAGGTGTTCCACAAGCCCCGGCGGGGCTGACGGGCGCAATGATACACCGGGCGGCCGCGTTTAACGTCAAAAAACTGGAAAGAACAAGCGCTTGCGACACAAAGCTGAGCATTGGCCACACATATGAACTGCGACGACGCAGCTTGAGAGGAAAACACATGGGCGGGAGAAAAAGGCGCCCCGGGAAATAAAAACCCCAGACGGCAAAAAGCCCGCACTAGGCGGGCTTTTTGTTGTTTGGTGCACTCGACAGGATTCGAACCTGTGACCGCTCGGTTCGTAGCCGAGTACTCTATCCAGCTGAGCTACGAGTGCAGATTGTGTTTTTAGACCAGATCACAACTGGTTGAAGCCAAGCTACCTGCATTGCTGCAACTAACTCTTAAATGGTGCACTCGACAGGATTCGAACCTGTGACCGCTCGGTTCGTAGCCGAGTACTCTATCCAGCTGAGCTACGAGTGCATTTGTTGCCGCGCATTATAGGCCGTTCAATCTCTATGTAAAGCTATTTTTTCGTTTAGTTTCAACAACTTAGCGAAAAAACCAGATTGCAACGTACTAAGCAAATAATGGCGGAGAACGGGGGATTCGAACCCCCGACACCCTTTTGAGGTGTACTCCCTTAGCAGGGGAGCGCCTTCGGCCACTCGGCCAGCTCTCCGCAACACGGGGCGTATATTAACCAGCTTCATCCCCGTTTGCAAACATAAAAAACGATAAAAATTAATGGCTTGGTTCTTCGTCCTTCTCTTTCTTGATCCGCAGGTAGATTTCCTCGCGGTGGACAGCCACCTCTTTCGGAGCGTTAACCCCGATACGCACTTGATTGCCTTTGACGCCGAGCACGGTCACGGTGATTTCGCCATCACCAATAATCAGGCTTTCTGCGCATCGACGAGTCAGAATCAGCATACCTTTCTCCTCACGCATTTCATTTCGGGAACAACAGTCTGCAAAAAAAAGGCATTCGACCTACAACCAAATGGCCATAGCCCTACACACCTAAGTATTGTCGAGCGCAGGTAAAAGAACAGGTCTTAACCACACACCCGGCAAAAAAATGAAAGGCGCGGATAACCGCGCCTTCCTGGCAACGCATCACTCGCCCTGTCGGGCCGGAGCGTCCAGCTCAAAAGCGGTATGCAGTGCGCGTACAGCCAGTTCCAGGTACTTCTCTTCGATCACCACCGACACCTTGATTTCCGATGTGGAGATCATCTGGATGTTGATGCTTTCCTTGGCCAGGGCTTCGAACATGCGGCTGGCAACACCCGCATGGGAACGCATGCCCACACCCACGATCGACACCTTGGCAATCTTGGTATCGCCGACCACTTCACGGGCGCCGATTTCCTTCGCAGTGTTCTGCAGGATCCGCTCCGCCGCATCGTACTCGTTGCGGTGCACGGTGAAGGTGAAATCGGTGGTGTTATCGTGCGAGACGTTCTGCACGATCATGTCGACTTCGATGTTCGCGCCACTGATCGGGCCCAGGATCTTGAAAGCCACGCCCGGGGTGTCTGGCACGCCACGGATAGTCAGCTTGGCTTCATCACGGTTGAAAGCGATACCGGAAATGATCGGCTGTTCCATGGATTCCTCTTCATCAATAGTAATGAGGGTGCCCGGACCCTCCTTGAAGCTGTGCAGTACGCGCAGCGGAACGTTGTATTTGCCGGCGAACTCAACGGCACGGATCTGCAACACCTTGGAACCGAGGCTGGCCATTTCCAGCATCTCTTCGAAGGTGATCTTGTCCAGGCGCTGAGCCACGGATACGACCCGCGGGTCAGTGGTGTAGACGCCATCCACATCGGTGTAGATCTGGCATTCGTCAGCCTTCAGGGCTGCCGCCAGGGCCACGCCAGTGGTGTCGGAACCGCCACGACCGAGGGTGGTGATGTTGCCGTGCTCGTCGACGCCCTGGAAACCGGCGACAACTACCACACGACCGGCTTTCAGGTCAGCGCGAATCTTCTGGTCATCAATCTGCAGGATGCGGGCTTTAGTGTGCGCGCTATCCGTAAGAATGCGGACCTGGTTGCCAGTGTAGGACACCGCCGGCACACCACGCTTGTTCAGCGCCATGGCCAGCAATGCGATGGTCACCTGCTCACCGGTGGAAATGATCACGTCCAGTTCACGGGGAACCGGTTGCTGATCGCCACTGATTTGCTTGGCCAGATCGATCAGGCGATTGGTCTCGCCGCTCATGGCCGACAGCACCACCACCAGGTCATCGCCGGCATCGCGGAATTTCTTAACCTTGTCGGCGACCTGCTCGATTCTTTCGACAGAGCCGACCGAGGTGCCTCCAAATTTCTGTACGATCAAAGCCATTTCTAAGCCGCCTCAGCCCGTAAAGGGGCGCCTGTTATTCAATCAACCAGCACTGACTGAGCCCGCGACTAGACCACGGGCTCATTAACAGCGCCTTAAATACCTGCCTCGACAAACGGCACGGTCAGGGCCAGGGCCGCGTCCAGGGCGCCGGCGTCAACACCACCGCCTTGCGCCATGTCCGGACGACCACCGCCCTTCCCGCCCACTGCCGCGGCGGCTTGCTTCATCAAATCACCGGCCTTGAGTTGGCCAGTCAGGTCCTTGGTTACACCGGCAACCAGAACGACCTTTTCCTCATGGACACTGCCGAGCAGGATCACTGCGCGGCCGAGCTTGTTCTTCAACTGATCGACCAAGGCCAACAGCGCCTTGCCGTCCTGACCGTCCAGGCGTACGGCCAGCACTTTCACACCCTTGACGTCCAGGGCAGAAGCCGACAGATCGTCGCCCGCCGCGCTGGCCGCCTTGGCCTGCAACTGCTCCAGCTGTTTCTCCAGCTGACGGTTGCGCTCCAGTACGCCGGAGAGCTTGTCGATCAGGTTTTCGCGGCTGCCCTTGACCAGGCCGGCCGCTTCCTTGAGTTGTTCTTCTGCCGCATTGAGGTACGCCAGGGCCGCAGCACCGGTGATCGCTTCAATACGACGTACGCCGGAAGCCACGCCGCCTTCGCTGATGATTTTCAGCAGGCCGATGTCGCCGGTACGGCTGGCGTGAATACCACCACACAGCTCCACCGAGAAGCTGCCGCCCATGCTCAATACGCGCACTTCGTCGCCGTACTTCTCGCCAAACAGCGCCATGGCGCCTTTTTGCTTGGCGGTCTCGATATCGGTTTCTTCGGTTTCCACCGGGGTGTTCTTGCGAATCTCGGCGTTGACGATGTCTTCCAGGGCCTTCAACTGCTCAGGCTTGATCGCCTCGAAATGACTGAAGTCAAAACGCAGGCGCTGGCTATCGACCAACGAACCCTTCTGTTGCACATGCTCACCCAGCACCTGACGCAACGCAGCGTGCAGCAAGTGAGTGGCAGAATGGTTCAAGGCAGTTGCATGCCGTACGTCGGCATCTACCTGAGTGTCCACCGGCGCGCCGACGGTCAGGTTGCCCAGCACCAGCACGCCGTGATGCAGGAACGCACCGCCGGTCTTGGTGGTGTCGCGCACTTCAAAACGACCGGAGGTGGAGCTCAGGAAACCACAGTCGCCAACCTGGCCACCGGATTCAGCGTAGAACGGGGTCTGGTCGAGGACCACAACACCCTCATCACCTTCGTTCAGCACGTCGACTGACTTGCCGTCCTTATAGATAGCCACGATCTTGGCCGAGCCAACGGTGGATTCGTAACCAATGAACGAAGTCGCCACATCAACCTTTACCAGGGTGTTGTAGTCCAGGCCAAAGGAGCTGGCGGAACGGGCACGGACGCGCTGGGCTTCCATCTCACGCTCAAACCCGGCCTCGTCGATGGTCAGCTCGCGTTCGCGGGCGATGTCGGCGGTCAGGTCCATCGGGAAACCGTAGGTGTCGTACAGCTTGAACACGACGTCGCCCGGCACCACGGTGCCCTTGAGCTCGACCAGGTCCTGCTCGAGGATCTTCAGGCCGTGCTCCAGGGTCTTGGAGAACTGCTCTTCTTCAGCCTTGAGCACGCGCTCGATGTTGGCTTGCTGCTGCTTGAGTTCCGGGAAGGCATCGCCCATCTCGGCCACCAGCGCGGCAACGATCTTGTAGAAGAAGCTGCCGGTGGCGCCCAGCTTGTTACCGTGACGGCAGGCGCGACGGATGATGCGGCGCAGCACATAGCCACGGCCTTCGTTCGACGGCAGCACGCCATCGGCGATCAGGAAGCCGCAGGAACGGATGTGATCCGACACCACCTTGAGCGACGACTGGTTGTCGTTGGCACAGCCAATGGCCGCCGCCGAAGCGCTCAGCAGGTTGGTGAACAGGTCGATCTCGTAGTTGGAGTGAACGTGCTGCATCACCGCACTGATCCGCTCCAGGCCCATGCCGGTGTCCACCGACGGCGCTGGCAACGGATGCAACACGCCATCGGCGGTGCGGTTGAACTGCATGAACACGTTGTTCCAGATTTCGATGTAGCGGTCGCCGTCTTCTTCCGGCGAGCCCGGTGGGCCACCCCAGATGTCGGCGCCGTGATCGTAGAAAATCTCGGTGCACGGCCCGCACGGGCCGGTATCGCCCATGGTCCAGAAGTTGTCGGACGCGTAAGGCGCGCCCTTGTTGTCGCCGATGCGAATCATGCGCTCGACCGGCACCCCGATTTGCTGGGTCCAGATGTCGTAGGCTTCGTCATCGGTGGCGTAGACGGTCACCCAGAGTTTTTCCTTCGGCAGCTTCAGCACGCCGGTCAGGAAGGTCCAGGCAAAGGTGATCGCGTCTTTCTTGAAATAGTCGCCGAAGCTGAAGTTACCCAGCATCTCGAAGAATGTGTGGTGGCGGGCGGTGTAGCCCACGTTTTCCAGGTCGCTGTTCTTGCCGCCGGCGCGTACGCACTTCTGGCTGCTGGTGGCGCGGGTGTAGGCGCGCTTTTCCTGGCCCAGGAAGCAGTCCTTGAACTGGTTCATCCCCGCGTTGGTGAACAGCAGGGTTGGGTCATTGCCTGGGATCAAGGAGCTGGAGGCGACACGGGTGTGACCTTGCTCTTCGAAGAAGCGAAGGAAGGCTTCACGGATTTCTGCGCTTTTCATTAGGTTCTTCCACGGAGGCTGCGGCCAAAGGCCAGTGCTAAACGTCATCAGACGGAGCGACGGCAAAGGGCCGCATTATATCGGCCCTTTGCCCGTGGTACAGCGTGTTTATGTGATAGAAACAGTCAATTAGACGGTCTGCACTGTCATTTCCGGGAAAACTCGACAAATGTCGCGAGCACTTGCTCGATCTGTGCCCGGCTGACGTCCAGGTGAGTGACCATGCGCAGGCGCGGCGCCGTGCTCAACTTGATCCCGCGTTCGGCAGCAAACGCCTTCAAGGCCTGGGCTCGATCACCGATGTCGACGTAGACCATGTTGGTCTGCACCGGCTCCACCGTATAACCCGCCTTGCGCAGTTCATCCCCCAGCCATTGGGCATTGGCGTGGTCGTCGGCCAGGCGCTGCACCTGGTGATCCAGGGCGTACAGCCCCGCCGCCGCCAGCGAACCGGCCTGGCGCATGCCGCCACCGACCATCTTGCGCAAACGACGGGCCTTGGCGATCAACGCGGTGGAGCCGCACAGCACCGAGCCGATCGGCGCGCCCAGGCCCTTGGACAGGCACACCGACACCGAATCGAAGTGCTGGGCAATTTCCCGCGCATCCACACCCAGCTTGACCGCCGCGTTGTAGAGCCGCGCGCCGTCCAGGTGCAAGGCCAGGCCGTGTTCCCGGGTAAAGGCTCGCGCGGCCGCCAGGTATTCCAGCGGCAGGACCTTGCCCTGCATGGTGTTTTCCAGCGCCAGCAAGCGGGTACGGGCGAAGTGGAAGTCGTCCGGCTTGATCGCGGCCAGCACGTGCTCCAGGTTCAGGGAACCGTCGGCCTGCACTTCCAGGGGTTGTGGCTGGATCGAGCCGAGAACCGCCGCGCCGCCGCCTTCGTATTTGTAGGTGTGGGCCTGCTGACCGACGATGTATTCCTCGCCACGCTCACAGTGCGCCATCAACGCCAGCAGGTTGCTCATGGTGCCGGTGGGCACGAATAACGCGGCGGCAAAACCCAGGCGCTTGGCCAGTTCGGCTTCCAGGCGATTGACGCTCGGGTCCTCGCCGTAGACGTCGTCGCCGCTGGCGGCCGTGGCCATCGCCTCGAGCATGCCAGGGGTCGGTTGGGTCACTGTGTCGCTGCGCAGGTCAATCACGTTCATCAAACTAGCCTCTAGCGGATTGGAGCGTTTCTTGTGTTAACGATTACTGCGGGCAAACCCGCGGAATATCAAGCCCCGTGCTTGCACAATCGAATACCAACCAAACAAACCGATATAGGTTATCGATAAACCAACCGTGCAGTTTCTGAAAAACCATGATAAAAACTCTCCGCCGCCAGGGTTCTGGCGGCAACGTTCTCAGGGCGGGGTGTAATTCCCCACCGGCGGTAATTGCACGCAACGTGCATAGCCCGCGAGCGCTTGGCGCCTCGAACTGCCTCGGCAGGACGGCGACAAGGTCAGCAGACCCGGTGTGATCCCGGGGCCGACGGTCATAGTCCGGATGAAGAGAGAACGGGATTGGCACCTAAGGGCCGCGCTGACGTCATGTTCACATGAGCCCGCTGTGCGTACCCTTAAATCCCATTCGATTCATAACGCCCTGTTTTTTTCTTAAACAGGAGTCAGAACATGCAACCCACCGCAATCGACAGCAAAAGCAAAAACCACCACGGCGAGCGCGTCGCGTTTATCCAGGCCTGCTGGCACAAGGATATTGTCGACCAATCCCGTAAAGGTTTCCTCGCCGAAATGATCGCCCAGGGCTACCAGGAATCGGACATCGATTTCTTCGAAGTCGGCGGCGCCTTTGAAATGCCCCTGCACGCCAAGCTGCTGGCCAAGTCCGGCCGTTATGCCGGTATCGTCGCGGCCGCCCTGGTGGTGGACGGCGGGATCTACCGTCACGAGTTCGTGGCCCAGTCCGTGGTCAGCGGCCTGATGCAGGTCCAGCTGGAAACCGAAGTGCCGGTGTTCTCGGTATCCCTGACCCCGCACCACTTCCACGCGGGCAGCGAGCACCATACGTTCTTCTATGAGCACTTCGTGCACAAGGGCCAGGAAGCGGCACGCACCTGCGCCGACACCCTGCACAAGGTTCGCGCACTGCGTCGCAATGAGCCACGGGCGGTAGCGGTTTAAGCAACACCACCAAGCAAATGTGGGAGCGGGCTTGCTCGCGAAGGCGGAGTGTCAGTCAATACATGTCTGACTGATACACCGCCTTCGCGAGCAAGCCCGCTCCCACATTTGACCGAGTCGGTCTCGGGGTTCAGGCCAGGCCGGCATCCGTGGTCGGCACAATCAATATCCCTGCTCGCAAGCCATTCTTGACCTTCGGGTTCGGGAAGATGATGCGTGCGCCCTCCTCTTCGATTACCCAGCGGGTCTTGGCAATGTCCTCGGCCAGCAGATAACCCTTCTCCAACTCCGAAAAGTTTTCCACGTCCGCCGGCAAATGCAGGACGAAGGTATCGCTGTGCTTGATCACTTCCCGGGAGACGCTGAACAGCTGCAGGCCATCCAGGCTCTCGGTGGCCGGCTCGTTACCCTCGATGATCTGCGTGAGGCGGGTTTCCAGGCGCGATACGTCCACGCCCTGGTTCTGCCCGAACGGCCGGGCCTTGCCCAACTCCAGGGTGAAGGACTCGGCCTCCAGCTGCTCATAGGTAAACGCCGTGAAGGTGATCGACGTCTTGTTCTGCAACAGCACCGCCTCCAGGCCGGCGGCTCGCAGGCGCGCCAGTTCACGACGTGAATGCTGGCGACCGTCCTTCCACGGGTACAGTGCGAACTGCTCGATCTTCGAGCCACGGATGGCGGTGTGCAGGTCGTAGTGCAAACGGCTACGCCCAGGCACGCTGAAGAAGGTGCGGGCCAACTGCTCAAGCTCGGCGGCGCGCATGGCTTCGGGGCCGATGTTTTGTTCGTGACGGCCATTGAACAGCCGGTTGACGTCCAGTTCGAGGTAACGCTCGCCGCGGCGCATGGCCTCGGGGTTGCCGAACAGGAACAGAATACGGGTACGGGGCTTGATCTCCCCACGGGCGATGCCCTGCAGCAAGCGGTCGGCCAATTCGATCGGCGCGGTTTCGTTGCCATGGATGCCGGACGACAGCAGTACGTCGCTGCCGTTGTCCCGCGCCTCAGGAGGCCGCACTTCCAGCGCGCCCTCACTGAGCCAGCGCAGTTGCACGCCGTCGACAGTCAGTTGAATTTTTTGCGCCGGTTCGCGACCGGCGAGGGTCAGTTCAAGCAGTTTGCCGAGGGCGAGCATACGCAGCTTCCTTAGTGGTTGCAGCCAGGACCGTGGACGTGATCGTCGTCATCACCTTCAACGTCGGCCGGTTCCATTTCCAGTTGCAGGCTCATCAGGTTGGTGGCCAATGGGCGCATCAGCAGGTTGGCGTATTCCGCGTCGCCTTCTTCCACGTCCACGCCGATCAGCAGTTGGCCACGGCCGTCGTGCTGGATCCAGATCTCCTTGCCCTGCCACACCACGGCGACGCGGGTGCAGGAGGTTTCCAGCTGGGTGCCGTCGGTATCTTCAAGGATCAGTTTCAGGGTGTCGGTGGTCATAAATAGTTCTCAGCCGTGCGGCGTTAATTGATCTGGAAAGGATAAACCGAGCCCAGTTTAAGGATTTGCGTCAGTTCATCCAGTGCCGTCCGGCACTCAAGCAGCAATTGCGGGTCAGCCAGGTCGGTTTCCCGCAGGCTGTCGCGGTAGTGCTTGTCGACCCATTGGGTCAGCGTGTCGTACAACGGCGCCGTCATGATAACCCCTGGGTTGACCGCCGCCAGTTCGGTTTCATTCAAGGCTACACGCAAGCGCAGGCACGCCGGGCCACCGCCGTTCTGCATGCTTTGCTTGAGGTCGAAGACTTTGACTTCACGGATCAGCCCGCCGGAGGACGTCAGGCCTTGCAGGTACTGCCAGACACGCTCGTTGGCGCGGCATTCTTCCGGCACGATCAGCAGCATCGAACCGTCGGCGCGGGTCAGCAGCTGGCTGTTGAACAGGTAGGAACGCACCGCGTCTTCAACACCCACCTGGGCCCGTGGCACGCAGATCGACTGGAAATTGCCGCCGAGCTTGCCGAGCTTGCCCTGCAATTCACCGAGCATCTGATCGGTATTGAGGAACGCATCCTCGTGATAGAACAGCACCTCGCCATTGCCCACCGCGATCACATCGTTGTGGAACACACCGGCATCGATCACCGCCGGGTTCTGCTGGGCGTAGACCACGCCGTCATCCCGCAGGCCGTGCAGGCGCGCGATCGCCTGGGAAGCTTCGAGGGTCTGGCGTGCCGGGTACTTTTGCGGCGCCGGGTAGCGGGTATCGAACGCGCTGCGGCCGAACACGAAAAACTCTACGCCCGCCTCACCATAGTCCCGGCAGAAACGCGTGTGGTTGGCCGCGCCTTCGTCGCCGAACTGCGCCACGGCCGGCAGCGCGGCGTGGTGGGCGAAGTGTTTGCTATCGGCAAACATCGCCCCCAGCACGCGGCTGGTGGTCGGGTGTTCGATGCTGCGGTGGTATTTGCAGTTGAGGTTGGCGGCGGTGAAATGCACGCGGCCGTCAAAGGTGTCGGCGCTCGGGCTGACGGTGGCGGCATTGGCCACCCACATGCTCGACGCCGAGCAACTGGCAACCAGCAACGGCATGGCTTGCTTGGCGGCCTGCTGGATGACTTGTGCGTCTGTACCGGCAAAACCGAGGTTGCGCAAGGCGGCCACATCCGGACGTTCCTGGGGCGCCAGCACACCTTGCACAAAGCCCATTTCCATCAGGGCCTTCATCTTCGCCAAGCCTTGCAGCGCAGCTTCCTTCGGGTTGGAGGACTGCTGGCTGTTGCTTTGGGACGCGACGTTGCCGTAGGACAAGCCGCCGTAGTTATGGGTCGGCCCCACTAGACCGTCAAAATTGACTTCACAGGATTTCATCGGCGAGGCTCCACGAACATCTGTATTTTTATAGGCATCAAATTACTTGAACACACCACAAATCAAGTGTGGGAGCGGGCTTGCTCGCGAAAGCGGTGGTTCAGTCGCCTGAAATGTTGAATGACACACCGCCTTCGCGAGCAAGCCCGCTCCCACATTTAGATCAGCGTCACACCCGGGGTTAACGTCGCCGGTAGCACCAGGCTCGGGGTCTCAAGGGAGGCCACCGGGTACGCGCAATAGTCCGCCGCGTAATAGGCGCTGGCGCGATGGTTGCCCGAAGCCCCTACCCCGCCAAATGGCGCGCTGCTCGCAGCACCCGTCAGCTGTTTGTTCCAGTTGACGATCCCGGCACGGCTTTCCAGCCAGAACTGCTGGTAACGCGCCTCGGAATCCGACAGCAACCCGGCCGCCAAGCCGTATTGAGTGTTGTTGGCCTCGGCAATCGCCGCCTCGAAATCAGCGTAGCGGATCACTTGCAGCAGTGGGCCGAACAGCTCTTCGTCAGCGCGTTCCGTAACCTCGGTCACATCGATAATCCCCGGCGTCAGCAACGCAGCCTGGGCCTGGGGTTGAGTCATTTCCAACAGCGCCACGGCACCATTGGCCAACAGCAATTCCTGGGCATCCATCAACGCCTTGGCAGCACCGAGGGAAATCACCGAGCCCATGAACGGCGCCGGCGTTTGGTCAAATGCGCCGACTTCGATGGTCGAGCTCACCGCCACCAGGCGTGCGAGCAACGCATCGCCCCAGGCGCCTTCCGGCACCAGCAGGCGACGGGCACAGGTGCAACGCTGGCCAGCGGAGATAAACGCCGACTGGATAATGGTGTACACGGCCGCATCCACATCGGCCACTTCGTCCACCACCAGCGGGTTGTTGCCGCCCATTTCCAGCGCGAGGATCTTGTCCGGGCGCCCGGCGAATTGCTGGTGCAGATGGTTGCCGGTGCGGCTGGAGCCGGTGAAGAACAGACCGTCGATGCCCGGATTCGCCGCCAGGGCGATCCCGGTTTCCCGTGCGCCTTGCAGCAGGTTCAACACGCCCGCCGGCAGGCCGGCGTCGATCCAGCATTGCACGGTCAGCTCGGCGACTTTCGGGGTCAGCTCGCTCGGCTTGAACAGCACGGTGTTACCCGCCAGCAAGGCCGGCACGATATGCCCGTTAGGCAAGTGACCCGGGAAGTTGTAAGGGCCAAACACCGCCACTACACCGTGGGGCTTGTGGCGCAACACGGCAGTGGCGTCGCCCAATGGGCCGCTCTTCTCGCCGGTACGCTCGCGGTAGCTTTGCACCGAGATCGCGACCTTGTTGACCATGCTGGTGACTTCAGTCGCCGATTCCCACAAAGGCTTGCCGGTTTCCTCACCGATGCAGCGGGCGAGTTCGTCAGCACGACTCTTCAGGTTGGCGGCGAAGGCTTCCAGCACGCTCAGGCGCTCTTCCAAGGAACGCTTGGCCCAGGCCGGAAACGCCTGGCGTGCGGCCTGGACGGCGGACTCGACCTGCTCGGCGGTGGCGCCATTACCCGACCACACCACCTGCTGGGTCACCGGGTTCAGCGACTCAAACACTTCACCCTGGCCAGCCAGCCATTCACCTGCGATGTATAGCGAATTCATTATTTCGACTCCCGGGCAGCGGACAACGGTACGGCACGCACTTGATCACCGGCGATCAGTTGCAGGCGCTTGGCGGTCTGTTGATCGACCACCAGGGTGCCCGCAGCCAACCGCGCCGGCGCGGCGGTGATACGGCAATCTTCACGTTTGCGGTTATGGATCAGGAACGGCGTGGCGTCGTCGCCCGGCGTACCAATCGCCAGCACCAGCGCTTCGCTGTCGCGCACGGCGCGGATCTTGGTGGTTTCACACTCCACCGCCGGGCCCGCGTCGAAGATGTCGACGTAGCCCTGGTAGCTGAAACCTTCGCTCTTGAGCATGCTCAGGGCCGGCTCGGTGTCGGTGTGGACCTTGCCGATCACATTGCGCGCGTCTTCAGACAGGAAGCAGGTGTACAGCGGAAACTTCGGCATCAGCTCGGCGATAAACGCCTTGTTGCCCACGCCGGTGAGGTAGTCGGCCTGGCTGAATTCCATCTTGAAGAAGTGCCGGCCCAGGCTTTCCCAGAACGGCGAGCGCCCGGCTTCGTCGGACATGCCGCGCATCTCGGCGATGATCTTGTTGCCAAACAGCTGCGGGAATTCCGCGATAAACAGCATGCGCGCCTTGGCCAGCATGCGGCCGTTAAGGCCGTTGCGGTAATCGGCGTGCAGGAACAACGAGCACAGCTCGGAGTTGCCGGTCAGGTCGTTGGCCAGAAACAGCGTCGGGATTTCACGGTAGATGTTCAGCTCCTGGGAGGCGCTGACCGTCAGGCCGACCCGGAAGTTGTACCAAGGCTCACGCAGGCCGACGGCACCGGCGATGGCGGAAATCCCCACCACGCGACCTTCGTCGTTTTCCAGCACGAACAGGTAGTCCGCATCACCGCGCCCGGCTTCGCCGCGAAAGGTCTTTTCAGCCCAGCCGACCCGATGGGTCAGGCGCTCTTCGTTGGCCGGCAAGGTGGTGAGGCCGGTGCCGGTGCTGCGCGCCAGATCAATCAGGGCCGGTAAATCGCTGCTGCGTACGGGACGAACGATCATGCTATCTCCTCAAACGGGCCGCCTTGCAAGCCACCCGCGAAACTCATTCTTAAACCGCTACCAGTCGAACGCTGGCACCTTCGCCGACGCCCAGGGCTTCGGCGGTTTCCAGGTCCAGGGTCACTGGCTTGCCCGGCGCGTAGTCCAGCTCCAGCATCACCGCGCGGTAATCCTGCAACTGGCCGTTGCTCACCAGGTACTGGCGGCCGACACCCTTGACCATCTCACCGATCTTCACCGGCACCACACGGCTCTGGGCGATCGAGCGAATGCCCGAGACGCGCGCATGCAGGGTTGGGCCGCCGTCGAAGATGTCGATGTAATGGTCGGTCTCGAAGCCTTCGCGCATCAGGATGTCGAAGGTGATCTGCGCCCGCGGGTGCACCTGGCCCATGGCTTCCTGGGCTTCGTCGGGCAACAGCGGCACGTAGATCGGATAGTGCGGCATCAGCTCGGCGAGGAAGGTCCGGCTCTTCAACCCGCACAGGCGCTCGGCAGCGGCGTAGTTGAGGTCGAAGAAGTTGCGGCCGATGGCGTCCCAGAACGGCGAATCACCGTTCTCGTCGCTGTAGCCCACAATCTCGGTGACCACCGAATCGGCGAAGCGCTCCGGGTGGCCGGCCACGAACAGCAGGCGGCCACGGGAGTTGAGTTCCGACCACGGCGAACCCACCAGCTCCGGCACCACGTAGAAGCTGGTCAGCAGGCTGTTGCCGGTGAGGTCATGGCACTGCGAGAGCACGTGGATCTTGTTGTGGATCTTCAGCTCGCGGGAAGCGTGCACGAAGGTCTCGTTACGGAAGCTGTAGAACGGTTCCGAGTAGCCGGCCGAGGCAACGATGGCCGAACAGCCCACCAGCTTGCCGGCGTCGGTGTCTTCCAGGACGAAGAAATAGCTTTCTTCACCGTTGAAGCTGACCTCGGCGGCGAAGGACGCTTCGCTCGCAGCGATCTTGTCGCTCAGGCGTTCGACATCATCCGGCAAGGAGGTGACACCAATCGGGCTGTCCGCAGCCAGACGCTGTACCTCGCCCAGATCAGCCATTTGCGCGGGGCGCATCACCAGCATGGTGTCACTCCTTAACTCGAAAACTCACAGGAAAAAATGCCGGACACGATCTTGAAATCAGTGAGGTCAAGTGTGGGAGCGGGCTTGCTCGCGAAAGCGGTGTGTCATTCAACATTTCAGGTGACTGAGCCACTGCATTCGCGAGCAAGCCCGCTGCCACATTTGATCTTCACAGCTTCAACTAAAGAGTCCGGCATACAAAATTTGTGTTGGGCGCCCGACTCGCCGGGCACCCAACGGTCCATCAGGCTTGCGTCAGCTTTTTCACCGCACGTTCGAAGCGGTCCAGACCTTCCTGGATATCGGCATCTTCCACCACCAGGCTCGGGGCGAAGCGCACCACATCCGGGCCGGCTTGCAGGATCATCAAGCCTTCGCGCTCGGCGGCGTTGAAGATGTCCTTGGCCTTGCCTTTCCAGGCATCGCTCAGCACGCAACCGAGCAACAGGCCCAGGCCACGCACTTCGGTGAAGATGCCGTATTGCTGGCCAATCTTCTCCAGACGGGAAACGAACAAGTCGTGCTTGGCGTTAACGCCGGCCAGCACTTCTGGCGTGTTGATCACGTCGATCACCGCTTCCGCCACCGCGCACGCCAGCGGGTTGCCGCCGTAGGTGGTGCCGTGGGTGCCGACCACCAAGTGCTTGGCCAGGTCTTCGCGAGTCAGCATGGCGGCGATCGGGAAACCGCCGCCCAGGCTCTTGGCGCTGGTGAGGATGTCCGGCACGACGCCGTAATGCTGATAGGCGAACAACTCGCCGCTGCGGCCCATGCCGGTTTGCACTTCGTCGAACACCAGCAGCGCGTTGTTCGCGTCGCACAGGTCGCGGGCACCTTGCAGGTACGACAGTTCTGCCGGCAGCACGCCGCCTTCGCCCTGGATCGGCTCCAGCACCACGGCGCAGGTCTTGTCCGAGACGGCGGCTTTCAGCGCCTCCAGATCGTTGTAAGGCACGTGGGTGATGCCGACGATCTTCGGACCGAAGCCGTCGGAGTACTTCGACTGGCCACCCACGTTCACGGTGAACAGGGTACGGCCGTGGAAGCTGTTCAGCGCGGCGATGATTTCGTATTTCTCGGTGCCGAAGCGGTCGAACGCGACACGACGGGCCAACTTGAAGGCGGCCTCGTTGGCTTCGGCGCCGGAGTTGCAGAAGAACACACGCTCGGCAAACGTGGCGTCGATCAGCTTATGGGCCAGGCGCAGGGCCGGCTCATTGGTGAAGACGTTGGACACGTGCCACAGCTTGTTGGCCTGTTCGGTCAGTGCACCGACCAGCGCCGGGTGGGCGTGGCCCAATACGTTGACCGCGATGCCGCCGGCAAAGTCGATCAGCTCTCGGCCCGCCTGGTCCCATACGCGCGAACCTGCGCCACGCACGGGGATGAAAGCGGCAGGTGCGTAGTTGGGAACCATGACCTGGTCGAAATCGGCACGTTGCACCGGGGCTTGCTCAACGGACATCGGAGTCTCCTGAAGAGGAACGCCTGCCTGAAACTGGCGGGCGATGCAGGGATTGTAAGGACAGTTTTCAGCGCGGCCTTGCCGCCAAGCGACAACTTCTTATAGCGCCAACCCGCGATTTTCGCGGGTTTACGCCAATGCGACAAATAGCATCGCAATGGCGCAGTTTAAACCGCCCGGGCCGGTTTTGGGCGGTCGGTGAGGCACAACTATCCAATGCCGTCGCCGATGGCCGTTTTGGTCTGCTGCTGATCTCATCCGCGCACAGGAACAGCGCCATGCCTGGAGATGCCGGCCGAGCACTGATGCCTAGCCGCGCTCGGACGGCACCGACGACAATTCGAACGGGCTGCTGCTGCGGCGCTGGTTGCGGTCTTCACGAGGGGTGGCGCCGAAGAAGTTGCGGTAGGCGCTGGAGAAGTGCGGCCCCGAGGAGAAGCCGCAGGACAGGCCGATCTGGATGATCGACTTGCTGGTTTGCATGAGCATCTGGCGGGCCTTGTTCAGGCGCAGTTCCAGGTAGTACTGGCTGGGGACGCGATTGAGGTATTGCTTGAAGATCCGCTCGAGCTGTCGTCGGGACACGCACACATGCTGGGCGATTTCGTCGGTGGTCAGCGGCTCTTCGATGTTGGCCTCCATCAGCAAAACCGCCTGGGTCAGCTTTGGATGGCTGGAACCCAGGCGGTTTTGCAGCGGAATGCGCTGGCGCTCGCCGCCTTCGCGGATGCGCTCCACCACCAGTTCTTCCGAGACTGCCCCGGCCAGTTCGGCGCCGTGGTCACGGGCCAGCACTGCCAGCAGCAGGTCGAGTACCGACATGCCACCGCAGGCGGTCAGGCGGTCACGGTCCCAGTCGAACAGATGGCTGGTGGCGATGACCTTGGGGAAACGCTCGGCGAAATCGTCCTGCCAGCGCCAGTGCACAGCGGCGCGGTAACCGTCGAGCAGACCGAGCTGGGCCAGCGGATACACACCGGCCGACAGGCCGCCGATCACACACCCGGCACGCACCAGTTGCTTGAGGGCGGTGCTGAGCTGGGAGGCGATGACGGTCGGTGGCTCATCGGCCAGCAGGAACAGCTTTTGGAAACCTTCCAGCTTGCCAGCCCAGGGCTCACCCGGCAGTTGCCAGGCGCCGTCGATTGGCGGTTCGGCCTGCAAAAACGAGAGTTCGTACACCACGTCCGGATGCACCCGCTGAGCAACGCGCAAGGCCTCCTCAGCCAGCGCAAGCGTCAGTGCTTTAGTGCTGGGCCAAATCAGGAAACCAATTCGATGGGCAGTCATGGAGTGCTATCCGAAGCGAGTAACAGTAATGAAGACAAAGGCCAATGCTAGCCGGTAAACCAACACAAATCTCTAAAGCGGGTGAAGATCCAAATGTGGGAGCGGGCTTGCTCGCGAATGCGGTGGATCAGTCACCGGATGTATCAACTGATACACCGCTTTCGCGAGCAAGCCCGCTCCCACAGGGGATTGGGCAACCTCAGGATTGTGAAGCTTGCACTAATTCAGTGCATAAAAGCAGTTCTGTTTACTTCAAGCTGCCGGAAAGAAACTGCTGCAAACGCTCGGACTGTGGGTTGACCAGCACTTCGCGCGGGTTGCCACGCTCTTCGACGATGCCCTTGTGCAGGAACACCAGTTGGTTGGAGACTTCACGGGCAAAGCCCATTTCGTGGGTCACCACCACCATGGTCCGGCCTTCCTGGGCCAGGTCCTGCATCACCTTGAGCACTTCGCCCACCAGCTCCGGGTCCAGCGCCGAAGTGGGTTCGTCGAACAGCATCACCTCAGGCTCCATCGCCAGGGCACGGGCAATCGCCACGCGTTGCTGTTCACCGCCGGACATGTGGCCAGGGAACGCATCCTTACGATGGCCCACACCGACTTTAGCCAGGTAGTGCTCGGCCTTTTCCCGGGCGTCTTTTTTCGACATGCCCAAGACGTGCACCGGTGCTTCCATGACGTTTTCCAGCGCGGTCATGTGGGACCACAGGTTGAAATGCTGGAACACCATCGACAGTCGCGAACGCATGCGTTGCAGCTGTTTCGGGTCCGCGGCCTTCATGGCGCCGTCCTTGTTGGCCACCAGTTTCAGCTCTTCGTTATTGAGCAGAATCTTGCCGGCGTGGGGCTGCTCCAGCAGGTTGATGCAGCGCAAAAAGGTACTTTTGCCCGAGCCACTGGACCCGATGATGCTGATCACATCACCGGCCGCGGCGGCCAGGGACACACCTTTGAGCACTTCATGACTGCCATAGCGTTTATGCAGGTCTTGGACTTCAAGTTTGTACATGCGGTCGGTTCTCACAAAAACAGTTGGTCAGTCGTTGAGCAAGCGCCCGTGCCGCAGCGCTTCGCGCCCCGCCACCTTGGCCAGCCAGAAACCCGCTTGGGCATAACGTAGCCGTTCAACGGCAAACAGCACCCCAGGCGTGCCCGCGCAAACAATGCTCACGCGGTCGGACAAGGGATCGATCACTTCAAATATCGGGTCGCCGGCTTCGACTACGTCACCGGCTTTACGCAGGTAGCTGATCACGCCGGCGTGGGGCGCGAACAACAACTCGGTGCCTTCGAAGGGCAGGCCTTCGCAGGGCTCGTGCTGCGGCGCGGGCCATTCACCACGGATCAGGCCTTGCTCGGCGAGGAACGCCAGGATGCCTTCAGCGTGGAAAATCGCTTCGTCACGGCCAGTATCGGCCTGGCCACCCAGCTCCAGAGTCGTCGCCAGGCACGCCAGGGGAATCTGCGCCTCGGGGAACGCCCGGGCCAGGCGCAGCCACGGTAGCGAGCAGGCTTCGTCAAACGAACTGCCACCGGAATCTTCCGCCAGCAGGCCGACCTTCACATTCAGATGCGCCGACAGCGAACGCCACTGCGGCCAGTGTTGCGGCAGCGCGTACATGTGCAACGCGGCTTCGGCGTCGCAATGCAGGTCGAGGACCACGTCGGCGGTGCAGGCATGGCTCAGCAACACCCGCTGCATGCCTTGCAACTGGCTGCTCGGCGCCGGCAACGCATTGAGCGCATCGCTCATGGCCTGGCGGATCAAGCGCACATTGGCGTGAGGATCATCCCCCAGCTTGCCGTTGAGCAACTCGGTAACCGGCTCGCTCAACTCAACGAAGTCGCGGTTGAAATTCTTGCCGCTGCCGATCTCGAAACGGCCCTGGTGACTGCCTTGCAGCAGTTGCCCCAGGCCCATCGGATTGGCGACGGGAACCAGCTCGATCACGCCGTTGAGGGCGCCTTGCTGTTCCAGTTCCGTCAGGCGCTTTTTCAGCTCCCAGGCGGCGCGCATGCCGGGCAATTCATCCGCGTGCAGGCTGGCCTGGATATAAGCCTTGCGCTCGCCGCTACCGAAACGAAACACCGTCAGCTGGCGTTCGCAGCCCAGGTGACCCCAGGGCAACAGGTGATCGATACGTTCCATATCAATGCTTCCGTGGAGCCAGGTAGCTCAGCCAGCGGCCTTCGGCCAACTTGAACAGGCGCACCAGGATGAAGGTCAGGCACAGGTAGAACGCACCCGCCGTGATATAGGCTTCGAACGGCAAGTAGTACTGGGCGTTCACCGTGCGTGCGGCACCGGTGATGTCGATCAGGGTGACGATGGAGGCCAGGCTGGTGGTCTGGAGCATCATGATCACTTCGTTGCTGTATTGCGGCAGCGCCCGGCGCAGGGCCGATGGCAGCAGGATCCGGCGATACAGCTTGTAGCGCGACATGCCCATGGCCTTGGCTGCCTCGATCTCGCCGTGGGGCGTGGCCTTGAGGCTGCCGGCGATGATCTCGGCGGTGTAGGCGCTGGTGTTCACGGCAAACGCCAGGCAGGCGCAGAAGGTCGCGCTGGACAGCAGTGGCCACAGGAAGCTTTCGCGCACCACTTCGAACTGGGCCAGGCCGTAGTAGATCAAGAACAGCTGCACCAGCATCGGCGTGCCGCGAATCACATAGGTGTAGAGCCAGGCAACACCGTTGACGATCGGCTGCTTGGACACGCGCATCAGGCCCAGGGGCAAGGCCGCGAGCAAACCGAAGAACAGCGAAATGGCCAGCAGTTTCAGGGTGGTCAGCAAGCCGCCGAGGTACAGCGGCATGGCCTCCCAGATGACGTTGTAGTCGAAGATCATAGATCAGCCGCCTTTACGCCTACCGAGTAGCGCTTCTCAAGATGACGCAGGGCCAGCAACGACACGCTGGTGATCACCAGGTACATCGCCGCCACTGCGAGGAAGAAGGTAAAAGGTTCGCGGGTGGCGTCTGCCGCCTGCTTGGCCTTGAACATCATGTCTTGCAGGCCCACCACCGAAATCAATGCGGTGGCCTTGGTCAGTACCAGCCAGTTGTTGGTAAACCCGGGGATCGCCAGCCGAATCATCTGCGGCACCATCACCCGGAAAAACACCTGGAACGGGCTCATGCCATACGCCAGGCCGGCTTCGGCCTGGCCCTTGGGAATGGCCATGAAGGCGCCACGGAAGGTTTCCGAAAGGTAGGCGCCAAAGATGAAACCCAGAGTGCCGATACCGGCGGCCAAGGGGTTCAAGTCAATGTAGTCGTTGTAGCCGAGCAACGGCGCAACACGATTAAGCAGGTCCTGACCACCGTAGAAAATCAGCAGGATCAGCACCAGGTCGGGGATCCCGCGGATCACCGTGGAGTACAGGTCGCCCAGCCAGGCCAACCAGCGCACCGGCGAGAGGCGCAACGCGACCCCGATCAGACCCAGAACAATGGCCAGGGCCATGGACGACAAGGCGAGCTGAAGCGTCAACCAAGCGCCATCGAGGATGACAGCCCCGTAGCCTTTCAACATGATTCAGGTCCTCGAAAAGGGGGATGAAAAAATGGCGCAAACTTCAGAGATCCTGGTGCTTGCGCCATTCTGGACAGACAGCTGCGACGGTTTACTTGGCTTCTGGGCCGTAAATGTCGAAGTTGAAGTACTTGTCCTGGATTGCCTTGTACTTGCCGTTGGCACGGATCGCAGCGATTGCAGCGTTGATGCGGTCCAGGTTTTCCTTGTCGCCTTTACGTACCGCGATGCCGATACCGTCGCCGAAGTACTTGGCGTCGGTGAAGGCCGGGCCGGTGAACGCGTAGCCTTTACCGGCTGGCGTGTCGAGGAAGCCTTCCTGCAACAGGGTGGCGTCGGCCACGGTGCCATCAAGGCGACCGGCTTCTACGTCCAGATAGATTTCGTTCTGCGAGCTGTAAGGAACAATGGTGGCGCCTTTGGGAGCCAGCACTTCCTTGGCGAAACGGTCGTGGATCGAACCGCGCTGCACGCCGATTTTCTTGCCTTTCAATTCATCCAGGCTGTCGCTGACGGCAGTGCCTTCCTTCAATACCAGGCGAGCTGGGGTCAGGTAGTAGCGGTTGGTGAAGTCCACGGACTTCTTGCGATCGTCGGTGATGGACATCGAGGACAGGATGGCGTCGATCTTGCGCACTTTCAGCGCCGGGATCAGGCCGTCGAATTCCTGCTCGACCCAGGTGCACTTGACCTGCATCTGCTCACACAGGGCGTTGCCGATGTCGTAGTCAAAACCGACGATGCTGCCGTCCGGTGCCTTGGAGGCAAACGGAGGGTAAGCCGCTTCAATACCAATCTTCAGTGGCTTGCCTTCGGCGAAAGCCTGCATGGACAGCACGGACAGCGCCAGGGCGCCCAACAGCACGAGTTTCTTCATCTTGGGACTCCATCGGTATAGGGCAAAACAGCAGTATGAGCCAGGGCCCACGATGCGAATGAGTGAAACCGAATAGCGGTGCTGCGTCCTGCGCCAGTTCAGCATCGGCGACGACGAGCGAGTGATCGGCATTCTAACGACAGGCCGGAAGCCGATATTTCCTCAATGCGACAACAATTTACAGAAGCACCGAGAAAGCGGTTCCAGCACATTGACAGCCTCTTGATTTTATGCAGAGGCAAAAGATATTAAACCTGTTAACGCTGCAAGTTGCGGGCCTATTATTCGCAAACCCTTCTAGCACGGCAAGTGTAGCGTTGGATCTAATTTTTCAGGGCGTCTAAGACGCGGGTTTTCGGGGCAACGGCGTAGCACTTTGCCTCATGTTTGGGCGTGGGGTTACACATTTGCTAGGTTCGGTAACATTCAGAAACTTCCTACAACACAATCCGATATTTATTGGCCTTGTGTAAGTCGCGCCACTGAATGACCAATCTTGGAATGCAATCAAAATGTGGGAGCGGGCTTGCTCGCGAAGGCGGTGTGTCAGTGGGTGATGTGCTGGCTGACACGCCGCCTTCGCGAGCAAGCCCGCTCCCACGGGGGTTATAGGTCGCCTGTCCGATCGCACAAAAAAGCCCCATCCGGCCTACGCCGAATGGGGCTTCGTCCCACAAACCCGCCTTACGCGACGTTCATGGTCTTGTGCGTCTCGATCAAATGCGCCACCACACTCGGATCCGCCAGGGTGGAGATATCGCCCAACCCGTCGTATTCAGCGGTGGCAATCTTGCGCAGGATCCGGCGCATGATTTTCCCCGAACGGGTCTTCGGCAAGCCCGGTGCCCACTGGATCACATCCGGTGAAGCAATCGGCCCGATCTCTTTACGCACCCAGTTTTTCAGCTCCAGGCGCAGCGCTTCATTCGGCTCTTCGCCGTTTTTCAGCGTGACATACACATAGATGCCCTGGCCCTTGATGTCATGAGGCACACCCACCACCGCCGCTTCCGCGACTTTCGGGTGCGCAACCATGGCGCTCTCAATCTCGGCGGTGCCCATGCGGTGGCCGGAGACGTTCAGCACGTCATCCACACGCCCGGTGATCCAGTAGTAGCCATCCTCGTCACGGCGCGCACCGTCACCGGTGAAGTACATGCCACGGAAGGTCTTGAAGTAGGTGTCCACAAACCGGTCATGGTCGCCATACAGCGTACGTGCCTGGCCCGGCCACGAATCCAGGATCACCAGGTTACCCTCGGCCACGCCTTCAATCAGGTTGCCGAGGTTATCCACCAGCGCCGGTACCACGCCAAAGAATGGGCGCGCCGCCGAACCCGGCTTGAGCGCATGGGCGCCCGGCAGCGGGCTCATCATGTTGCCGCCGGTCTCGGTCTGCCACCAGGTATCGACGATCGGGCAACGGGATTGGCCGACGTTCTTGTAGTACCAGTCCCACGCTTCCGGGTTAATCGGCTCACCCACCGAACCCAGCAGGCGCAAGCTGCTGCCATCGGCGCCTTCGCAGGCGGCGGTGCCGGAAGCCATCATGGCGCGGATCGCGGTCGGTGCGGTGTAGAGGATGTTCACTTTGTGCTTGTCGACGATCTTCGCCACCCGGGTGATGTCCGGATAGTTCGGCACGCCTTCGAACATCAGCGTGGTCGCGCCGTTGGCCAGTGGGCCATAGACGATATAGGTGTGGCCGGTGACCCAGCCGACGTCGGCGGTGCACCAGTAGATTTCGCCCGGGCGGTAGTCGAACACGCGCTCGTGGGTCAGGGCTGCGTACAACAGGTAGCCGCCGGTGGTGTGCTGCACGCCCTTCGGCTTGCCGGTGGAGCCGGAGGTGTAAAGGATGAACAGCGCTTCTTCGGCGCCCATCTCTTTCGGCGCACACACGGTGCCCGCCACTTTCATCAGGTCTTCGTACCAGATGTCGCGATGCTGGTTCCACTTGATGTTGCCACCGGTGCGCTTGCACACGATGACTTTCTGGATGCTGCTGGTTTCCGGGTTGGTCAGGGCGTCGTCGACGTTGGCCTTCAGGGAAATTTTCTTGCCGGCACGAATGCCTTCGTCGGCGGTGATCACCACCTTGGATTTGCAGTCGATGATCCGACCGGCCAGGGCCTCTGGCGAGAACCCGCCAAACACCACCGAGTGAATCGCACCGATCCGGGCACAGGCCAGCATGGCGACCGCGGCTTCGGGAATCATCGGCATATAGATAGTCACCACGTCGCCGCGGTGCACATCCTGGCCGCGCAGGGCGTTGGCGAACTTGCAGACTTCTTCATGCAGCTCGCGGTAGGTGATGGTGCGGCTTTCGGCAGGGTCGTCGCCCTCCCAGATGATTGCTGGCTGGTCGCCACGCTCGGCGAGGTGGCGGTCCAGGCAGTTGTAGGAAACGTTGAGGGTGCCGTCGGCAAACCATTTGATGTCGACATGGTGATCGTCGAAGGAGGTCTGCTTCACCGTGGTGAAAGGCTTGATCCAGTCAAGGCGCTTGGCTTGCTCGCGCCAGAAACCGTCGGGGTTGACCACCGACTGCTGGTACATGGCCTTGTAGGTCGCCTCATCGGTCAGCGTATTGGCCGCTACTTCGGGGCGAACGGGGTACAGAGAAGCCGCACTCATCTTTCTTACCTCGGTGACATAGTTGTTGTTGTATGGCCCTGTTGTAGCCGGGCCGGACCTATAGAACCATTCGACGATGGTAGTAACAAGCCCCTACAAATTGCCCACCTATCCCCTGGCAGCGCTCTGGCCCGCGGCCCGTGGCGCTTTGCAGGTTTCTGAAAAAACCTTCATTTCGCGATTGTTACAAAAACCACCAATAGTGTTTATCAAAAGCACGGGTATATGAATATAACTCGGACGCCTAAAATCAACCTCGCCATCAAGGCACTGTGATTAACAACGTAACAGCCCCCACGAAGGCAACGTTAATCCGAACTTCCCAATCAAGTTACACACGTGGCCTCACAAGGGCCCCGTGACCCCTTTCGACCGCCAAAAGGTAAATAGTCAAATGAAAGCGTTATTAGTTATGGCCCTTAGCAGCTTGTGCGCCACCGCCGCCCTGGCCGACGAAGCCCCGACTGACGTAGCCAGCCAGAGCACCCCGATTGTTGAGGATTACACTTACAGCACCCATCTGGACGTCGCCAAAGTAGTGTCCATGAGTGAAGTCCCGGATGTATGCAAAGTTGTACCGGTAAAAATGGAATATGAAGACTCACAAGGTCAGCGTCATATTCTTCAATATCAGGTCATGGGTAACGGTTGCTCTAACGGATAATAACTTCGTTAGTTTGAACTGAACCTGATCTTATTCGCCGCAAGAAATCGTTCTTGCGGCAAAGAGCCGGCTTATCCCCTACCGCTTGAATCGAATGCTACGATTGTGGCGCCGCCACCTCACCTGCAAGGCAGGATGCATTCATGCGAGCCAGTTTCGAAAAAATCCCCACCGAGGCGAACACCTCCTGGACCCTGCTGAACAGGCGTCTACAGGAGGCGATTCCGTTTGAATGGCATCACCATCCCGAATACGAACTGACCCTCACCCTCAACAGCCGCGGGCACCGCTATATCAGCAACGATGTGGCGCTGTACGATGACGGCGACCTGGTGCTGGTGGGCCCGAACGTGCCCCATAGCTGGTCTTCCGCCGAGCTGATCGACCCCGCCAAACCGCACATTGCCCTGGTCATCTGGTTTTCCGAGGCCTGGGCGGACTCGCTGGTGCAACTGTTTCCGGAGATGGGGTCGACGCGTGCGCTATTGGCTGCTGCGCGACAGGCGTTGAGTTTCAGTGATGCTACGTCCCGGGCGCTGCGCCCGGTGATCGAAGCCATGGTCGAGCAAGACGCTTCCCAGCGACTGATCTCGTTGCTTACCGTGCTCAACACATTGTCCCGGGATATCGCCGCGCAGCGCATCGCGACGGAAAACGCCGCCCCTCACATCGTTGAAGACGCGCGCATCCGCCGCGTCCTGGACTACCTGCACGGCCACTATGCGCAACCTGTCGGCATTCCCGAGCTGGCGCAAATGGCCTGTGTCAGCGTTTCAGCCTTCCATCGCATGTTCCGCAAACATACACGCTGCACGGCGCTGGACTACATCGTCCGGCTACGCATCGGACATGCCTGCGCTTTATTGATGCAGGGCAACCTGGCGGTCAGCGCGATTTCCGAACAGGTCGGCTATGCCTCCCAGGCGTTGTTCAATCGGCAGTTCAAGGCGCACAAGGGCATGACGCCGTCACAGTTTCGGCTTCAACACGGGCATCACTTTCAATAAGCCGATTCTTCTATACGCCTTACAACAAACGCCACAATCGTACTGCTCAACGCGCCAAATCAGGCTGCCGCCCAGGCGGGCCGGGGTGATTCCATACCGGTATGCACACAACAACAAGACAGGTCACCCCATGAGCAACTACCACGCCTTCGAATGCGCCGAGCTGCCGGACGACTACAAGCGCAGCATCGTCGCGATGAAAAAGGCCCTGCGCGCGCAGATCGGCGATGTGCCTACGCTGTTCGCCGAGGTCAGCGAGTTCATCAGTACTGAAATCGCCTCGATCAAGGCACAGCAGTCCGCCTGGCCCGAGCTTGACTTTGAAACCATCGCCAACGGCCAGGTCACCGAAGCACAACGGGCAATCATCAAGCGCAGGGGCTGCCTGGTGATCCGCAACCACTTCCCCAGGGAACAGGTGCTCGCGTGGGACAAGAGCCTGCTGGACTACCTCGACCACAACCATTTCGACGAGGTGTATCGCGGCCCGGCCGACAATTTCTTCGGTAACCTCGAAGCCTCGCGCCCGGAGATATTCCCGATCTATTGGTCCGACGCCCAGATGCAACTGCGCCAACACGAGCGCATGGGCGCCGCGCAGTCGTTCCTGAATCGCCTGTGGACCTACGATTCCCAAGGCCGGCAATGGTTCGACCCAGACATCAATGCGCTATACCCCGACCGCGTCCGCCGCCGCCCACCGGGCACCAGCTCCAAAGGGCTTGGCCCGCACACCGACTCGGGCGCCCTGGAACGCTGGCTGCACCCCGCCTACCTCAAGGTGTTCGACAAGATCTACCGCAACGACTTCAAGTCCTACGACCCCTGGGACGCCGCCCATCGCACCGAAGTCGATGAATACGCCTACAAGGACACGGTGAAATGCTCGGCCTTCCGCACCTTCCAGGGCTGGACCGCACTGTGCGACATGCAGGCCGACCAGGGCGTGCTGCATACCTTGCCGATCCCCAAGGCCATGGCCTACATGCTGCTGCGCCCGCTGCTGGACGATGTCCCCGAAGATGAGCTGTGCGGCGTTGCGCCGGGCAAGGTGCTGCCAGTTTCAGAGAAATGGCACCCGCTGCTGGTCCAGGGCATGACCCCGATTCCGGACGTGCAGGCCGGCGATTCGGTGTGGTGGCACTGCGACGTGATCCACAGCGTCGCCCCCGTCGAAAATCAACAGGGCTGGGGCAACGTGATGTACGTGCCCGCCGCGCCCATGTGCCCGAAAAACCTGCGGTACGCCAAGGATGTGCTCAGGGCGTTCGAGCAAGGGGCCTCACCGGATGATTTCGCCCGGGAGGACTACGAGAAAGAGTGGAAAGACCGCTTCATGACGCCGCAACTGAACACCCTCGGCCGCAAAGGGCTGGGGCTGGAATAAGCACCGCTCCCCAAAACAACAAAAAGGGTTATCCCACATGAAAATCCCCCATCGCCTTGCCGTTGCCATCTCCCTCGCCAGCCTTTGCACGTTCGCCGCTCACGCAGCCGACAGCAAAGGCACTGTTGAAGTCGTCCACTACTGGACCTCGGGCGGGGAAGCCAAGTCTGTACAGGTGCTGCAACAACTGATCGAGAAAGACGGCTTCATCTGGCAAAACAGTGCCGTGGCCGGCGGCGGTGGCGCTGCTGCCATGACCGTCCTCAAGAGCCGCGCCGTCTCCGGCAACCCGCCCTCTGCCGCGCAGATCAAAGCTCCGGACATTCAGGAGTGGGGCAAGCTGGGCCTGCTGACCAGCGTCGACAACGTCGCCAAGGCCAATCACTGGGACAGCCTGCTGCCCGAAAGCATTGCGCAACTGATGAAGTTCGACGACCACTACGTCGCCGTACCGCTCAACATCCACCGCATCAACTGGTTATGGATCAACCCCGAGGTGCTCAAGAAAGCCGGCGTGTCCAAAGCCCCGGCCACCCTGGAAGAACTCTACGCCGCCGGCGACAAACTCAAGGCCGCCGGCTTCATCGCCATCGCCCACGGCGGCCAACCCTGGCAGGACACCACCGTATTTGAAGGCCTGGTGCTCAGCATCCTGGGCGCCGATGGCTTCCAGAAAGCCTTTATCGACAACGACGAAGCCACCTTCACCGGCCCCAAAATGACCGAAGTCTTCGTCGCGCTGCGCAAGCTGAAGACCTACATGGACCCCAACGGCGCAGGCCAGGACTGGAACATGGAAACCGCCAAAGTCATCAATGGCCAGGCCGGCATGCAAATCATGGGGGACTGGGCCAAGAGTGAGTGGACCGCGGCGGGTAAAAAAGCCGGGGCCGATTATGAATGCGTGCCCTTCCCCGGCTCACAAGGCATTTATAGCTACACCATCGACTCACTGGCCATGTTCAAACCGTCCAGTAAAAATGATACGCCGGGCAACAACGCGGCTCGCGACGACCTGGCCAAGATCGCCCTGGAGCCGCAATTCCAGAGCGTGTTCAACCAGAACAAAGGCTCCATCCCGGTGATCAAGGGCCTGGACATGAGCCAGTTCGACAGCTGTGCCCAGGCTTCCGCCAAGGACTTCGCCGAAGCCGAGAACGCCGGCACGCTGGAGCCGAGCATGGCCTTCAACATGTCCACGTCCCAGGCGGTGCAAGGGGCGGTGTTTGATGTGGTCAGCAACTTCATGAGCAATAAAGACGCGGACCCTGCCAAGGCTGGCAAGCAGATGTTTGCCAGCATCAAAGCCGCAGCCCAGTAACCCCCCGCGACCCGTTCTTGCGCCAAACGGCGCAAGAACTTCCAGACCGAATCTGCCCCAGTTCGGCGCGCTGAAACAAACGCCTACCGCCCGTCAAAAAAATCCAAGCCAGGCAAAGCCTTGTAAACCCGGACCTTGGCTGCAAACACCACCATTTTGGCCGCTCACCGAGACCATCCGCCGCAACACAAAGTCGAATTTTTCCCTATAATGCGCGGGTAAATCGGGCCTGCAATATCCCTTTACATGGGGACGAAGAGCCAGACCTGAGGCCCCCGCTGGAGCCAGTAAGCATTGCTCCGCCCCTCAAGCCTCAAGCAGAACACCCGTAACCCTGATTCCGTTTAATGCGTGCGCTAGCTGCAACAAACGATTCCTTAAGATCCACCGCGGCCTTTGGGCCGTGTGAACACCCAACCATCCGGTTTCACACGGGCACCTTAGAGCCCTCACGCAGGAGACGACACGTCATGCTGAGCTGGGACGAGTTCGACAAAGAAGAAGACGGCGAAGTAGTTGCCAAAGGCGCCAACGCCGGCCACGCCACCGAAGCCAACATGGACCGCCTCGACGGCGCCGGCGCTGCTGCCGCCATCGAAGCCCGCGCCGTCACCGCCGCTGACTCCGCCGCCATCGTGCGCGCCAAGGCCGCCCTCGACAAACTCGACGTCGCCGAAGGCCTCGCCGAGCTGGAAGGCTCCGCCGCCCGCGTCGCCGTTGACGAAAAGCGCATGATCAACTGCCGCGCCGACCTCAACCAACTCGTACCTTTCAAGTACGACTGGGCCTGGCAGAAGTACCTCGACGGCTGCGCCAACCACTGGATGCCGCAAGAGGTCAACATGACCGCCGACATCGCCCTGTGGAAAAACCCGGAAGGCCTGACCGACGACGAACGTCGCATCGTGATGCGCAACCTCGGCTTCTTCTCCACTGCGGATTCGTTGGTCGCGAACAATCTGGTACTGGCCGTGTACCGCCTGATCACCAACCCGGAGTGCCGCCAGTACATCCTGCGCCAGGCCTTCGAAGAAGCGATCCACACCCACGCCTACCAGTACTGCATCGAATCGCTGGCCATGGATGAAGGCGAGATCTTCAACATGTACCACGAGATTCCATCGGTCGCCAAAAAGGCTGCCTGGGGCTTGAAGTACACCCGTTCGATCTCCGATCCGAAGTTCGAAACCGGTACCGTTGAGACTGACAAAGAGCTGCTGCGCAACCTGGTGGCCTACTACTGCGTACTGGAAGGCATCTTCTTCTACTGCGGCTTCACCCAGATTTTGTCCATGGGCCGTCGCAACAAAATGACCGGCGTGGCCGAGCAGTTCCAGTACATCCTGCGGGATGAGTCGATGCACCTGAACTTCGGTATCGATGTGATCAACCAGATCAAAATCGAAAACCCGCACCTGTGGGATGCCGAGATGAAGGAAGAAGCGACCCAGATGATCCTGCAAGGGACTCAGCTGGAGATCGAATACGCGCGTGACACCATGCCGCGTGGGGTGTTGGGCATGAATGCGGCGATGATGGAGGACTACCTCAAGTTCATCGCGAACCGTCGTCTGTCGCAGATTGGTTTGAAAGAAGAATACCCAGGCACCACCAACCCGTTCCCGTGGATGAGCGAGATCATGGACTTGAAGAAAGAGAAGAATTTCTTTGAGACTCGTGTGATCGAGTATCAGACTGGTGGCGCGCTGAGCTGGGATTGATTCCTTAGCCAACTGAAAAGCCCTGACTTGTTCAGGGCTTTTTTGTATTTGCAGAGTGCCAAATCCTACAGTCTCGTAGGAAATTTCGTAGACGTGCTAGTGGCCACTCAGTATCGTCCGAGGACTTTCTACCCTCGGCGACTGTATGGATATTACAAAAGACAGCATCGACTGGAGCGACGAGGAATTAGCCGCGGCAGTCGAGACCTACTTGAAGATGTTGGCGTTGGAGAAGAACGGCCAACCCTTTAATAAAGCCCATGAAAACCGATTGCTACGTCAGGGACCAATCGCAGGTCGTACAGAAGGCTCCATCGAGTTTCGCATGCAGAATATCTCTGCGGTTCTGGTCCAAATGGGCCTGGATCGGATCAAGGGGTACAAACCTGCAAATAACGTGGGCTCGGGAGTAGAACAACAGATTCGCAAAGCCCTCACTGCCCTTCGTATATTTGAATCAGATGAAACAGCGCAAACTGCAGATGAACAAACCCTCGTCCGCCGAGCATCCAAGCTACTGCAGCAGCCCATCGAGAAGGTGCCGGACGGAATTGCGAAGCCACAGAAAGTGTCCATTGTCGGTACGGCTTTTGTTCGCGATCCCAAAGTACGCGCTTGGGTATTGAATGAGGCCAATGGCATTTGCGAAGGCTGCGGTTCAAACGCTCCCTTCGAAGTGGATGGCTTGCCATTTCTTGAAGTACATCACGTCAAGCACCTCGCCCAGAAGGGTTCGGATCGCATCACCAATGCTGTAGCCTTGTGCCCGAATTGCCATCAGCGTTGTCACCGATCAAGTGACCGCGGTGACTTCACCAAAGGGCTTTACTCGAAAATCGAAAGATTGAAAGAAGAGTAAACTTCTGTGGTCACAACTGATGTATTACCAAAATTACGAGATAGGACCGAGACCCGCCCGTGAACCCAGACATGCTCGAATCCGGCCCCTTGGATGCCAAAGTGCTCTCCGTCTTTGACTTCGACGGCACCCTGACCCACCACGACAGCTTCGTGCCGTTCCTGAAGTTCGCCTTTGGTAAAGGCGAGTTCGTGCGCAGGATGGTGAAGCTGGCGGTGCCTGGCGCGCAGTTTCTGTTGCGCGTGATTAGCCGTGATGAGCTCAAGGCGCAGTTGATCCGCACCTTTATGACCGGCGTGGATAAGGCGTGGGTTCAGCAGAAAGCGGAAGCGTATTGCCAGGCCTATTGGAACAAGTTGATGCGGCCAACCGGGCTGCAATCGGTGGCCGATGAGGTGAAGTCCGGGGCGGTGGTGACGCTGTGTTCGGCGTCGCCGGCGTTGGTGTTGCAGCCGTTTGCGGATCGGCTTGGGATCCGGTTGATAGGCACTGAGCTTGAGGTGGTTGACGGAGTATTGACGGGCAAGCTCACCGGGAATAATTGCCGGTGTGAGAATAAGGTGCTTCGGCTTGAGGCGGTTTATGGGGATCTGGGGGAGTATCGGCTCAGGGCCTGGGGTGATACGCGCGGGGATCGGGAGTTGTTGGCGGCGGCGCAGGATGCGCATTTTCGGCATTTTCATGCGAAGAAGAAACGAATCAAGCAACGCTGAATCGCCTGGACGACCTATCTGTGTGCGCTGGATTGACTGCCTTAGGCGGCGATCCAGTTTTCCACGATCAAGCCATTCACTCGCTTGAACTCACCTTCGTTGTTAGTCACCAAGACCAATCCTGAGCTTCTGGCGTGGCCCGCGATGTGCAGGTCATTTACGCCGATTGGAGTGCCCTTCTTTTCGAGATCGGAGCGGATCGAGCCGTAGTGAAAAGCGGCCTTGTCATCGTAGTGAATGACGTCAAGCCGGGAGATGAAGTCCTCCACCGCCCGAGTATTTCTCTCAACAAACTGGCTTTTTTCGGCCCCGTGCATCAATTCCGCAAGGGTGATCGAAGAGATCACCATACGACCTACATTCGCATTGAATTTTTCCAGTATTTCCATAGGCCGACGCTTGATGATGTAGATCACTATGTTCGTATCAAGCATGTACTTAATCATCAAAGGACTCTCGCTCTTGCTGGGTTTGGTCGGCGCGCTCCTCCATAAAATCATCAGATACCGATTCGCTTGCAAGGAAAAAGCTGTCCCAAGTGTTTTCAACCGGCGAAATAATCAGTTCGCGCCCCACGGCACGCACCTCTACAGTTTTCACCCCAGCGGGAAAACGCATGTCAGCAGGGATGCGGATATTTTGTGTACGGTTATTGGTGAAGATCGTTCCAGTAGACATAAGGAACACCTCTTAAGGCATGGGAAGACAGGTAAGAATGATAGTTTGCAGGTGCTCTATTGCATAGCTCTATAGCAGCTACCCGACGAGCGTAGCCGAACAGGTAGCTGTTGGTAGCGGCGCAGGAAGCGCATTTTCATGCGAAGAAGAAGTTGGGCAAGTTGCGGCGGTGATGCGGGTGGATATGGTCTGCGGGTAGACCGAGTTGATCCCATCGCAGCCTCGCTGGGGCTCGACAGCTCCCACAGGGGGTCTCTGTATGTCCTCAGAGTTGGATGAGCGGATTAGATTGGCGCTTTCAGATCCACGCCCAATGCCGTTGCGAAGGCTTTGACCAGCGGGCTTCGTGGGGCGTTGTGGCGCAGGATAAGGTTGAACGCTGTGCTCAGGTGGATCTGCTCCGGGCATAACACGCGCAGGCGCCCTTCCTTCACCAGCGGCGCGGCGTAGTGTTCCGGGAGGAAGCCCAGGAAGCGGCCGGTGAGGATGAGGATGGCCACGGCTTCAACCTGTGAGGCCGAGGCGGACTGACTGTCGTAGCTGACGAAGTTGGCCTTGTCGCTGTGGATCGCGTAACGATGGTTGACCACTTCATGCTGGCGCAACACATCTGCGTTGATGTCACTCGCTTCAAACAGCGGATGCCCGACGGCGCAGTACGCGTGGGACTTTTCTTCGTACAGCGGGAAATAATCGAATTCTTCCCGTCGCTGGTACACCGGGACGATGCCGACAATCAGCCGCCCTTCCACCACGCCCCGTTCAACTTCGTCCAGTTGCGAGGCATGTAGACGTAATCTTATTTTTGGCGACTCTGTATGTAATCTTCCCAGCGCGTTAATCAATGGTGAATTAACGTCGGAGACGGTGTTATCAATAACGCCCACACTAAGGTCGCCGATCAGTTCATTCTGCGCCGAACTAAGCTTGTCTCTGAAACTGTCTACCGAGGCAAATAATTCAATGGACGCTTGATAGACTAATTTGCCTTCTTCGGTCAGGCCAAACCCTTCCCGCCCTCGCGTACACAGGCGCATGCCGATGCGAATTTCCAGGTCGGAAATCTGCTTGCTGATCGCCGCCAGGCCCACATTCAGCTCGTTCTGCGCCGCGCTGAAGCCGCCCGCTTCGACCACAGCCTTGAACACCCGCAGCAATTTGAAGTCCAGGCCACTGAGTTGCAGGGGCGGTCTTGTGCCGGGTTTTGGCGGTATGTTTCCAGAATTGGAAAGTGGGGTTTCCATAATACGTGTTGACCTCAAGTGCCATATTCAACAGGCTTTGACCTACTCCATGAACATCGCCGGGCGGCAATAATGAACATACTTAACCGCCCTTGGCAACCTTGAATATAGCGGGTTGAACAGCTTTTACCGGCTGATTTAATGCCCATAAAAACCTGACACTTCGATCAGGACTTTTCGTTTTGCTACTGCCCTCCGAATCCATAAGGCCAAGCCACGTCCATCGGGCTTGTCACTTCTAAAAACAAGCGTGAGGAACACCATGTCTCAGCCCACCGATCGCCTCTGGGGTGCTCGTTTCAAGTCCGGCCCGTCTGCTGCTTTGGCGGCGCTGTCCCGTTGCCCCGAGCGCTATTTTCGCCTGACGCCCTACGACCTGGCCGGCTCCCGGGCCCATGCCCGTGAGTTGCAGCGCGCCGGGTTGCTGGATGAGTCGGAAACCTTGCGCACCCTGGAAGCGCTGGACCGGATTGGTGAGGACTTTGCCGCTGGCCGCCTGCACCCGACGCTGGATGACGAGGATGTGCACACCTTCATCGAGCGGGTGTTGACCGAGCGTTTGGGCGCCCTAGGTGGCAAGCTGCGCGCCGGGCGTTCGCGCAATGACCAGACGGCCAACGATTTGCGCCTGTTCCTGCGAGACCACGCGCGCACCATCACCACCGAGGTGTTGGGATTGCAGCAGGCGCTGGTGGACCAGGCCGAGCAGCATATCGAGAGCATCTGCCCGGGCTTCACCCATTTGCAGCAGGCGCAGCCGGTTGTGTTCGCCCATCACCTGCTGGCTCATGCGCAGTCAATGCTGCGGGATGTGCAGCGCCTGGTGGACTGGGATGCGCGTACGGCGTTGTCGCCGTTGGGTGCTGCGGCGATGGCCGGCTCGGCAATTGCTCGCCAGCCGGAGCATTCGGCCAAGGAGATGGGTTACACCGGGCCGTGCGAAAACTCGATTGATGCTGTAGCCAGTCGTGACCACGTGGCGGAATTTCTGTTTGTGGCGGGCATGCTCGGGGTGAATATTTCACGGCTGTCGGAGGAGTTTTGCCTGTGGTCGTCGCGGCAGTTTCGCTGGGTGCAGTTGGACGATGCCTACGCCACTGGTAGCTCGATCATGCCGCAGAAGAAGAACCCGGACATTGCCGAATTGGCGCGGGGTAAGGCTGGGCGTTTGATTGGCAACCTGACCGGGTTGATGTCGACGCTCAAGTCGTTGCCGCTGTCGTACAACCGCGACTTGAGTGAAGACAAGCACAGCGTGTTGGACAGCGTGGATACGTTGCTGCTGGTGCTGCCGGCGATGGCCGGGATGGTCGCGACGATGAAGGTGCAGGTGGAAGAGCTGCGGCGTCAGGCGCCAATGGGTTTCACATTGGCAACTGAGGTGGCGGATTGGCTGGCCACTCGTGGTGTGCCGTTCAAGGAGGCCCATGAGATTACCGGTGCCTTGGTGCAGGCCTGTGAGAAGCATGAAATTGAATTGTGGGAAGCCTCGCCGGCGTTGTTGGCAGAGGTGGATACGCGGCTGACGCCGCAAGTGCGTGAGTGCCTGACCCTGGAAGCGGCGATTGCGGCGCGCAGTGGTTGGGGCGGTACGGCGCCGGATCGGGTGCGGGAGCAGATTGGGCGGTTGAAGGTGGCCCTGGCTGCGCAACAGAAGTGGGCAGAAAACTACACCGGCTTTCGAATTTAAAGATCGTTCCCACGCTCTGCGTGGGAATGCCTCTTGTGATGCTCCGCGTCACGCTTTGGGGACGCAGAGCATCCCTTGCTGCATTCCCACGCAGAGCGTGGGAACGATCAGTGTATTCAGTTGTTTTGGAGAGTCACCATGAAACAAACCCCGGCAGAGCGCTTGCAAGCCGAGCGCCAGCAGACCGAGAACCAGTTCGATATCACCCAGTACGAGCACGTGCCGCGTCGCTATTACGGGCGGATGTTTTTTGCCACGTTGATCGTGATCGCACTGGCTGCCTTGCTGCGTGCATTCGCCAACGGCCAGATCGAATGGTCCTACATCGGTCAGTTCCTCACGTCCGAGGCGATCATCTGGGGCTTGGTGAACACCATCATCATGTCGATCCTGGCCATGGCGCTGGGGGTGGTGATCGGGGTGATCACTGCGATCATGCGCATGTCGGCCAACCCGATCCTGCGTTACGTGGCCATCACCTACACCTGGCTGTTCCGGGGTACGCCGCTGATTCTGCAACTGCTGTTGTGGTTCAACCTGGCGCTGATTTTCCCGGTGATCGCGATTCCCGGCCTGTTCAGCATCGATACCGTGGACCTGATGACGCCGTTCGTGGCCGCCCTCCTCGGCCTGAGCATCAACCAGGGTGCCTACACCGCTGAAGTGGTGCGCGCCGGCCTGTTGTCGGTGGACACCGGTCAGTACGAAGCCGCCAAGTCGATCGGCATGCCGAGCCTTCAGGCGCTGCGTAGGGTGATTCTGCCCCAGGCGATGCGGGTGATCATTCCGCCTGTAGGCAACGAGTTCATCAGCATGGTGAAAATGACCAGCCTGGCGAGTGTGATCCAGTACTCGGAGCTGCTGCACAACGCGCAAAACATCTACTACGCCAACGCCCGGGTCATGGAGCTGCTGATTGTTGCCGGCATCTGGTACCTGGCGGTGGTGACTGTTCTTTCATTCGGTCAGAGCCGCCTCGAGCGTCGTTTTGCCCGCGGCGCCGGCAAGCGCTCGTAAGCCCTGACTGAGGAGATTTGCCCATGAGAAGCATCGTCAAGGCCGTGAACCTGAACAAGTATTACGACCAGTATCACGCGTTGCAGGACATCAACCTGGAAGTCGAACAAGGCGAAGTGCTGTGCATCATCGGCCCGTCCGGTTCCGGCAAAAGTACCCTGCTGCGCTGCGTCAATCAGCTGGAAAAAATCGACAAGGGCGGCCTGTGGGTCGATGGCGAACTGGTGGGCTACCGGGTCGTCGGCAACAAGCTGCATGAGTTGAATGAATCACAGATTGCTCGTCAGCGCCTGGCCACCGGCATGGTGTTTCAGCGCTTCAATCTGTTCCCGCACATGACCGTGTTGCAGAACATCATCGAGGGCCCGTGCCAGGTGCTCAAGCGCTCGCCCAAGGAAGCCACCGAGGATGCGTTGGAGTTGTTGGCCCGCGTCGGCCTGGCGGACAAGCGCAATGCCTACCCGGTGGAGTTGTCCGGCGGCCAGCAACAACGTGTGGCAATTGCCCGTGCGCTGGCGATGCGCCCCAAGCTGATGTTGTTTGACGAACCCACGTCGGCCCTCGACCCGGAGCTGGTAGGAGAAGTGCTGTCGGTGATGCGCGATTTGGCCACCACCGGCATGACCATGATTGTGGTCACCCATGAGTTGGGCTTCGCCCGCGAAGTGTCCAACCGCATGGTGTTTATGGATGCCGGCCAGATTGTGGAAGCCGGCAGCCCGGAAGAAATTCTAATAAGCCCACAAAACCCGCGTACCCAAAGCTTTATTTCTGCCGTTCGCACTTAACTAAAAAACTAACGAGAACGCCCCCATGAAAAATCTGTTTCTTCCAAGTTTGCTCGTAGGCCTGATGGCCTCCACTTCGGTTTTGGCGGCATTGCCGGCAGCGATCAAGGACAAGGGTGAGATCAGCGCGGCCATCGTGCCGAACTACCCACCGATGGATTTCAAGGACACCGCCACCAACAAGCTCACCGGCCTGGACTTTGACCTGGGCAACGCCCTGGCCGAGCGTTTGGGGGTGAAGATCAAGTGGCAGGAAACCGGCTTCGAACAAATGCTCAGCGGCCTGACCACCAAGCGCGTGGACATTGTGCTGTCGGGCATGACCGACACTGCCGAGCGTCAGAAGGCGGTGACCTTTATCGACTACTTCACCAGCGGCCCGCAGCTGTACACCCTGGCCAAGCGTGAAGACCTCAAGGAATTGACTGACCTGTGCGGTAAAAAAGTCGGCACCAGCCGACGTACGACCTGGCCGTCGGAAATTGCCGCGTGGAGCAAGGAAAACTGCGAAAAGGCCGGTAAGCCAGCCATCGTGGTGATTGGTACCGAGGGCTCGGCGGATGCGCGGGCTCAGTTGCAGCAGAACCGTCTGGATGCGGCGATGCAGGGCAGTGAAACCATTCCTTACCTGATGTCGCTGGACAAGGGTAAGTACAAGCCAGTGGGCCTGGCGATTTCCAAGCAGTTCACCGGGCTTGGGATTGAGAAGAGCAATACCGAGTTGGTCACGGCCATCAGTGAGGCGTTGCAGGGCATGATTGATGATGGGACGTATGGCAAGATTCTGAAGAAGTGGGATCTGGAGCAGGGTGCGGTGGAAAAAATCAGCATCAATGCCGGCCAGTAACTCGATCTAAATGTGGGAGCGGGCTTGCTCGCGAATGCGGTGGATCAGCCGGTACAGTTGGCACTGACACACCGCATTCGCGAGCAAGCCCGCTCCCACACTGGATCTTCATCGCCTTGAAAAAAGAATAAGGACATCCGCCCCACCGTGGCCACGTACTCCCTGGTAATCCGCCGCCTGATGATCTGCTCGGTGACCATCGTCGTCAGCCGCGCCATGACCAGCCCATTGCTCGCCCTGTTGCTGAGCACCCGCCTGGGCCTCAACCAGCAAGACATCGGCTTGCTGATGGGCATCGCCGTGTTCATCGCCACCCTGCTGGGCCTCTACGGTGGCTACATCATCGACCGCCTGGAAAAGCGCAAGCTGCTGATCCTGGCGATGCTTTCCAGTTCCATCGGTTTTCTGTTGCTGACCTTCGCCAGCAACCTGTACCTGACCACCCTGACCCTGGTGATCACCGAAGCCGCTTCGGCACTGTTCCTGATCGGCTCCAAGGCGATCATCAGCGAGAATCTGCCGGTGGGCCAGCGGGCCAAGGTGTTTTCCCTGCGCTACACCCTGACCAATGTCGGCTACGCCACCGGCCCGATGCTCGGCGTGGTGATTGCCGGGCAGATGCCCCTGGCACCGTTCCTGATCGCCAGCGCGATTGCCTTTGGCAGCCTGTTCCTGATGATCGGCATCCCACCGACCCAGCGCGACGACAGCAACAAACCCTTAAGTTTTCTCAGCACCCTGAGAACCCTGCGCAGCGATCGCACCTTGATCCTGTTCACCAGCGGCAGCCTGTTGAGCACCATTGTCCACGGGCGCTACACCCTGTATCTGTCGCAGTTTCTGCTGGTGGCCTACAAGCCGGAGAACGCGCTGAAAATCCTCTCTGCGGTGCTGGCGTGCAACGCGATCACGGTGATCCTGATGCAGTACCAGATCGGCCGCTTCCTCAAGCGTGAACAACTGCGCTACTGGATCGTGCTCGGCACCTCACTGTTTATTGCCGGGTTGATCGGCTTCAGCATGGCGGACGGCCTGGTGTCGTGGTGTGTCGCGATGTTTGTGTTCACCCTCGGGGAGATGATCATCTACCCGTCCGAGTTCCTGTTTATCGACACCATCGCCCCGGACGCCCTGCGCGGCAGTTATTACGGCGCACAAAACCTGGCGGCATTTGGCGGGGCACTGAGCCCGGTGATCTGCGGCTACCTGCTGATCAACGCATCCCCCGCCTCTATGTTCTATGTACTCAGCGGGCTGACGGCGGTGGGTGGCACCTTGTGTTTCCTGAGTGGCCGGCGTGTGGTGGTCCGTGCGTAATTTCTACTGATATTTGCTCGATATCCCGCTATTAATAGCGAAACCTCTCACGGACCCGAGCCCCATGAAATTCGACACGGCCTACAGCCTGAGTCTCGACGACAAGCTGTCGATCTATGACGTGCGCGACCTGAATTTCGACGAAACCGCCGCCTTCGATTCCGACAAGGACAGTTTCCTGTGCCCCAACGACGAATGCCGGGCGGCGTTTGCGGCGGGCAATGTGTTGGGCACGTTCAATGCAAAAAACGTCAATTACCTGCGTACGCCCCACTTCAAGAACATCCCCAGCACCCGGCATATCGAGGGTTGCCGTTACGCCAGTCGCCCTGCCGGAAAAGGCGAATCTGAGGATGGGCCGGAGGAAAACTTCCCGTCGGAATTTGTCCTGACGCGGCGCCAGTACGAACGCAAAACGCCGGTCATCGGTGCTGAGGGTGGCACCGCACAAGAGCCACCGAAAACGCCGGCAACCCGCAACGCCTTGTCTCACAGCTCAAGCGACACCACCCCGGACAAGACCAGCGTCTTTGCCCACCCCGTGGAATGCTACGTGTCGAATATCGGCGATAAGGAAAAGCTGAAAAGCATGCCCTTGAAGATCGGCGATCACACCGCGACCTACTGGACGTTTTTCAAGAAGATCGAATACCTGCAAGACAATAAAGGCCTGATCTACTGGGGCAAGATCAAGGAGATCAAGGACTACACCAGCAGCTTTCGCATCGACTTCGAAAAGAAAGCCTGGCTCGACAAGAAGCCCTATTCCATCAACGTTTACCTGAGCAAAAAACTGATCGAGGACTACCGCAAGCGCAAGGCGTTCCTGGAGCAGATCAAGGCCGCGGTGGACAGTGATCGGCCGTTGTATTGCTTCTTCTACGGGGTGACGCCGGAGCTGAAACAGGTGCCAAGCAAGAAAAACCCCGAGCAGACGTTCGGGGTATTCAGTGCCAATATCGAGAACCTGGATCACCTGATTATTCGCGAGGCGCCGGGGTTGGGAGAACGGTAATGCGATTCCAGGTCAGGCCCTTCGGCTGAATAAACGGTACTTTTCACGTGCAAGTGCGGCGCCCGCAGGGTCCAAGCCGCCTACCGTGACCAACCAGTGAATCAGCATTTCCTCATCCGGTAAATGAAGCCCCTTCACATCTTTCAAGCTTCGAGGCGTATGGTTGATTCGAGCGTCGTAATGCAGAGCGCTCCAAGGCATTGCAACAAGATCCACGCCTTCTGCGTCCATCTCAAAACTCCGCAATATTTCGTTGATTTGAGTCTGCGCACTCCGATCACCCCGCTGCTGTAGAGAGTACGACTCGACCAAACTGACGAATTGCTGCTCAGGCACAGACGGATCAACCAAATCCAAAACATCAGACTTCAAGGCGAGATCCAAAACACCACTCATCCACCGATTAATAAAGGTGCGCACGAAGCCATCGGCGTCGGCTTTTTTCATATCAAAAAACAGCATGCAATAGCGGGTTTTCAGATGTATCGCCAACAGCACATGTTTACGTTGCACCGTCGCGGCATGGACCAGCCACTGATGAGGGTCGGCGTACAGGTCATCGCCCTGGCGCTCTTGTGTCGGCGGTTTTTGAACCGGGGTAATTTTTTTGCCTTTGTGAACCCGGCTAAAAAAATTACCAGCCGCCTGCGTACAATTAAAACTAAGCATCAAGATATTTCCTGAACATTCTGACTGAAGTCTAAGACAAGACTCAGTCGCCTTGTACGTGTGCAGCAACCCACTCGATTTCGTAACGCTGCCTGACCGCGTAGCCGATAGCGCTCAATGTCTCTTCGCTTAATACCGACAACTCTGAATCACTCAACAAATCATGCCTGATCATTTGCGCAAGGCTCTCGCGGGCTTTCGAACGACTGTAGAGATCAAACATTCGGACGACATCGTTATCGCGATCCCTGGTGAGGCTATACAGCGTCCTGTACCGAGCCTCGGCAGAAAGCGTTTCGCGCTCGCTGATGGTCTTTGCATCAGCCAGTACGCCTAGGTAAAAGCGTTCAAGCGCCAATGCCCTGAGGACTTTGAACTTCTGCCAATCGCTTTCGGAAATGGACATGACATTCCCCCGGTCACTTTCTTTTGAATAGAGAAGTATCCCTAGCCTGCGGCTAAAAGAACGCAAAATCCACTTGCGTCAGACCAGCATGCTCACCATCACCACGCCCAACAACCCGATATACACCCGCGCATGCAGTGCATCCGGGATGCGACCGATCCACGGCGTGGCCAGGCGAATGCCCAGCAGCGAGCCCAGGGTGAGGATGGCGAACGCCAGCAAATCGACATAGCCGACAAACCACGTGCCCAATTGCACCTCGGCGAATCCCGCCATGAGCATGTAGGTAAACGTACCGGCCAGCGCCACCGGCACGCTCAGCGGGTTGGCCATGGACGTGGACTGGGACATGCTCAAGCCACAACGGCGTAACAGCGGCACGGTCATCACGCTGCCGCCCACACCCAGGAAGGTCGCGATCAGGCCAATGGCGATGCCGCCGCCCGTCACTTCCATGCCGCTCAGGCGTCGTGGCTGGAGTGTGTCGTCCTGGCTGAGAAAGCCCCTGCGCAACAGACAATCGACGATGGTGATGGCCAGGTAGGCGATAAAGGCGTACCGCATGAAATCGCCGCTGGCGAACATTGCAGCCCCTGCCCCCAGCACGGCGCCGACCCCGATGTACCCGCCCAACGGCCACAGGTAGTGGCGAATCAGATTACCTTTGCGCTGGTGTTTTCCGGTAGCAAGCAGCGCGTTGACGATCATCACGCAGGTGGAGGTGGCGACCGCGATATGCATCGCTGATCCACTCACGCCCGCGTCGTGGCTGAGCTTGAGCATGCCGTACAGCAACGGCACCACCACGAACCCGCCACCGAAGCCGAACAGCACAGCGGTCACGCCGGTCATACAGCCGAACAGTGCCAGTAATAGATAGAACATCGGGAATCGCCTTCAGTATCAGGGAGAGCTGTCGACGATAGAGATTCAAGGCTTGGCCCGCTTGCGCATGTCGGCCAATAATATGCGAGATATTGCCACTTCCGGAATCAGCTCCATGCGCAACGTTTCCATCGCTCAGCTCGACCTGACCCCGCGAACGGTCGTGGCAATCGGCACCGACTATCCCCACGGCTATCTGCTCAAGCGCCACAGCCATCGCCGCGGCCAGTTGCTGTATGGCGCCACCGGGGTGATGCAAGTCAGCACCCAGCAAGGCAACTGGGTTGTGCCGCCCCAGCGCGCGGTGTGGATTCCGGCCCAAGTGCCCCATGAAGTGCTGATGCTCGGCGTGTCGACGCGCAGCCTGTATATCGAACCGCACGCCGTCACCGACTTGGGCACCGACTGCCACGTCATCAACGTTTCACCCCTGATGCGACAGTTGCTGATGGAGGCGGTGGAGCTGCCGCTGGAATACGACGAGGCCGGGCGCGACGGTGCGCTGGTCAGCCTGCTGTTGTATGAACTGGCACGTGCCACGCACTTGCCCCTGCATATCCCGCTGCCGGAGGACCCTCGCCTGCTTGCTCTGTGCCTGACGTTTCTGCAGCGGCCGGACGTGCACCAGTCACCGGTTCAATGGGCGCAACAATCGCACCTGAGCCTGCGCACCTTCAGCCGGCATTTCCGCCAACAAACCGGCCTGAGCTTCGTGCAGTGGCGCCAGCGAGCCTGTGTTGTGCAGGCCTTGGCGCGGTTGGCCAGCGGTGCAAGCGTCACCCGGATCGCCCTGGACCTGGGCTATGAAAACCCGGCGGCATTTTCCAGCATGTTCCGCCGGGTGCTGGGCCAGTCACCGAGCACCTACCTGGAAGGGGCGAAATAGAGCGGCGGCAGCGCTATCGGAAAATCCAGTTGATGAGCGGTCAAAACAACTGTACAAAAACACAGTATAGTTTGCCCTCCCCCCGTCGAACCTGGAGAAAGTCCATGTCCTCTCTGGCAATGAGCAGCACCGTAGAACAGCAGATCGTCCTTCATCAATTCACCCCACGGCACAGCGTCCAGGCCCGCCTGATGCTGGGCTGGAGCCGGGAAGACCTGGCCCGGGAAGCGGATGTGGAAGTGGACGCCCTTCAACGTTTTGAAAGCCATGGCGACGTGGACGATGCTGTCCGCCTGAGTGTGGCGTTTCGCCTGGAGGCTGAAGGGTTGGTGTTTTTCCCGGGCTTTGCGCCGGGTTGGGGGATGAATGTGCGGGGCTCTTTGCCACTGTCGTCAGAGCATTCAGTGCTTGAAACGGTTGAGTAAGATTTCTCTTCGCGCTGACGCTTATCCCTATTTAGGTATATCCTCTCATGAGTTCATGGAAGCCACTCCTCTGGGTGGGCGGTAGCAAGAAAGATCTGCAGCAAATGCCTGGGCCTGTTCAAGATGTGTTTGGCTTTGCGCTCCACCTCGCCCAAGGAGGAGGCAAGCACTCACAGACCAAGGCATTGAAAGGGTTTGGCGGTAACGCGGTACTTGAGGTGGTGGAGGATTTCGACAGCAACACTTATCGTGGTGTGTATACCGTCCGTTTCGACTCAGCTGTTTATGTCCTTCATTGCTTCCAGAAAAAGTCGACGAAAGGCATCGCTACAGCACAGCACGACATACAACTGATCAAACAGCGACTCAAGGCGGCGCAGGATCATGCACAAGCATCACAACGCGATTGAGATCGAAGAAAGCACCGGCAATGTCTATGAAGACATCGGGCAGCCCGACGCCAGTGAAATGCAGGTCAAGGCACAGCTGGCGACGAAGATTGGTGAGATTCTCAAGGCACGTAGCCTCACTCAGGCACAAGCCTCCGTCATTCTCGGTTTATCCCAACCCAAGGTGTCTGAAATGCTGCGTGGCAGGTTTCGGGGTATCAGTGAAGCCAAAATGCTTGAGTGTTTGTCGCGCCTGGGGCGCGATGTGCAAATCGTTATTACGGCTGCGCCAGCTTCACGTACTCAAGGACGTATTGAAGTGCTATTCGCCTGAGTTGCCCTAGGTTCTGGCTCCCGCAAGTTCACGCCTGCAACTGCAACGCCCGACGGATCATTTGTGGCGGTTGGCCAAACGCTCGCAGGAAGGCTCGACGCATGCGCTCCGGGTCACCGAAGCCCGTCTCCCGGGCGACAACGTCGATGGAGTGGCTGCCGGATTCGAGCATCAACCTCGCCGCTTCAATGCGCAGGTGTTCTACCGCCTTGGCCGGGGATTGCCCGGTTTCGGCGCGGAACAGTCGGCTGAACTGACGCGGGCTGAGGTGTGCCGCTTGCGCCAGTTGTTCTACCGAGAGGTCCTCGTGCAAGTGCCCTTTGGCCCACGCCAGGGCGGTTTGTACGCGGTCGGACTTTGGGTCCAGTTCCAGCAACGCCGAGAACTGTGACTGGCCACCGGCACGGCGATGGTAAACCACCAGTTTTTTCGCCACGTCGCGGGCCACTTCCACGCCCAAATCGTGCTCGACCAGGGCCAGGGCCAGGTCGATGCAGGCGGTCATCCCGGCAGAAGTCCAGAGCGGGCCATCGACGGTGAAGATCCGGTCTTCCTCCAGCTTCACGTTGGGGTAGCGCTGGCGAAACGTCATGGCGTGGTACCAGTGGGTGGTTGCCTTGCGCCCTTCCAACAGGCCGGCCGCTGCCAGGTGGAACGAACCGGTGCAGGCCGATGTAACCCGGCGCGACGCCGTCAACGACGCTTGCAGGTACTCCACCATGCCAGGAGTGGGCTCAAGTAGTTCGTTGTCCCCCAGCACCAGGATCGTGTCGTAGACCTGCTGCCCGAACGCCAGGCTATCAATGGCAAAGCCCATGGAGCTTTTTATCGGCCCGCCATGCTCCGACAACAAGTCCACGCGGTAGAACGGTCGCCCCACCACGAAGTTGGCAAACTCGAACACGCTGCTGGTGGACAGGCTGAGCACCTGGAAACCGGGAAAAAGCAGGATACCGACGGACACCATGGCCAAACCTCATGTCTCTAAAGGAGGGATATATGACATTGCAGCCACCACATTACACCCATAATCTTGGTTCCAACAAGGCCGATCCCCTCCCCGGCCCATTTGGAGCAACTGCCATGTCGCAACACAAAGGTTATGCCCTGATTACCGGTGCTTCGTCAGGAATTGGTGCGGTGTATGCCGACCGCCTGGCCCGTGCCGGCTACGATCTGATTCTGGTGGCCCGCAACCAGCAACGTCTGGAGCAGTTGGCAACACGCTTGAAAGCCAATACCCAGCGTGACGTGCAGGTGATAGCGGCCGATCTCAATCTGCCAGCCGACTTGGCGCGAATCGCCCGGATCGCGCACGAAGACAGCCGTATCAGCCTGCTGGTGAATAACGCCGGTGTGGGCGCCACGGCTTCGCTGCTGGAGTCGGATGCCGACAAAATGGACGCGATGATTCTGCTGAACGTACTGGCGCTGACCCGCCTGGCCAAAGCCGCGGCAACCAACTTTGTCGCCCAGGGCCGTGGCACGATTATCAATATCGGCTCGATTGTCGCTCTCGCACCCAAAGTGCTGAACGGCGTGTATGGCGGTACCAAAGCGTTCGTGCAGGCGTTCAGCGAATCGCTGCAGCATGAGCTGAGTGACAAGGGCGTGGTGGTCCAGGTAGTGCTGCCAGGCGCTACCGCCACGGAGTTCTGGGACATCGCCGGCCTGCCTGTGAACAACCTGCCGGAAGCCATGGTGATGACCACCGAGAACCTGGTGGACGCCGCCCTGGCAGGCCTTGCCCAGGGTGAAGCCGTGACGATTCCGTCCCTGCCGGACAGCGCCGATTGGGACACCTACGAAAGCGCACGGCTGGCCCTAGGCCCGAACCTGTCGCACCGTGAACCCGCCGCTCGTTATGGGTTGAAGTAATCCGGACTAGCGCAGGCCGGGTGTAAACGCAGGCTTCCTAATTGCATGGGAGGCCTGCTCATACCCGTAGGCGACCGACAGCAACGTGGCTTCGCTCAAATTTGCCCCATAAAAGTGAACAGCCGTTGGCATCCCTTCGTCGTCCATTCCCGATGGCATGGAGATACCGGGATAACCGGCCACTGCCGAGTAGTAGTAACTGTACGAGTGAAAATTGGACACTATTGCGTCAAGCTTATGCTCGGCCAGCGGCTTATCGATGGTGCTTTTGAAAATCGGGCCGATGGCAGCCCATAACTCATTGCGCGCCTCATCACTGATATCCATCCCGTTGATCATGGTGAGCATCTGTTGATCCGGCACACCCGGACCGCTGTTGCGCTCGTTGAATTCAATCAGCTCAGCCAGCGACTTCACCGGCAAGCCTGCCCGTCCGGCCAGGTAGGCTTCAAGCTGGTGTTTAACGTCCGATAACAACGCGTCGTTATATTGTTCATGGGTTTCGTACGGGACGCCCTCACCCAGTTGACCCACGGGTACCAATGTCGCGCCCTTGCCCCGCAGCAACGTAATGGCATCCTCGAAGTGCTGCCTGTCGGCTATTTTCGCCGGGTCGTTGGCATCTTCTGCTGATAACTCAGGCAACGGCGTATAGCCGATGCGCTTGCCCACCAAGGCGTCAGGCTTGATTCCCTGGGTGTAGCGGTTGGTATCCGTCATCGCATCCAGTGCTTGCGCCGCATCACGCACGTTACGGGTGAAGGTGCCCACCGTGTCCTGGCGGGAACTGGTCATCACCCCTTCAGTGCTCACTAACCCTTCGGTCGGTTTGAAACCAATAACACCGTTGTAAGCCGCCGGCGTAATGATTGAACCATTGGTTTCGACCCCCAATGCCAAGGGCACAATCCCTTGAGCAACGGCTACCGCAGAGCCCGTACTCGATCCCGCCGCCTGGCCATCCAGCCGATGCGGGTTGAGGGTCAAGCCGCCCCTGGAGCTCCAGCCATCAACCGGAGCCTCAGAGCGAAAATTGGACAATTCGCTCATGTTGGTTTTTCCAATAATCACAACGCCAGCCTTCAGCAGGTTGTCCACCACCTTGGCGTTCCTTGAAGCGGGCCTGCCCACCAGCGCCATGGAGCCACCGCTGGTCTGCATCTTGTCGCCGGTTTCGAACACATCCTTGAGCGCTATCGGAACGCCATGCAAAGGCCCGCGCACTTTGCCTTCGGCCCGTTCCAGATCCAGCGCACGGGCTTTCACACGAGCGTCAGGATTGATTTCAATGAATGCATTGCCGCCCTGCAAGCCCTTGTCCATGTTGGCGATCAGCTTCAGCGAATCCCTCACCACCGAATCGGAACTGGCCCCATTGGGCCGGGTCATGGCCGCTGCCAAATCGTCGGCACTCCTGTAGGCCTGTGGCGGGTTCACCACTGCATCGAAAAGCCCCGCTGCCCATCCCGCGCCCAAACCTGGTCCGATCATAAATACTCCCCGCCTGCCTGAATGTTGGGAATACCGTTCGATATCCCTGCCTCAGTCTAAGAAGCGAAATACTCGATGACTCGGGGGCAACTCTTACCGCGGCGTACGATCACTCTCCCCATGGCGTAGGCCCTTAAAGCCGCCCTAGAGCCTGCTGGCAACCTCGCACCAACGCCGCCAGACGATCTCTGGACCAGTGCGCACCATAGAACCAGACGACCCTCGACACCCCGTCGACGTCGGTGCCCGCGGGCACGCTGAAGCGTGGGTTATCGGCAGTCGCTGCTTTGTGGAAAGCAACACCTTGCGCATCCGCCACCACCCCATCCAGGCGGTTTTCCGTGACCCGGTCGTTAATCTCATTGCCGGGGTCCAGGGTGAAGTGACGTGTGTCATCGGTCACCCGCGCCGTCACAGGCACCAATTGCGCACCGGCTGCACGCAGTACGTCCAGTACCCGGGCAAAGTGCGAGCTGTGTTTGGCGGGTTTGCGCACATCACCGGTAACGTACTCGCTGGCAAAACCAATACGGCTGCCAGCCAAGGGCGGTGTGTTGATCAGATGACCCGAATCAGCGACGGGTGGAATCTCCACCATCACCCGCCCCTCAGGGTCGACACCGCTGAGGGCAATCAGTGATAACGCGGGATCGCGCACGCTGTGCATCATGGGGCCAGGGAGGTCGAGCCTGGGGCCGTAACCGCCCGTGGAGCCAAACTCCAGGCCGCCCTGGTGAGTGGCCGAATTGACGATCGTACCGGCCGCATGACTGCCAAACACAACACCCTGGCTGGCAGTGGGGGCGCAAGGCTGGGGAGTACAACTGTCCCCCGATCCTGAAGGCTTGAACAGGCAGCGCACGCCCGGCCCCGTGACCTTCCTACTCTTATCGTCCATACACTCCCACGCCCCGGAATAAAGTTTCGAGGCGTGATTGCATCCCTTCAGCGAGGTGGATGTCTGTCGGAAATGGCTGGTTATGGCTCGTTCAAAATCCCTGAGCGCGCGATCAGACGGTGATTATCCGCTGACGTGCGCTTCACTGCCCTGATGCTCGACTTCCAGCCACCAGGCCTGCCCGCGCTCCGGCTGGTTGAGCATGAACGCCTGCCCCATCGCCGGTGTGGTGATCGACACGTTACGCTCCCATGCCAGCGCCATGATGCGGTCGAAGGGTTCGTGCCATGCATGAAACGCCAGGTCGAACGTGCCGTTATGGATCGGCAGCAGCCAGCGGCCCTTCAAGTCGATGTGCGCCTGCAGGGTTTCTTCCGGTTGCATGTGCACGTGGGGCCAGTCGACGTTGTAGGCCCCCGTCTCCATCAGGGTCAGGTCAAACGGGCCGTACTGCTCGCCGATACGCTTGAAGCCCTCGAAATAGCCGGTATCACCGCTGAAGAAAATTCGCCGTGAGCCGTCGATCATCACCCACGAACACCACAGCGTCTGGTTGCCATCGAACAGGCCGCGCCCGGAAAAGTGCTGGGCCGGCGTGGACACAAAACGAATCCCGTCCACTTCAGTGCCCTGCCACCAATCCAGCTGCCGCACCTTGCTGGCATCCACACCCCACTTGACCAGGGTATCGCCCACACCCAGCGGCGCGAGGAAATAGCGGGTCTTGTCCGCCAGTTGCACCACCGCCTTGTGGTCCAGATGGTCGTAGTGGTTGTGGGAAAGAATCACCGCCTCGATCGGCGGCAGGTCCTCAAGGCTGATCGGCGGCTGATGGAAACGCTTGGGGCCCGCCCAACTGAACGGCGAAGCACGCTCGGCGAACACCGGGTCGGTCAGCCAGAACTTGCCGCGCATTTTCAGCAGCACGGTGGAATGGCCGAGGCGGAAAACGCTATGGTCCGGGGCGGCAAACAGTTGCTCGCGAGTCAGCGGCTGCACCGGGATCTCACCCACCGGGCGCGTGCTACGGGGCTTCTGGAAGAGCATCTTCCACATGATGCCCAGGGTCTTGCCCAAGCCGCCATGCTGGATGGGCTTCTGATTGGTGAAGTGACCTTGATGCTGTTCGGAAGACTTGGGCGCTGTAGAAGAACTGTCGAGACGGGTTGAGATCGTGGCCATTACCGAGGAACTCCTGCAGACTGCTCTAAAAATTACACTGCACAGTGTAGTTTCTAGATTGCAACAAAACCGGGAGCAAGTAAACTACCGAGTGTAAGTTTCCCTTCAGAGCCGAACTCCCACCATGACTGTACCCCTGCGCCTCACCGACCGTAAACGCGAAGCCATCGTGGCAGCCGCCATTGCCGAGTTTCGTGACAACGGGTTCGAGGTCACCAGCATGGACAAGATTGCCGCCACGGCGGGGGTTTCCAAGCGCACGGTGTACAACCACTTCCCGAGCAAGGAAGAGCTGTTCGCCGAGATCCTGCATCAACTGTGGGCCAGCAGTGTTGCGCAACTGGACGTCAGCTACGCCAGCGACCGCCCGCTGCGAGAGCAACTGCGCGGGTTGCTGCAGGCCAAGATGACGATGATGTCGGACGCCAACTTCCTCGACCTGGCCCGGGTCGCGATTGCCGCCACCATCCACTCGCCGGAACGTGCCCAGGACATGGTCAACCGCCTGAGCAAGCGTGAAGAAGGCTTCACCCAATGGGTGCGCGCCGCCCAGGAAGACGGCCGGCTGAGCTGCACCGACCCATGCTTCGCCGCCCACCAGGTGCAAAGCCTGCTCAAGGCCTTTGCCTTCTGGCCACAGATCACCCTCGGCCAGCCGACCCTGGACGCCGACGCCCAAGCGAACGTCATCGAGTCGGCCATCGACCTGTTCCTCGCAGGCTATGAGGTCGTGCCGCAGCACTGACCTGTTGCAGGAACGACATCCAAGGTCGTTTTTATCTGATTCGCCGCGTGTCCTTTGCAAATGGCCTGGAAGGACACTGATTATTCCCACGCGAATAACTGACAATATTCACACGTATTATCCGACCAGTGGTTTTCCCGATCACGTGTGCCGTCGTACCTGCAAAAAAAGAATCGACCCAGGAATCTATGGAAAACCAACGAGGCAAAGGGCTGTCATTTGCCAGACGTATCTACAGGCCAAGGATCATCGGCCTGGGCATCGGCTGCATCAGCGTCATCGCCGCGCTCTACCCACTGCAAATGCCAGGCTGGGTCTGGGCGTTGCTGCTGTTCAATGGTTTTGGCTGGGCGCACCTGGCCTATCAACTTTCGACCCGCTCCGATTTCCCCTACAAGGCGGAACGGCGAAACCTGCTCTACGACTCGCTGCTCGGCGGGTTCTGGGCGGCGACTACACAGTTCACGCCACTGACGGCCGTGACCATCCTGTCGATGATGACCATGAACAACGTCGCCGCCGGCGGCAAACGCCTGTTCCTCCACGGCATCGTGGCGCAACTGGCAGGTATCGGCGTGTCCTGGCTGCTGTTTGGCATCCACTTCAATCCAGACGTCAGCCTGGTCCAGGTCTACGCCTGCCTGCCGATGCTGACCCTGTATCCCATGGCGCTGGGCATGGTCTGCTACCGCCTGGCGATCAAATTGTCGGAACACAAACGCGCCCTGAGCGCCCTGAGCCGCACCGACAGCCTCACCGGCCTGCTCAACCACGGTTCGTGGAAAGACCTGCTGCACCTGAAGTTTCACAAGTGCCAGCAACAACATGGGAACGCCACCATCGCACTGATCGACATCGACCATTTCAAGCAGATCAACGACAGCTATGGGCACATCATCGGTGACCAGGTTCTGCGCCAACTAAGCCTGGAACTTCGACGCAACCTGCGGGCAAACGACCTGGCCGGGCGATACGGCGGCGACGAGTTCTGTGTGATTCTTCCTGACATGCCCATGGAACAGGCCGCGCAAGTCATGGAACGCATGCGCGAGGTGTTCAGCAATTACCGCAACCCGGAAATCCCCGAACTGCGGGTCAGCCTGAGCATTGGCCTGGCGTCTTTCCAGAGCACCTTCACCGACGCGGCCATGTGGCTCAACGCAGCGGACCGCGCGCTGTACGCGGCCAAGGACACCGGCCGTAACCGAGTCAATATCAGCGACTACGTGGTCGCCCATTCCGCCTGAATCCCGCCCTCTGCATCTCGTCTGAATTAAACGCGCCCGTCGCCGACCGATAGCATAATGCCGCCATTGGTCGACTGGCATAGAACTTCTTGCCGGCCATACGACTCAGAACCCGCTGTTCCACCCCGCTGCCAGCACAAGGAAGCTGGCAATGAGCACGTTTGCCGTATGGCCAGGCCTTACGGTGGCAGGCGCCCCCATGGATACCCCTGACGCTTGCTTCCCCCGAGCACACGACCATGCTATTCAACGCCCATAAAAAAACCATCAGTACCCTGCAAGCCACCCTTGCCCAGCAAGCCAGCCTTCTCGACGCCATCGACCGCTCCATGGCGGTGATTGAATTTGATCTGCAAGGCACAGTCCTGCGGGCCAACGAGAATTTCCTCAAGGCCATGGGCTACACCGCCGACCAAGTCGTGGGCCAGTCCCACCGCCTGTTCTGCACCCCGGCCTTTGCCCGCAGCGCCGAGTACGGCCAGCTATGGACGCAACTGCGCAACGGCCAATTCCAGTCCGGCACCTTTGAGCGCGTGACCAGCGACGGCCAGCCGATCTGGCTGGAGGCCAGCTACAACCCGGTGCGCGACGAGTCCGGCAGCGTGGTGAAAGTGGTGAAGTACGCCATGGACGTCACCCCGAAAATGCAGGCCGAGAGTGAAGCCAACGCCAAGTTGCAGGCCATCGACCGCGCCATGGCGGTGATCGAGTTCAACCTCGACGGCACCATCATCAGCGCCAACCAGAATTTCCTGCAGCGCATGGGCTACAACCTGGCGCAGGTGCAGGGCAAGCATCACCGCATGTTCTGCACACCGGAGCTGGCCAACAGCAGCGCCTACAGCGATTTCTGGCGACGGCTGAACCAGGGTGAGCTGTTCAACGGCCAGTTCGAACGCATCGACAAAAACGGCCAGGTGGTGTGGCTGGAAGCCAACTACAACCCGGTGTACGACGCCAGCGGGCGCCTGTGCAAGGTGGTGAAATACGCCTCCGACGTCACGGCCATGGTGGAGAAACACGCGGCCGACGCGCAAAGCGCCACCCAGGCTTATCACATCTCGCTGCAAACCCGGGACATCGCCGAAAAAGGCGCCGAGGTGATCCAGCAGACCGCCACCGGCATGCGTGAGATTGCCGCCAATATCGACGGTTCTTCCGCGCTGATCGCCAAGCTGGGCGAGCGTTCGCAGCAGATCACCGCCATCGTCAACACCATTCGCGGGATTGCCGACCAGACCAACCTGCTGGCATTGAACGCTGCCATCGAAGCCGCACGCGCCGGCGAACAAGGGCGTGGCTTTGCGGTGGTGGCCGATGAAGTGCGGCAATTGGCGGCGCGCACCAGCGGTTCAACGGCCGAGATTTCGTCGATGATCGAGATGATCCAGACCGAAACCCGCCAGGCCATCGACAGCATGGACGGTACCCGCGACCGCGCCGCCCAGGGCGTGGACCTGGCCAACCAGGCCGGCACGGTGATCCTGCAGATTCGCGAAGGCGCCAGCGAGGCGGTGCAGGCTGTGAGTGCGTTTGCCAATGAACGGGGCAACAGGTAAGCGACAGGCTTCTTCATGTGCCAGGCCGAGGGCTCGGTCTATAGTGGTGGCTTGTCTTACGCCACGGATTCGAGCCCGCCATGACCCCGGATAAACCTGAAGCCAACGTTGACCACCTGCGCTTTCATCGTAAACACGCCCATCTCGCGCCGACCTTTGGCAACGACACCTTTGCGCTGAAAGCCGAAGCCTTCGCGCGCTTCTTTGGTACCCCGACGTTCCTGGGGGCGCAAACGGCAATCGTGATTCTGTGGGTCGTGCTCAACATGACCGGCATCACGCACTTTGACGTCTACCCGTTCATCCTCTTGAACCTGGCGTTCAGCCTGCAATCGGCCTATGCCGCCCCCTTGATTTTGCTCGCCCAGACCCGCCAGGCCGCACGGGACAAGGCCCAATCCGACGCCGACGCCCAGCACCGCGAAGCCCTGGCCGTGGCCAACACCGAACGCCAGGCCCAGGCGGCGCAGACCACCAAGCAACTCCTGGAACTGTTGGAGCAGAACACCAAGCTCACCGAGATGACCAAACAACTGACCGAACGCATCGAAGGGCTGACCAGCGAAATGCACGACCAATTCGTGCGCAAGACCTGACCCTCCCACGCATCCCGTGTGGGAGCTGGCTTGCCTGCGATTGCATCACCGCGGTATGCCTGATGCACCACAGCGCCTGTATCGCAGGCAAGCCAGCTCCCACAGTTATCTCACCGGCAAACGCACATGCTGGCCCAACTGATCAAATAACGTCACCACCGAGCGCAAGGCCCGGCAATCGGGGCGCGTCAGCAGCCACAGGGCGGTGTCGTGCCCCACCAGCGGCGGGCTCAACGGTTGCAGGTCCGCGCCCAGCAGGTAATCCGGCAACGCGGCCACGCCGAGTCCCGCGCGTACCAGTTCGGTTACCGAAACCATGCTGTTGCAGCGATAGGCCGGCATCACTCCCGGCAAGTGCTGGCGCCGCCAGGTGACGGTGGGGTGATCCGGCAGGAAGTCATCCGGCGCGATCCAGTTCAGGGCCGCCAGTTCCTCCCCCCCATGCTGGCGGGCATAGTCGGCACTGGCGCACACCCGATACGACACCGTGCCCAGGCAACGTCCTACCAGATGCTCGGGCGGTGCCTTGGTCAGGCGCAGGGCGATATCCGCATCGCGGCGACTGAGGTTGGCGAAGTCATTGGACGTGCTCAGCTCCAGGGTCAGCGCCGGGTAACCCGGCATGAACTGCGCCAGGGCCGGCAGCAACAGTGACTGCAATACCGAGTCCGTGCACGTCAGGCGCACCGTACCGCTGATCACTTCACCGCCCTGCTCCACTCCCACACGTGCTGCCTCCAGCGCCTGTTCGGCACGTTCGGCCTGCTCGGCGAGGGTGGTGGCCAAGGTGGTGGGCAGGTAGCCGGCGCGGCTCTTTTCGAACAGCGTCTGGCCCAGTGCCGTCTCCAGCCGCCGCACTGCGCGAAACACCGTAGACACATCCACCCGCAGCAACGCCGCCGCCCGCGCGAGCGTGCCGCCGCGCACCAGGGCGAGGATCAGGGAAAGGTCTGGGTAGTCGATCTGATAGTGCGCCGCTGCATTGAACATGTGTGTTAACGCCAATATTGATTGCGTGAACGCCAATCTATAGTGAGCGCCAGGACTCAACAAGCCACGGATACCCTCGATGAATAAAACCACCCTGCACCTGGCCCTGATCGGCGACTACGATGCACAGGTCACCGCCCACCAGGCCATTCCCCTGGCGTTGCAACAGGCCGGCGCGGCGCTGGGCCTGACGGTGCGGTTCGACTGGCTGGCCACCGACACGATCAAATCCACCGAACAACTGCAGCACTACGACGGCTTCTGGTGCGTCCCCGCCAGCCCTTACCGTGATCTGGACGGCGCCCTGCTGGCCATCCGTTATGCCCGTGAACAGCGGCGCCCTTTCCTCGGCACCTGCGGCGGTTTTCAACACGCGGTGCTGGAATATGCCCGCAACGTGCTGGGCTGGGCCGACGCAGAACACGGCGAACTGGCTCCCGATTCGCCCCGTGCAGTACTCACGCCCCTGACCTGTGCGCTGGTGGAAGCGACCGACACCATCCGCTTGATGGCCTATACCCGCATCGCCGAGGCCTACGCCACCCTGGATATCCATGAAGGCTACCGTTGCCGCTATGGCATCAATCCAGACTTCGAAAGCGCATTGCTGGAAGCCGACCTGATTGCCAGCGGCCATGACTCGGCGGGTGACCTGCGGGCGGTGGAGTTGCTGGGCCATCCGTTTTTTGTCGCCACCCTGTTCCAGCCGGAACGTGCGGCGCTTAAAGACGTCACCCCGCCGCTGGCCATTGCGCTGCTGAAGGCCTGCGCATGATCGCCAAGACACCCAAACCGCCGTACTACGCCGTGGTGTTCAGTTCATTGCGCACTGAAGGTGACAACGGTTACGGACAAGCCGCCGACCGCATGCTGGAACTGGCCCGGCAACAACCCGGTTTTCTCGGCGTGGAATCGGCGCGCGGGGACGACGGGCTGGGTATCACGGTGTCCTACTGGAGCAGCGAAGCCGCGATCCTGGCGTGGAAGCAGCACGCCGAACACACTGAGGTGCGCGAACAGGGCCGCGCCACCTGGTACTTGGCGTGCCATACACGAGTGTGCAAGGTGGAGCGGTCTTACGCGTTCGAGCGCTGAAACCTCAGCCTGTGTAAAACACTTAATGTGGACAAGGGAGGCTCTGTGGTGAGGGCGCTTGCTGTAGTGAGGGAGCTTGTGTGGTGAGGGAGCTCCCTCACCACAGCAAGCCTCCTGCCACAGCAAGCTCCCTAGCCACAAAAAGCGCTCCAGCCGCAGGGCTATGCGGCACTCAACTGACCAGACTGCGCACCGCACTGATCTGTGGAATCTCCACCCGACGCATGTACACCCGCAGCGGTTCGGTGATGTTGATGCGATCGTCGATGTTCTGGTCCAGCAACAACTGGATCCGCTCGCGGGACAAGGTCATGGCCTGCCCGTCGATCGGCAGCCAGACAAACTCGGCGGTTGGGATAATGCCGTCATCGGCCACGTCCATGCCGAAGGAGTCTTCGCTGAAACGGACGATGTACTGGCCAGTCTTGCGGTTCAGGCCGACAAAACCCTGGAGTTGGTCGGCGGCCTGGCAGATAAGCTCGGAGGTGATGCGCATGGTAAACCTCACTGAAAAGTCCTACTTGGACTGGAAAGATGGTTTACACGCGTGGCAGGAAAATCTGCCCTCTGATGGGGCAATTCAAGGCAAGAGTACTGCATCGCACCGCACAAAAGTGCAGAAAAATGGCCGGTGAACACGTTAATGTCGGTTTGGTGATAGCGCCATTCGCAAGCAATTGTTAAAAAGGAGCCCTTCTCAAAGTTACCTCCACGAAAGGACTTCGCATATGCCTGTCACGTTTACCAAGAGTGCCCTGCTGCTGGCCCTGATGCTGGGCCTTGGCCAGGCACAGGCGGCAAGCCCGATCAGCCCTACCGAACTCGCGGCCAACGAAGGCATCCCGCACCCTGCCGTGATTGCCCACCGTGGCGCCTCCTTCGATGCACCGGAATCCACCGCCGCCGCCTACAAAGTCGCGCGCGACCTGGGTGCCGACTACCTGGAAATGGACCTGCAGCGCAGCAAGGACGGCGTGCTATTCGCCCTGCATGACAACAACCTGCAACGCACCACCGACGTCGCCACCAAGTTCCCGGAGCGCAAGGACAGCCCGGCCAACGAGTTCACCTGGGCCGAGCTTAAAACCCTGGACGCCGGCAGCTGGTTCAACGCCGCCTACCCGGACCGTGCCCGCCCGGGCTTCGTCGGCCTGAAAATCCTCAGCCTGGACGAAATCATCAAGATCGCCGAAGGCAACCCGCAGCACAAACCCGGCCTGTACATCGAAACCAAGGAGCCGAAGCAATTCCCGGGCATCGAGGCCGACCTGAAGAACAAACTGCTGGATAAAGGCTGGTTGAGCTCCACCGGCTCCAACCAGGCCCAGAAAAACATCGGCGTCGGCCAGGGCAAGGGCCGCGTGGTGCTGCAAACCTTTGAGAAAGACAGCCTGAAAGAACTGCAAAAAGAGATGCCCAACACCCCGAAAATCCTGCTGTTGTGGGTAGGTGAAGGCAGCATCGAACCGAAATCCAAGGTGCCCTTCGCCGAGTCCGGCGAGCCGAGCAAAGCCGCCTACTACGCCAAGCAGGAGCCGAAGGACGCCGCCGAGTTCGAAAAATGGATCGACGAGGCCAAGAGCCTGGGCGCCATCGGTACCGGCCCTTCGGCACAACTGACCAACCTGGGCGACCAGAGCTACTCCGACCTGGTCAAACCCGAGATGAACCAGTTGACCCACGACAAGGGCTTGCTGGTGCACGTGTACACCGTGGATGAGCCGGTGGACTTCGACAAGGTCATGAAAGCCGGCGTCGACGGCATCTTCACCAACCGCGCTGCCGAACTGCTGAAGTACTACAAGCGCTGGCCGTCCTCGAGTGTGGCCGACCTGCTGCAGGACAACGGTTACTGAGTGAGCCCCGAATGGTCAGGTCGCCTGTGGCTGGGGCCTGACTACGGGCTGATCCAGGGCACACCGGGGCGCACCGCGCCCCATGCACACTATGCCCATCAGCTGATGTTCTCCGCGGGCGGGCCGGTCACGGCCAGCCTCGATGGCCGTGCCACCACGGCCCATCGCCTGTTTATCCCGTCCAGAATGCCCCACGCCATCCTCCAAACCCATGGTGAGGTATTGATGGTGTATGCCGAACCCGGCGCCTTTGACTTCGACTCTTTGCAGGCCGCCCTGGCCGACAGTGAACGGTCCCTGGAAGCACTCGAGCGCACGCTGCGCCAATTGCCGAGACGCGCACTGGAAGATGCCAGGGTGGAGCGCGCGCTGTCGGCGCTGGATCAGCAACTGAGTGGCAAGGTCTCGGCCCACGCCCTGGCACAGGCGGCGCACGTTTCGTTGAGCCAGCTGGAACGTTTGTTCGCCAACCAACTGGGTTTGCCGGTACGTCGCCTGGTGTTGTGGCGGCGCTTGCGGGTGGCGCTGGGACTGGCGCTCGGCGGCAGCACCTTGACCGAGGCTGCCCATGGCGCCGGGTTCGCCGATTCGGCGCATTTTTCCCGGACCATGAAGCAACTATTCGGCGTCACGGCCGGGGCGTCGTTGCGCAACCTGCACGTACGAATCCTGGACTAGACCTGCGGGAACCGGCGGCTCCTTGCTCAATTGCACCGTCCTGAACGGATCGCGCAACTGCGCCACATACTCCCGCGGAAAATCCGGCCGGCTGCCAATCCCCAAGTCGCCCTGCCCCATTCGATAGTCATGGCTGTAAAACGCCGTACCCAAGAGCCAATCCCACAGATTGAAAAACAAGCCAAAATTCACATCCCCAGCCCGGCCATATTTCATGTGATGAAAACGATGCACCGGCGCCCAGGCGAACACCCAGCGCAGCGGCCCCAGGCGCATGTCGACATTGGAATGCTGCAACAGCAGCTGCACGGCAATCGCCAGGGCCAGCAGCAGCGCCACCTCCGTGGGAATGCCCAGCAGGATCAACGGCGCCAACCCGGCCGTGGCTTCCAGCATCTGGTGCAACGGATGCTTCATCAAGCCATTGAAGCCATACAGCCGTTGCACGCTGTGGTGCACCGCATGCAGGCGCCACAAGGCAGCGACTCGGTGGCTGGCGTAATGCATCAGGGTGATGCCCGCATCGGCAATGAAGATCGCCAGCAGCAATTGCGCCCAGAGCGGCCACGCCCGCGGCCATACACCGTCGACGGCCAACAGCGCGGTCAGCACCGGCAAGATCAACAAGCCCGCCGCATTGAGGCCCTCATTGACCAACGCGTGAATCAAGTCGCGACGACGATCACCCTGGTTGCGATTCCACTGCGGCTCATAGGGCAACCACCACTCGGCGATAAACGACACCGCCACCGCCAGAACAAATACCAGCCCCAGCCACTGCAGCGCATCCCTCTGCACCAGCCACAGCGCCCACCCGATAAACCCCGCCCAGAACAAGGGCGCATACACCCAGGCCATTAACTGTTTCATCTGTGCCTCCCGTAAGTGAGACGCCAGCATGAAACCCCGCACTCGCCGCCGATTGAACAAACGGCGCAATTTTAAGGGTGAGTTAAGTTGCGCTGGTTAACCTGATCCCACTTAAACAGCTCACCCCAAAGGATCACACCATGAAAAACCTGACCGCTCTGTTCGCCGCTGCCGCCTTGACCCTTACCGCCGGTTTGGCCCAGGCCGATGTTCGCCCGGACCAGATTCCGAGCCTGCTCAAGTCCGGTGCCGTGATGGATTTTGAAAAGCTCAACGCCAAGGCCGTGGCCCAGCACAAAGGCGCCACCATCGTTGACACCGAACTGGAAGACAAAGCCGGCCGCCTGGTCTACGAGACCGAACTGCGTGACACCAGCAACGTGAAGTGGGACGTGAAGCTGGATGCCAAGACCGGCGAAGTCCTGGAAAACAAGCAAGACACTTGAGTTGAACTGCAAAAACGCCGCGCCGCCTTCGGGCCGCGCGGCTTTTTTATGCGCGCTCGTCGCCCAGAAGAGCAATTAGTCTAATTAGCGTGAACGAATTTGTACCTTACGCCGCCAAGCTCGCTAGAATCCCAACCATCAGCCAAGGCACAACGCCAGCAGCATCAGGACCGGAACCGTTCGCCATGGGGCAAAAAGCCGTCGACATTGCCACCATTGGCAGAATCAGCGCCGTCCCGGCGATTCTCCAGGTAGTCAGCGAGATGACCGGCTTGCGTTTTGCGGCCGTGGCCCGGGTCACCGACGATTCCTGGACCGCCTGCGCCGTGCGCGACCAACTGGACTTCGGCCTGCCCGTGGGTGGCGAGCTGGACCTGACCACCACCCTGTGCCACGAAATACGCGACTCCCACGTCTCGATCGTGATCGACAAAGCCAGCGAAGACCCGCTGTACCGCGACCACCACACGCCGCGCATCTACCACTTTGAAAGCTACATCTCGGTGCCGGTGTTCCGCACCGACGGGCGTTTCTTCGGCACCATCTGTGCCCTGGACCCGAACCCGGCGCAACTGCGCAGCAGCACCATCCAGTCGACCATGGAGTCGTTTGCCCGGGTGCTGTCGCTGCAGATCGAAGCCGAAGAAAGCCTCCAGCAGACCGAGGCCGACCTGCAGCAGGAGCGGGAAACCGCCGAACTGCGCGAACAATTCATCGCCGTGCTCGGCCACGACCTGCGCAACCCGCTGTTCGCCATCAACGTCGGCGCCGAACGGCTGCTGCGCAAACACCCGGACCCGGCCACCGACACCCTGGTGCGGCACATGCTGGCCAGCGGCCGCCGGGCCTCGCAACTGGTGGAAGACGTACTGGACTTTGCCCGTGGCCGAATGGGCAGCGGCATCCCGGTGAACATCAGTGAATGCACCGGGCTTGAAGACACTTTGCAGCATGTGGTGGAAGAGGTGCAGCACGTGCACCCCAAGCGGCTGATCCACGCCCGCATCGGCAATCTCAAGGGTGTGAAAGGCGACCGCGAGCGGCTCGCGCAATTGCTCTCCAACCTGGTGGCCAACGCCATCAGCCACGGCAACCCGCAAGGACCGGTTGAAGTCAGTGCGCAGGTCAACGCCGGCACGTTTGAGTTAACGGTGAAAAACCTTGGGCTGATCAGTGAGCAAGCCATGCCGCTGCTGTTCCAGCCCTACTCCCGACCGACGGGCGCCCTGCCCCAGGCCGGGTTGGGCCTGGGGTTGTACATCGTCAAGCAGATTGCCGACGCCCATGGCGGGCGGCTGGAAGTGTCTTCCCACGAGCAGGACGGCACGGTGTTCAGCTTCAGCTTGCCCGCGGGTGATTGACGGCCACCTCAAACCGTCACAAAACCGTCAAATCCTGTTGCCATGATGCGCTCAAGTGAACCTGTGAAATTTCCTACAGGCACTTTCCCTGCGAGCCTCCATGAACCACAGCATCGACCACAGCCACCAGGACTCCGACCTGTTTGGCTTGCTCTACGGTTTTCGTTTCCGCCCCGGTGAAAAGGGCGAACAGATTGACTCAGCCACCGCCCTGGCGGCCTTGCAGCAACCCGGTGACCCCGAAGAATTTCTGTGGCTGCATTTGAACCTGGCCCACGCCGCCTGTGAGCGCTGGATGCAGGCGCACCTGAACCTGCCGGAAGAATTCTTCGAGGCCTTGCACGAAGGCTCGCGCTCCACCCGCATCGAACACGTGGACTCGGCCTTGTTGGCGGTGGTCAACGACGTGGTGTTCAACTTCAGCAGCATGGTCTCTTCAGACATTTCCACCTTATGGGTGTGCGCCCGCAGCCGGCTGCTGATCAGCGCGCGCCTGCAACCGCTGCACTCGGTGGACAAGCTGCGCTCGTCAGTGAAGGCCGGTGAGCACTTTCGCTCGCCGCTGGAACTGCTGGTGCATTTGCTGCGGGACCAGGGCGAGGTGCTGACGCAGATCGTGCGCAAGACCAGCCTCAGCGTCGACCAGATCGAGGACCAGTTGCTGTCGTCGCGCCTGTCCACCAACCGCGCCGAACTGGGTGCCGCGCGCCGGGTGCTGGTGCGGCTGCAACGGTTGCTGGCGCTGGAGCCGGGCTCGTTGCTGCGACTGCTCAATCGCCCGCCCCAGTGGCTGCAGAAGGAAGACGTGAAAGAGCTGCGCAAATCCACCGAGGAGTTTGCGCTGATCATCAACGACCTGATGGCGTTGGGTGAGCGCATCAAGCTGCTGCAGGAAGAGATCGCCGCCAACCTCAACGAACAGAGCAACCGCACGTTGTTCACCCTGACCGTGGTCACGGTGCTGGCGTTGCCGATCAACATCATTGCCGGTTTTTTTGGCATGAACGTTGGTGGCGTGCCGCTCTCCACAGACCCGGAAGGCTTCTGGATTCTGGTGGCGCTGGTGGCGACATTCACCCTGATTGCCGGACGCTGGGCGTTTCGCAAGCGCAAGGATTATTGAATTTGAAATGCGATCAAGTGTGGGAGCTGGCTTGCCTGCGATAGCGGTGGTGACTGATCACCGCTATCGCAGGCAAGCCAGCTCCCACATTTTATCGGCGGTGTTTTATAGACCGGCGGCAACTTCAATTCCCTAAACACTGATTTACCGCAGCATCTCTGTAACATTCTGCAACGATCATGACGGATATCCTCCCTCAACACTGGATGTTCCGGCATGGCAACCCCTTCGCTGACCGCCTCCACCGCCTCCGTCTCCAACGATCCCAAACCGCGCCTGGACAAAAAACCCGGCCTGGTGACGGTGATCATTTTCTTCGCCGTACTCGCCATGGGCCTGTTGTTCACCGCCTACAGCCTGATGCACGACATGCACGAGCTGGGCACGGTGGTCACCACCTGGACGCCGTTCCTCCTGCTGGGCGTGGCGCTGTTGATCGCCCTGGGCTTCGAGTTCGTCAACGGCTTCCACGACACCGCCAACGCGGTGGCCACGGTGATTTACACCAACTCATTGCCACCGCATTTCGCGGTGGTGTGGTCGGGCTTTTTCAACTTCCTCGGCGTGCTGCTATCCAGCGGCGCGGTGGCGTTCGGCATCATCGCCCTGCTGCCGGTAGAGCTGATTCTGCAGGTGGGCTCCTCGGCCGGCTTTGCGATGATCTTCGCGCTGTTGATCGCCGCGATCCTGTGGAACCTCGGCACCTGGTGGCTGGGGTTGCCGGCGTCGTCGTCCCACACCTTGATCGGCTCGATCATCGGCGTGGGCGTGGCCAACGCACTGATGCATGGCCGCGACGGCACCAGCGGTGTGGACTGGGGCCAGGCGATCAAGATCGGTTATGCGTTGCTGCTGTCGCCGCTGATCGGCTTCGCCTTCGCCGCCCTGCTGTTGCTGGCGCTGCGGGCCTTCGTGAAAAACCGTTCGCTGTACAAGGCGCCAAAAGGCGATACCCCGCCGCCATGGTGGATTCGCGGCATGCTGATCGTCACCTGCACCGGCGTGTCGTTCGCCCATGGTTCCAACGATGGCCAGAAGGGCATGGGCCTGATCATGTTGATCCTGGTGGGCACCCTGCCAATGGCCTACGCGCTGAACCGCACCATGCCGGCCGGTGAGTCGTTGCAGTTTGCCGCGGTGGCCGAAGTCACCCAGGCCGCCCTGGTAAAAGCGGCGCCGCAACTGGCCCCCGCCGACTCTCGCGGCACCTTGTCGACCTACGTACGCACCAAGGAAGCCACCCCGGAACTGGTGCCCGCCCTGGCCGCCATCACCGGGCATATCGGTGAGGAAGTGAAGAGCTACGGCTCCCTCGCCGCCGTTCCGGCCGAGGCCGTGGGCAACGTGCGTAACGACATGTACCTGACCAGCGAAACCATCCGCCTGATGGACAAGGGCAAGGTCGGCAACTTCGACGCCGACACCCAGAACAAGCTGCAACTGTTCAAGCAACAGATCGACAACGCCACACGGTTTATCCCGCTGTGGGTCAAGATCGCCGTGGCCATCGCCCTCGGGCTCGGCACCATGGTCGGCTGGAAACGTATCGTGGTGACCGTGGGCGAGAAGATCGGCAAGACCCACCTGACCTACGCCCAGGGCGCATCCGCCGAGATGGTGGCAATGCTGACCATCGGCGCGGCAGACATGTATGGCTTGCCGGTGTCCACCACCCATGTGTTGTCGTCGGGTGTGGCCGGGACCATGGTGGCGAACGGCGGTGGCTTGCAGATGAAGACCATCCGCAACTTGCTGATGGCCTGGGTGCTGACCTTGCCGGCGGCGATTCTGTTATCGGGCAGCCTGTACTGGCTATTCACCCAATTGTTCTGACACAACCCGATAAAAATGTGGGAGCTGGCTTGCCTGCGATAGCGGTGGTGACTGATACACCGCTATCGCAGGCAAGCCAGCTCCCACAGGGGTTCGGCGGCGTTCTCAGGTATTAAACAACCCGCCCATCAGCTTCAGCCGCTTCTTGTACACCCGCCGCGCCTCCAACGCTTCCTCCAGCGTCACCGCCACAAACCCCGCCCGCTGGTTCGGTTGCATCTGCCCGATCAGATCCAGGTCGGCACTGATCACCGTGCCAATCATCGCGTAGCCCCCGCCCGACACCGCGTCCCGGTGCAGCACGATCGGCTCCAGGCCCGCCGGCACCTGGATCGAGCCGATGGGGTAGCAACTGTCGACGATGTTCGACGGATCGGACCCGGCGCCAAACGGCTGTTCCCGTGGCTGAAAGCTCAAGGCATTGCCGCCCTTGAAGCGATAGCCGATGCGGTCGGCCTCCGACCCCACCGTCCAGGGCTCGGCAAAAAAGCTGCTTTTGGCGGCGGGCGTCAGTCGCTCGTAATACAGCCCCGGCACCACCCGCAGGGTCACGTCCCCACCCACCGATTGGCGCAACGCCATGGGCAAACTGTTCCCCGCCCGGCCTTTGCCGCTGGCTTCGCCCACGGGCAGTTCATCACCCTCCACCAGCCGCCGCCCCTGAAACCCGCCCAATGCGCCGAGGGTGTAAGTCGAGCGGCTGCCCAACACCAGCGGCACATCGATGCCACCGGCCACCGCCAGGTAAGTCCGCGCGCCGGCCCTGGGAAATTCAAAGCGCAGTACTTGCCCGGCGCGCACTTCAAACGCGGTGTCCTGATGCACCACCACGCCGTCCAGGCGCGGCGACATCAGCGCCCCGCACAACGCCACCAGGGCATCCTGCTGAAACTCCAGCTCCGGCCCGATCAACGTGCATTCCAGCCCGGCAGCGCCGATGGGGTTGCCCACCAGGTGGTTGGCCGCGCTCAACGCGTATTGGTCCAGGGCGCCGGATGGCGGGATGCCGAGGTGGTAATAACCTTCGCGGCCAAGATCCTGCACGGAGGTGGCGAGGCCGGGTTTGAGTACCTTGATCATGCCAGCGCCTCCTGCAAGGTTTTCGGGTAGCCGATGGGGTCGGCGAGAAAGGCGTCGAGGGAAAACTCCACCGGGCGGATGCGCAGGTCGAAGCGCCCTGCGTCCACTTCTGCCACGGCCAGGTCATAGGCGTCGCGGTCCATGGGTTTGAACTGCACGATGTCGCCGGGGCGGAAGAACACCATGTGCTCTTTCAGGTAAGCCAGTTGCTGTTGCGGGTCGTAGATCGGCGCCGGGGTGACGCCGAACATCTGGTAACCGCCGGCGCCGCGTACCGAATAGATACAGCCAAAGCAGCCGCCGTGGCCGAGGGTCAATTTCGGCGTGTCGGTGCGTGGGCGCAGGTACTTGGGCACCTGCAACTGCCGCTCGCGTTCCACCATCTGGAACATGAACGGCAAGCCCGCCACAAACCCCACCATCGAGACAAACCACGGCGCGCCACTGTGGGCCGCGATAAACGCGTCCACATCCGCCAGGCCGTTGATCCGCGCTGCGTATTCCAGGTCGGTGCCGGTCGGCTCCTGATGACGGTCGCGAAAGCGCATCAGGGTTTCATGGGTCCAGGGGTCGTTGTACAGCACCGGGATTTCGATGATGCGGGTGTGCAAGGTACGTTCGGCCACGGCCTGGGCTTCGGCGCTTTGTACCGCGTCGAGCAACACGTGGGGCGCGATGCGGTCCGGGTCGAAGCGAATCTGGAACGAGGCATTTGCCAGGCAGACGTCCAGCACACCGTCCAGGGCCAGGCGTTCCACCGCGCGGGTGACGGCCATGCCCTTGAAGAAAGCCTCCAGGGACATGCTCTCGCTGACCTCGGCAAACAGGTGTTCATCACCGCCAAAGCTGTAGCGGATCGGGGAAGATTCAGCCATGTCTGTTCCTCTTGGAATCATTGTAGAAAGGCAGGCAAAAAATCAATCAGACCCGGTGTCTGGGCACCGGTGTCGGTCAGCGGGGTGTGCGTACTTCGATGCCCGCCTGATCCAGCGCTTCACGGGTGGCTTCCACCAGTTCAAGGGCGCCGGGGGTGTCGCTGTGCAGGCAAATGGAATCAAATTCGATAAACAGGTCTTCGCCTTCAACCGTGCGCACCAGGCCGGTCTGGCAGGCACGCAGGACACGCGCCGCAACCGTCGCCGGATCCAGCGCCCGCACATTGCGGGTAAACACGATGGAGCCGGTGAGATCGTACTCACGGTCGGCGTAAAACTCCCGCACCACTGGCTGGCCGAGTTCCTTGGCGATACGCCAGATCACCGAATTCGGCATGCAATACAGCAGCAGCGTGGGCTCCAGCCGTTGCAGGTTTTCCACCAGCAACCGCGCCGCTTCTTCATCCCGCGCCAGGTGCATATACAGCGCGCCGTGGGGCTTGATGTGTTGCAGCGTGAGGCCCTGCACCCGGGCGATTTCCCGCAGGGCGCCGAGCTGATAGAGCATGTCGTCCACCAGCTCCTGGGCCGGGGCGTTGATATGGCGTCGGCCGAAACCTACGAGGTCGCGAAAACCCGGGTGCGCGCCAATCGCCACGCCCAACTGCTTGGCGCGTTCGACGGTACGGCGCATGGTGCCCGGGTCGCCGGCGTGAAAGCCGGTGGCGATGTTGGCCGAGCTGATGTAGGCCATCAGTTCACTGTCGACGCCATCGCCGATGGTCCAGGGGCCGAAGCCTTCGCCCATGTCCGAATTGAAATCCACTGCCTGCATCGGGGTCGCTCCGTTGAAGTTCTTGCGATGGAAATTAGGCTGCCCCTTGACCCCTTGGGAAGATCTATTATCAGATGGCCCATCTTCTGAAAATCAGATACCAGATACTGATCGTTCCCACGCAGAGCGTGGGAGCGAGCGGAGAAACAATGTCCCTGACCCTGCGCCAAATCCGCTACTTCGTCGCCACCGCCGAAATCGGCCAGATCTCCCAGGCGGCGATTCACCTGAACATCTCCCAATCGGCGGTGACCACCGCGATCAAGGAGCTGGAAGCGATGCTCGGCGCGCAGCTATTCGTGCGCTCGGCCCAGGGCATGAGCCTGACCGACGCCGGGCGGCATTTCCTCAACCGGGCGTATGTGATTGTGCGCAGCGTCGACGATGCCCTGAACAGCCCGCTGCCGGACTACCGCGCCAGCGGCGTATTGCGGGTGGCCGCCAGCTACACCGTGCTCGGTTACTTCCTGCCGCACCACTTGCAGCGCATGGAACACTGGCACCCGGACGTGACCATCGAGGTGTTCGAACAGGAACGCCAGGCCATCGAACACGGCCTGCTCAACGGCCAGTTCGACATGGCTGTGGTGCTCACCGCCAACCTCACCCACGCGGATATCGTCTCGGAAATCCTCTTCAACTCCGAACGCCGCCTGTGGCTGCCCAGCCATCACCCGTTGTGCGAACGCCCCGCCGTGAGCCTCGCCGATGTGGCCAGGGAGCCGTACATTTTCCTCACCGTCGACGAAGCCGAACAAAGCGCCATGCGCTACTGGGAACAGGCCGGGCAAATCCCCAAGGTGCGGCTGCGCACCAGTTCGGTGGAGGCAGTACGCAGCATGGTCGCCAACGGCAGCGGCGTGGCGATCTTGTCAGACCTGGTGCATCGCCCGTGGTCACTGGAAGGCAAACGCATCGAAACCGTGAGCGTCACCGACAAGGTCACGCCCATGAGCGTCGGCCTGGCCTGGCACCGCGAGCGCGATTTCACGCCGGCGATGCAGGCGTTTCGGGATTACTTCCATGATGCATTCCTGGCGCCGCAGCAGTTGTCTGCCCGGCGTTGAAAGCAGCCTGCAAGGTAGCGGCCAGCCAATCCATGAACACCCGCACCCGCAGCGGCAAATGCCGTTGGCCGGCGTACAGCAGGGACACGTCCAGTGCCGGCGCCGGATAGTCCGGCAGCACCGCCACCAACTCGCCGCTGGCCAGTTGATCGTGAATGCCCAGGGCGGGCACCTGGGTCAGGCCAAAGCCACCGATGCACGCCGCCCGGTAAGCGTCGGTGCTGTTGACCGTGACGCGCCCGGCCATGGGAATCCGCTGCACCTTGTTGCCTTGTACGTATTCAAACCCTGGGGAACGTGAGCCCAGCGGGCGTACGTAATGCACCAGTTGATGGTGAGCCAAATCAGCGAGCGTCCTGGGTACGCCGTGGCGTTTCAGGTACGCAGCACTGGCGCAATTGATCATCGGCATGCTGCACAACAAGCGGGCTACCACCGACTGGTCCGGTTGCGCACCGACGCGCAAGACGCAGTCGAAACCTTCCGCCAGCAAATCAACCTGGCGGTCGGTGCTGCTGATTTCCAGCTCGATCAGCGGGTGCAGGTCCATGAACTCGGGCAGGCGCGGCAGGATCAATTCCCGGGCCATGACATTGGGCATGTCCACCCGAATGCGCCCCGCCAGCTGCGCTTCATCCTGGCGAAACAAGCCTTCCAGCTCTTCCATGTGCGACAGCAAATCCTTGCTGCGCTCATACAGCACGCGCCCGTCCTGGGTCGCCTGAACCTTGCGCGTGGTGCGCTGCAACAGGCGCGCGCCCAGCAACTCTTCCAGCGCCTGCACATGCTCGGAAACCGTGGAGCGCGGCAAGCCCAGGCTCTCGCCCGCCTGGGTGAAACTCGACAGTTCGGCAACGCGCACGAAGGTACGCAGCAACTCTAGTTTGTTCATGGGATTGTTCGCCTTATCCGGCCAGTGATTCCGGCATAGCTCTGTTTATCACGTTATGGCCGGACAAATACACTCAGTCCCACGAACCATCACACCCTCGAGGACTTCACCATGACCCGTAAAATCGCACTCATCACCGGCGCCAGCCGCGGCCTGGGCAAAAGCGCTGCGCTGCACCTGGCGGCACAAGGCGTCGACATTATCGGTACCTACAACAGCGCGGCGGACGAAGCCCAGGCCGTGGTCGCCCAAGTCGAAGCGCTGGGCGGCAAGGCGGCCATGCTGCAACTGGACGTCAGCCAGAGTTCCACCTTCGATGCGTTCACCGCCCAGGTCGGCTCGGTATTGAAGGACGTATTCGGCCAGGCGCACTTCAACTTCCTGATCAACAACGCCGGGATCGGCGCCCACGCCAGCTTCGCCGACACCACCGAAGCGCAGTTCGACCAACTGGTGGCGATCCACTTCAAGGGCCCGTTTTTCCTGACCCAGAAACTGCTGCCGCTGATCAGCGACGGTGGCCGCATCATCAATATCTCCAGCGGCCTGGCGCGCTTCAGCCTGCCGGGTTATTCGGCCTATGCCTCGATGAAAGGCGCGGTGGAAGTGCTGACCCGCTACCAGGCCAAGGAACTGGGTGCCCGTGGCATCACCGTGAACACCCTGGCCCCCGGCGCGATTGCCACCGACTTCAGCGGCGGCGTGGTGCGCGACAATCCGGACGTGAACGCGATGGTCGCCAACAACACCGCCCTCGGTCGCGCAGGCTTGCCGGATGATATCGGCGGGGCGATTTCCACCCTGCTGGCCGACGGCAGCAACTGGATCACCGGGCAACGGGTCGAGGCCTCGGGCGGGATGTTTCTGTAACGCGCTCGGATTCTCCGCTAGCATCAATGCTTTCGGATACCTGACAGGCAATCACCCATGAGTTTTGATCCAGGACTGGCCGGTGGCATGGGCGTACTGGCCGCCGTGGTCGACAGCGGCAGTTTCGCCCGCGCCGCCGACAGCCTCGAGATGACGCCTTCGGGGGTCAGCCGGGCTATTTCGCGGCTGGAAAAACGCTTGGGCATCCGCCTGTTCGACCGCACTACCCGCTCGGTGCAATTGACCGACGAAGGTCGGCGTTTCTACCAGGAAATCGCCCCCCTGCTGGCCGGCCTGGAAGAAGCCGCCAGCTCGGCGGCCGACAGCGCCCTGACGGTTCGCGGGCGGTTGCGGGTGAACATCGACCCGTACTTTTCGCGGCTGGTGCTGGGGCCGGTGCTGGGTGAATTCATGAGCCAATACCCGCAGCTGCAGTTGGACCTGCACACGCGGGATCAACTCGGGGACCTGGTGGCGGATGGCTTTGACCTGGCCATCCGTTTTGGCATTCCGCAATCGTCCTCGCTGATCGCCCGCAAGCTGATGGAAGTGCGAGTGCTGACGTTGGCCTCGCCAGCTTATCTCGAGCGGCATGGTCGCCCTTCACACCCCAAGGACCTGGAAGACGGCCAGCACGTGTGCATCGACTTTCGCGACTCCCAGACCGGCCGGCCGTTTGGCTGGGAATTCCACCGGCCGGGCGAGCAGGTCAACATCGCCACCAGCGGGCGGCTGGTGGTCAACGACGCAGGGACCTTGTACAGCGTGTGCGAACACGGCCATGCAGTGGCGCAAATGCTCGACCTTGGGCTGGCACCGGCGCTGAAATCCGGCGCGTTGATCGAGTTGTTTCCCGACTGGCCCGACGAGCGTTTCCCGTTGTATGCCTTCTACCCGTCGCGGCATTTGCCGGCGGCCAAGGTGCGGGCATTCCTCGATTTTGTGGCCGCCCTACAACCCCTGTAGGAGCTGGCTTGCCGGCGATGACGTATCCAAAATCGCCATCGCCGGCAAGCCGGACTCCTACGCGGTGCGCATCCGTTTCTGCATAATCCGCTCCCGCGCGGCGTCATACGCCCAGTGATACACGTAGGTGTATGGCAGGAAAAACAGCAACACGCCGATGTCGAGGATAAACGCCTGCATCAGGCTGATGTTCAGCCACCAGGCAATCAACGGCACACAGATCGCCACCAGCCCGCCTTCAAACATCAACGCATGCAGCACGCGGGTCCACACCCCGCCAGACAGTTGCAGGCGCGCCTTGAGACGGTCGAACAGGCCGTTGAAAATCACGTTCCAGGCCAGTGCCATAAGGCTGATGGCCAAGGTCACGACGCCCATCTCCAGGGCCGGTTTATCCATGATCCACGCCAGCAGCGGTGTACAGATCAACAAGGCCAAACCTTCAAAACCAATGGCCTGCCAAACGCGTTCAGTAATCGACTTGGTGGGTGTCATGACCCGTTCTCCGTGAGTGACGATGGTTGCCATCATTACCCTTTGACTCGATACTTCATAACCAGTAACCATCGATCAAGGCGATAGTCATGGCATCCCACGAAGTGCTTCAGGCGTTTGTGCAGGCGGCGACCCACGGTTCGTTTTCAGCGGCGGCGCGCAAGCTGGGCAAGAGCCAGTCCACCGTCAGCGCGGCGGTGGCCAGCCTGGAGATTGACCTGGATGTGGTGCTGTTTGATCGCAGCAGCCGCAAGCCGACGCTGACCCCGGCCGGGCATGTGCTGCTGCAACGCGCCGAGCAGGTGTTGGAAGCCAGCAGCCGCCTGGAGTTGGCGGCCAGTCAGTTATCCCAGGGATTGGAGCCGAAGCTGAGTATCGCGATGTCCGATACGTACCAGTCGGACCGTTTCGAAACCGCCCTCAGTGCCTTCGAGCAGCGCTACCCGGACTTGGAGCTGGAATGCCTGATCGCCGAATGCGAGGACTTGATCGCCCTGGTGCAAAGTGGCCGGGCGCAGATTGCGTTTATCGAGATGCAGGAGGTTTACCCGCCGGACCTCACCAGCACCACCGTGGAAGAGCGCACGGAAATCGCGCTGTTTGTCTCACCCAGACATCCGCTGGCGAACCTTGCGGACATCGACCAGCACACCCTGGAACAACACCGCGAACTGCGCCTGGCGAGCATCATCAACCCGAATGAAACCCGCGGCCTGGGCCGAGTGTGGTCAGCGCCCAGTTACCTGATGCTGATGGAAATGGCGCAGCTGGGTTTTGGCTGGGCACCGCTGCCGCGCTGGCTGGTGGAGCGGTTTGGCGGCGACCACCTGTGTGAAATCAAGGCCCGGGGCTGGCCGCGCTCGGTGGCGGTGGACGCGTTGTGGTCACGCCAGCATCCGCCCGGCCCGGCCGGCAGTTGGTTGCTGGGCAAGATGCTGGAATAACGCCGGAACACACTATTCGCAACGATGAAGATCAAATGTGGGAGCTGGCTTGCCTGCGATAGCGGTGTGTCAGTCACCACCGCTATCGCAGGCAAGCCAGCTCCTACATTGAATTTGCGGTGCATTCAAAGGCGCCGTCAGGCGGCTTCAATCTGCGGCGGGCGGTTGTTCTGGAAATACTCATGCAAGGCCCGCAACGCCGGCAACTCCAGGGCCTGGGCGGCAAAGCACAACCCCACCCGGCGCGTCGGTGCCGGCAGGTGCCAAGGGCGAATCACCACCCCGGCCCGCTCCGCCGCCAGCGACTGCGGCAACATCGCCACGCCGACACCGGCCGCCACCATGTGCAACGCCTGGGTCAACGAACCGGCATGCCCGGCCACCGCCTGGGGCGAGCGGCCGTACAAGGCCATCAGCCGTTGGTGGGAATCATGCTGCGGGCAGGTGATCCAGTCTTCGATCGGCGCCCAGGCCTGCTCCTTGCCGCCCGCCGCCATCGGGTGCGCAATCGGCAGTGCCATCACGTAGGACTCTTCCCAAAGCGGCAGGAATAATTCGTCCTCGCAGCACATTTCCTCTACCGCCAGGCGCCCCTCTCCTTCGCAGCCTTCCTGCAAGGTCAGCAGCAAACCCGGCAGGCCCTGGTGCGCCATGCGCAGGAAAGTTTCGATCTGGCTGTCGGCAATATCCCCTTCCACCCCCAGTTCCAGGGCGATGCGGTTTTCGCGCCCGCGAAACAAGCGGCTCAATGCGTCGGCCTCGGCCACCATGCGCCGGGCTTGCGGGTACAGCACCCGCGCCTCGTCACTGACCTCGACCCCACGAGGCTGGCGCAGAAACAGCGCCACGCCCAGTTCTTCTTCCAGTTGCTTGATAGTCACCGACAACGTCGGCTGGCTGATGAACAGGCGCTGGGCGGCGGCGGTGATATTGCGTTCCTCGAATACCGCGAGAAACGCCTTGAGATGACGCACATCCATAGTTAATACCGATGACAGACAGAGGAATAAGGCATTTTTCAGCCAGTCGAGGGCTAAATATACTGCGCGCCACGTTCAGTTATTTGTTTTTCTTATTTCAGGAGTTCCATCATGAGCAAGCCATTGATCATCATCACCGGCGCCAGTTCGGGCATTGGCGAAGCCACCGCGCGCTTGCTGTCGGCCGCCGGCCACCCGCTGTTGCTGCTGGCCCGCCGCATCGACCGGCTGAATGCGCTGGAGTTGCCGAACACCTTGTGTCGCGGTGTCGACATCACCGATCGCGCTGCGCTGGTGGCGGCGGTGAAGGAAGCCGAAGCGCAATTCGGCCCGGCCGATGCACTCATCAACAATGCCGGCGTGATGCTGCTGGGCGCGGTCAGCGAACAGGACCCGGCACAGTGGGAGCAGATGCTCGACGTCAACGTGAAAGGCCTGCTGAACGGCATCCATGCGGTGGCTGGCAGCATGGTCAAGCGCAAGGGCGGCACCATCATCAACGTCAGCTCGGTAGCCGGGCGCAAGACCTTCCCCAACCACGTCGCCTATGTAGGCACCAAGTTCGCCGTGCATGGAATTTCGGAAAACCTGCGGGAAGAAATGTCGCCGCACAATGTGCGTGTGATCACCATTGCGCCGGGCGCGGTGGAAACCGAACTGCTGAGCCACACCACCGACGAAGCCATCAAGACCGGCTACCAGGCGTGGAAACAGGACATGGGCGGCACCGTGCTGAGCGCCGATGATGTGGCTTCGGCGATTGCCTATGCCTACCAGCAGCCGCAGCATGTGTGCATTCGCGAGATCGTGTTGGCGGCGACGCGTCAGCAGCCGTAACTCATTCATCAAGACAACATCGAACAAATGTGGGAGCGGGCTTGCTCGCGAATGCGGTGGATCAGTCACTGAAATGTTGACTGACACACCGCATTCGCGAGCAAGCCCGCTCCCACATTTGGATCTCCGGCGCCTGCACTATTTGAGTTCGGCCAAACGCCGCTCGATAAAGCGCTTTTCGGGCACTTGCTGGGTCAATGCCAGCGCCCGTTCAAACGCTCGCCGCGCGTCCTCCACTCGCCCCAATCGCCGACAAAACTCGCCCCGCGCCGAGTACGCCAGGTGATAGTCCACCAACTCCCCCCGCGCCAGAATGCCGTCCACCAATTGCAAACCGGCCTGCGCTCCATCGCGCATCGCAACGGCCACCGCGCGATTCAGCTCGATCACCGGCGATGGCATCGCTCCAAGCAACACGTCATACAGCCCGACGATCTGCGGCCAATCAGTCTCATCGGCGCTCACGGCTTCAGCGTGTACCGCCGCAATCGCTGCCTGCAGGCTGTAGGGCCCGAAGCGGCGTGTGGTCAGGGATTTCTCCACCAGGGCGCATCCTTCAGCAATCAACGACGCATCCCACAGCGAACGGTCCTGCTCATCCAGCAACACCAACTCACCGCCGGCCGAAGTGCGTGCCGGGCGCCGGGATTGGTGGAGCAACATCAGCGCCAGCAAGCCCATCACTTCCGGCTCCGGCAACAACTCCATCAGCAAGCGGCCCAGGCGAATCGCTTCGCGGGTCAGGTCTTCACGGGTCAGGTCGGCGCCCATGGACGCCGAATAGCCTTCGTTGAACACCAGGTAAATCACCCGCAGCACACTGTCCAGGCGCTCGGGCAACTCCGCCAGGGATGGCACCTGATAGGGGATCTTCGCTTCGCGGATCTTGCCCTTGGCCCGCACGATGCGCTGGGCGATGCTAGTGGGCGTGGCGAGAAACGCCCGGGCGATTTCCTCGGTGGTGAGGTCGCAGATCTCACGCAAGGTCAGCGCCGCTTGGGCATCCGCCGCCAGCGCCGGGTGGCAGCAGGTGAAGATCAGGCGCAGGCGGTCGTCTTCCACGTCTTCAACGCTCCAGTCTGCCGCTTCCAGCGCATCGGCTTGCGCCTGCAACAACGGGGTAAAACGCGCCTGGCGACGTAAACGATCGATGGCCTTGAAGCGCCCGGTCGAGACCAGCCAGGCCCGGGGGTTATCCGGCACACCGTCCTGCCCCCAGCGCTCGACTGCGACCAAGAACGCCTCGTGCAAGGCTTCTTCAGCCAGGTCGAAATCGCCAAGCAAGCGAATCAGGGTCGCCAGGATGCGCCGCGATTCGCTGCGATAAACCGCTTCAACCCGGGCCTGCACCGTCAATCGCGCAGGCCTTCGGTCACCAGCGTCACCAGCCGGTCGAGGCTCTGTCCCCAGCCCTCGTGAAAGCCCATGGCTTCGTGGGCCTGCTTGGTTTCGGCGCTCCAGTGCATGGCGCGGGCGGTGTACAGGGTCTTGCCGCCGACTTCTTCAAAGGTGACTTCGGCGGTCATGAATGGCTGGCCCGAAGGGATCCAGCCGGGGGTGAAGGCGTCGGTAAACACCAGCCGACTGGGGGCGGTAATCTCCAGGAATACGCCCTGGGTCGGGTATTCGCTGCCGTCCGGCGCGCGCATCAGCGTGCGAAATTGCCCACCCACCCAAAGGTCCATTTCGCACTCGGGAGTGGTCATGCCGTGTGGGCCCCACCACTGCTGCAACAAGGCTGGCTCGGTCCAGGCGCGAAACACGCGGCTGCGAGGGGCATCAATCAAGCGACTGATGGACAGTTCAAATTCGGCGGGTTTGGGTTGAATGCTCATGGGAAACCTCCTGGGTTTTATTGTTGTGATCAGAGATTCAATTCACGCACCGGGCGCACTTCCACACTGCCGACCCGGGCCGCCGGTATGCCGCCGGCCACCTGGATCGCTTCATTCAGGTCCTTGGCTTCGATCAGGTAAAACCCGGCGAGCTGCTCCTTGGTTTCGGCAAACGGCCCGTCGGTGATCGACAACTTGCCATTGCGCATGCGCACGGTGGTGGCGGTGCTCACCGACTCCAGCGGCTCGGCGGCGAGCATGCGCCCGCTGGCCTGCACGGATTGGCCATAGGCGAAACATTCCGGGTCCTTGGGGCTGTCGGGCGAGTCGTGCAGCACCTGTTCGTTGCTATAGATCAGGCAGAGGTATTTCATGGGATTCTCCGTTTTCGGACAACTGACTATAGTTCGCGGCGCTCAAGGTTTCAGGTCGAACAGACCGGCGCCGGTTTCCATGTCGAACGGTGCCGACCAATGTTCATGCACCACTTTCCACTCGCCGCCAACGCGCTGGTAGCCGGCGCTGACGCGCATCCAGCAGGTCTTGAGTACGCCGTCGGGCCCGGTGCCGCCACAGTGCGCGAGCCAGTGGGCAAAGGCGCTGTTATCGCCGGTGACGATACGCATCTCATGGAAGTCAAAGACCCCGGGGCCCGGGCAGAACTCCATGCACGCCTTCCAGTGCGCCTGATAGGCGGCCTTGCCCTTGAACTGCAGGGCGCTGACGGCGTCGAACGCGACGATATCGTCGGCGTAAAAGCTGACAATCTTCTCGACATCCTTGGCGGTGACCGCCTGTTTCCATTGTTCGATCAAGCTGCTGATTGCGGTGCTCATGGCAATACTCCTTGCGGGAAAAATCACTGAAGACACCCTTAGTCGACTGAGCCCCGGGCCAATCGACAGTCCCGCAAAAAATAATTGCGACTACCGCAAACCCGCTAGAATCCGCGCTTCTTTGTAGGATTTCGGATGCTACGCCGATGGAAACCCGCCTCGTCGCCTATCAGACGTTGACTGCCCTGCAACAACAGCAACTCAACGCCCTGGAAGTGCATCCCGAACAACTGGGTTTTTCCGGCGATATCTACTGTGCGCTGAACACCCTGCTGGTCAATCCGAACCCTGGCGTGACAGGCTTTGCGTTACTCGCCGACGAGATTCCCGTGGCCTTCCTGCTGCTCAAACGCCCACCCTGCCTGCCCCATTGGGCGGATGAACACAGCGCCACGCTGCATGCGTTGCAAGTCGATCGCCATCAGCAAGGCCTGGGGTTTGGCAAAGCCTGCCTGCAAGCCCTCCCCGCCGCCGCGCGCCTGGTTTGGCCGCAGATCAAGGCGCTGGAGCTGTCGGTGGACACGGACAATGTGGCGGCGATGGGGCTGTATTTGCAGCAGGGTTGGGTGGACAGCGGGGAGGCGTATAAGGGGCGGATTGGGTATGAGCGCCGGTTGGCGTGGGTGTTTTAAACAATAAGGAGCTGGTGAAGATGCTAACAACCCTGGAACAACTCGAATCCCTCTACGGCCTCCCCCACGAACGGGCCGTGCGCAAGGAAATCCCGTTTCTCAACGAGGACTACCAGGCCATGGTCCGCGCGTCACCCTTGGTGGTGGTGAGTTCATCCGGCCCGGACGGCATCGACGGTTCGCCCCGTGGCGACGTGCCAGGTTTTGTACGAATTATCGACGAGCGCACGTTGGCGATTCCGGATCGGCCGGGGAATAACCGCCTCGACACCCTGCGCAATCTGGTGGTGGACCCGCGTATAGCGTTGCTGTTCATCATCCCGGGCATTGGCGAGACGTTGCGGGTCAATGGCCGGGCGCAGATTTCCATCGAGCCTGAGTTGCTGGAGAGCTTTGCAGTAAATGGCAAAGCGGCCCGTTCGGTGATTCTGGTGCAGGTGGAGGCGGCATATTTCCATTGCTCCAAAGCCTTTGTGCGCTCCGATTGCTGGAACCCGGAAAAGCATCTGGATCGCTCGGCACTGCCCTCCGCCGGGGCGTTTCACAAGCGCTTGAATGATGGGGCGTTCGACGCCGAAGCCTATGACCGCGAGATGCCGGAGCGGGTCAAGGCCACGCTGTATTGAGAGGCCATTGCAGGAGCGAACGTGCTCGCTCCTGCCGGTGGCGCGGTCAGGCGGATTCGGCGTTGATCGGGATCCAGATTTCCACGGAGCCCGTGCCTTTACCCACATCGAAATCGGCGCTGTAGCGCTCAAAATCAGCCCCGACCACCTTGTACCCGGAGGCCGGCAGCCATTCGAACATGATGCGTTCATAGGTCTGCGCCAGCGCCTGCACCGGGCCAAAATGCGGGAACACGGCATAGCGATGGGCCGGGATTTCAATCGACTGGAAGTTGCTCGGTACATCGCCCTTGGCCGGTACTTCAACGCCGGCCAGGTAGTCAAATTCATCGTGTTTGGCGTTGTAGCACACGCCATAGGTCACGCCGCCGACGCGTTTCTTGATCTCTTTGAAGCAGCTGTCGAACAGCTCCCACAACTTGGGAATATCGCCAATCGTGGCCTTTGAATAACGCCCTTGCACACCCGCGATCACCAGGGCCTTGCCCTCTTCCATGCGCGGCTGTAACGGCAGTTTTGTCTGTTGATCCATCTGAACAGTCTCCTTCTTATGAGGGAACATACCCGCGTCGAGTATAGGGGCATATCCCCGTCGCACTCCAAACAGAAATTTTTCCCACAGCATCTGGACAATTGGCCATCATCGACCGTATTGTCTGCCCCGCAGGCCACCGCAGTGGCCGACGTCGCTCGGACGGTTCCGGGCGCTTACGTATTTCGAGGCAACAATGGCCGAACCCCGTTCGCCGCGCCGCTTTGCGCGCATAGATCGACTCCCCCCTTACGTGTTCAATATCACTGCCGAGCTGAAGATGGCTGCGCGTCGGCGCGGCGAAGACATCATCGACTTGAGCATGGGTAACCCGGACGGCGCCACTCCACCGCACATCGTGGAAAAAATGGTCACCGTCGCCCAACGCGAAGACACCCACGGTTACTCCACTTCCAAAGGCATTCCGCGGCTGCGCCGGGCGATTTCGCGCTGGTACAAAGACCGCTACGAAGTGGACATCGACCCGGAAACAGAAGCCATCGTGACCATCGGTTCCAAGGAAGGCCTGGCGCACTTGATGCTGGCCACCCTGGACCAGGGCGACACGGTGCTGGTGCCCAACCCCAGCTACCCGATTCACATCTACGGTGCCGTGATTGCCGGCGCCCAGGTGCGTTCGGTGCCGCTGATTCCGGGGGTGGACTTCTTCGCTGAACTGGAACGTGCGATTCGTGGCTCGATCCCCAAGCCGAAGATGATGATCCTCGGCTTCCCGTCCAACCCCACCGCACAGTGCGTGGAGCTGGACTTCTTCGAACGGGTGATCGCCCTGGCCAAGCAGTACGATGTGCTGGTGGTGCATGACCTGGCCTACGCCGACATCGTCTACGACGGCTGGAAAGCTCCGTCGATCATGCAAGTGCCGGGCGCCAAGGACATCGCGGTGGAGTTTTTCACCCTGTCCAAGAGCTACAACATGGCCGGCTGGCGCATCGGTTTCATGGTGGGCAACCCGGAACTGGTCAACGCCCTGGCGCGGATCAAGAGTTACCACGACTACGGCACCTTCACCCCGCTGCAAGTGGCGGCGATTGCGGCGCTGGAAGGCGATCAGCAGTGCGTGAAAGACATTGCCGAGCAGTACCGCCAGCGCCGTAACGTGCTGGTGAAAGGCCTGCATGAGCTGGGCTGGATGGTCGAGAACCCGAAGGCGTCGATGTACGTCTGGGCGAAGATTCCCGAGGCGTATGCCGCGATGGGCTCGCTGGAGTTTGCCAAGAAGCTGCTGCTTGAGGCGAAGGTGTGTGTGTCGCCGGGGATTGGCTTTGGTGAGTATGGTGACGACCACGTGCGCTTTGCACTGATCGAAAACCAGGACCGGATTCGCCAGGCGGTGCGGGGCATCCGGGCGATGTTCCGGGCGGATGGGCTGGTCAAGAAAGCTGACGCCTGACCCGATCCAACGGCAGGAACCCAATCAATGTGGGAGCGGGCTTGCTCGCGAAGGCGGTGGTTCAGTCAACTCATATGTCGACTGATTCACCGCCTTCGCGAGCAAGCCCGCTCCCACATTTTGTTTTGCGGTGTGCCTGTTAGACCACCAGCGACAGCAACATGATAAAGCCCAACGCCACCACCGACAGAATGGTCTCCATCGCCGTCCAGGTCTTGAACGTCTCGGCCACGGTCATATTGAAGTACTGCTTCACCAGCCAGAACCCCGCATCGTTGACGTGAGACAGCACCAGCGAGCCCGCCCCCGTCGCCAATACCAGCAACTCGCGGTTCACCCCCGGAATCATCCCTACCACCGGCACTACAATGCCGGCACCGGTAATGGTCGCCACCGTCGCAGAACCGGTAGCCACACGAATCACCGCCGCCACCAGCCAGGCCAGCAGGATCGGGTTGATCTGCGCGGTCACCGCCATATGGCCGATCACATCACCTACGCCGCTGGTCACCAGCATCTGCTTGAAGCCACCACCGGCGCCGATGATCAGGATGATCGCTGCAGTCGGCGCCAGGCTGGCGTCGAGCAGCTTGAGGATTTGCTTGGAGCCAATGCCCTGGCGATGGCCAAAGGTGTACAGCGACAACAGCAAGGCCAGCAGCAAGGCGGTGATCGGGTGACCGATCATGTCCATCCAGTTGCGGATCACATGGCCGTCCGGCAGGGCGACGTCGGCGAAGGTTTTCAGCAGCATCAGGAACACCGGCAACAGCACGGTGATCAGGGTGATGCTGAAGCTCGGCAGGGTCTTGGATTCCGGTTGCTCACTGGCCAGTTGGTCCACCAGTTCCTGGGACGGGTTGCCCGGGATGTACTTGGCGATAAACGAACCGTAGAGCGGGCCGGCGATGATCGCCGTAGGCAGCGCGACGATCAGGCCGTAGAGAATGGTCTTGCCGATGTCGGCACCGAACACGCCGATCGCCAGCAGCGGGCCCGGGTGCGGTGGCACCAGGCCGTGCACCGCCGACAGGCCGGCCAGCAGCGGAATGCCGATCTTGATCAGCGACACACCGGTACGGCGCGCGACGATAAACACCAGCGGGATCAGCAACACAAAACCGATCTCGAAGAACAGCGGAATGCCCACCAGGAACGCGGCGAACATCATTGCCCACTGCACCTTCTCCTTGCCGAAGGCCCGCACCAGGGTTTGCGCGATCTGATCGGCACCGCCGGAATCGGCCATCATCTTGCCGAGCATCGTACCCAGCGCGAGGATAATCCCGACAAAGCCGAGCACCCCGCCGAAGCCGTCCTGGAAGGCCTTGATGATCTTGTCCACGGGCATGCCCGAGGTCAGGCCGAGAAAGCCTGCGGCGATGATCAGCGCAATGAACGGGTGGACTTTGAACCGGGTGATCAACACGATCAGGCCGATGATGGTCACCACTGCATCGAGCAGCAGATAGGTATCGTGGGACAAGCCAAACATGGGGGTCTCTCCTGTTTGTTGTTGTTATTAAAGCCGGTAAAAAATTCAGTGCAGGCGGACAGCGCTATCTTGTCCGGCAAAAAATTATTTGTTTGGTTCAAAGCCGTGTTCGAGCCACCAGGCATTGGTTTGCTCGGCCAGTTCTTCAACGCTGTCTTCACTGGCGTTGAGGGCCAGGGTCAACGGCTCGCCCACCGGGGATTCCAGGGTGGCGAACTGGCTGTCTATGAGGCTGGCCGGCATGAAATGGCCGGGGCGATGGGATACACGGTCGGCGGCGACTTCGCGGGTCAGCTCCAGAAACACAAACCCCAGGCCCGGCGCGGCTTCGCGCAGGTGGTCGCGGTATTTCTTCTTCAGGGCCGAACAGGTGAGCACCGGATGCTCGCCAGCCTTAAGCGAGCGGCGCAGCTCATCGCACAGGATGTCGAGCCAGCCGGCGCGGTCTTCGTCGTTAAGGGGATGGCCGGCGCTCATCTTTTCGATGTTCGCGGCGGGGTGAAAGCTGTCGCCTTCGATGGCAGTGGCGCCGTTCAGCAGGCACAGGGCCTCGCTGACGCTGGACTTGCCACAGCCGGAAACACCCATGATCACGAGGGCAGTAACAGGTTGACTCATGAAACACCTCAAGACGCAGATAGCGCTACCTTTGCACGCTGTAAGGCTAGTGCAAAAACAGGCTTTTCCCGCGCCGTCTTGTCATTTTTATGGAGTGACGCGTGCATCTGCTCCAAAGGTTTGAACGGGAACAGGCATCCCGACGTTCAAGAATTTGCAGGGTCTTGGAGACAGCGCTACCTTAGTGCCTCGATTTTTGTTTGGCAAGCCGCCTGATGACTCCCAAGAACGATAAAAATACCCGCACCACGGGCCGCCCTACCCTCAATGAAGTGGCCCGCCTGGCTGGCGTCAGCCCGATTACCGCCTCCCGGGCCTTGCGCGGCATCAGCACCGTGGCCACCGAACTGGTGGAAAAAGTGCAAAAAGCCGCCGCCGAACTGAGCTACGTGGTCAACCCGGCCGCCCGTGCATTGGCTTCGGCACAGAGCCAGTCGGTGGTGGTGTTGGTGCCGTCGCTGTCCAACCTGCTGTTTATCGAAACCCTGGAAGCCATCCACCAGGTGCTGCGGCCCAAGGGCTTTGAAGTGCTGATCGGCAACACCCACTATTCCCGTGACGAAGAAGAAGACCTGCTGCGCAACTACATGGCCTACCAGCCACGGGGTTTGCTGCTGACCGGGTTTGACCGTACGGAAAGCGCCCGGCGCATGGTGGAATCGAGCAATGTGCCGTGTGTGTACATGATGGACCTGGACCCGGGCGCCGGACTGAACTGCGTAGGATTCTCGCAGTTGAACGCCGGGGAAACAGCGGCGGCGCATTTGATCTCACGGGGGCGCAAGCGGTTGGCCTACATTGGCGCTCAGTTGGACCAGCGCACGTTGTTGCGCGGTGAGGGTTTCAGGCGCGCTCTGCAACAGGCGGGGTTGTATGACCCGGCACTCGAAGTGTTGACGCCACGGCCATCGTCGCTGGGCCTGGGTGGTGAATTGTTCCTGCAGTTGCTGGCCAGCCATCCGGATGTGGACGCGATCTTCTTTGGCAACGACGACCTGGCTCAAGGTGCGCTGCTGGAAGCGCTGCGCCATGGCATCAAGGTGCCGGAGCAGATCTCGGTGCTGGGCTTCAATGACCTGCCGTCTTCCTCGTTCATGGTGCCGCGCTTGAGCAGCATCAGCACGCCGCGCGAAGCCATTGGCCGGCGGGCGGCAGAGCATTTGTTGACGGTGATGGCGGGCAACAAGATCGCCCGGCCGGTGGTGGACATGGGGTTTGAGTTGAAGGTGCGCGAGAGTACCTAGGCGGTAGCTGTAGGAAGTGGCTGGTGTTGATGGCAGCGCCTTGCTCCGTTACCTACAGGTACGTCAGAATCCGCCGGCTTGTGCGCCTGGGTAGGGCTCTCTAAGGTTGCCCGGTCGCTGAATTTCTCAGTGATCGGGTTTAGTAGCCCGAACTGGTTCACTCTTAGTGCATGAGCTTCATCTGTCAGACGATTTTGTCTGTGCTTGATGGCGGCTGTGCGTAGGGCACCTTCGGGTGCGCCGGCTATGAGTGTCCACCGGTCTACTAACCTGCGCGCAGCTGCCTCCTTTATTGTTTAGTAGCGATATGGGGGTGGCCTAATACAGGGCACTTACTATGTTCAAAGCAACTCCAAATCCTCCCGCCTTATTCACCGTCAGCCCCGACGCCAGCAGCGAAAGCCTGATCGCCAACAGCTACGAGACGTTTTCCTCGGTCAGCACGTTATTGCTCGACCTGTCTGATGAACTCACCGGCAAAGACCGCGACACCGCATTGGCGATTCACCAGTTGAGTGAGTTGGGCGTATTGCTGATGGGCAAGCTGATGGACCAGGAATCACCACTGATCTAACAGACCGCACGCGGTCAAACTGTGGGAGCGGGCTTGCTCGCGAATGCGGTGTGTCAGCCGAGCTTTCCATCACTGATACACCGCATTCGCGAGCAAGCCCGCTCCCACATTTTTGATCCTGCCCACTTAACAACCTCGCCGTGCCTTCTGGCCCCTGCTAAATTGCCCCCTGCCTTCTCACCCTCGTCAGGAAAGCACCATGGGCCATTTGCTGAAAATCCTCGGTCGCACTTCTTCCATCAACGTGCGAAAAGTCCTGTGGACCTGCCAGGAACTGGATATCCCCTACGACCGCGAAGACTGGGGCATCGGCTTCGCCTCCACCCAGTCCCCCGAATTCCTGGCCCTGAACCCCAACGCCCAAGTCCCGGTGATCATCGACGACAACGGCGTGCTGTGGGAATCCAATACCATCTGCCGCTACCTCATGGGCCTGCACCAACGCCACGACCTGTTGCCTGTCGAGCCGGCAGCCCGGGCCAGAGTCGAGCAATGGATAGACTGGCAAGCCATCGAACTCAACCGTTCCTGGGGTGCTGCGTTTACCGCCCTGGTGCGCAACAACCCGGACGGCCTGGACGCGCCAGCCATCGCCGCCGCGGTAAAGGCCTGGAACGACAAGATGGGCCTGCTCGAAGAACAACTGATCAAAACCGGTGCCTACGTCGCCGGTAAAGACTTCACATTGGCCGACATCCTCATCGGCCTGTCGGTGCACCGCTGGTGGATGACGCCCATGGAGCATCCGTCCTACCCGGCGGTCAGCGCTTACTACGAAACCCTCAGCCAACGCCCCGGCTTCAAAACCTTCGCCCTCGACGGCCACAACTAAAAACAAGGACTACACAATGAACGGACTCAACGTACTACTCACCGGCGCCTGTGGCCGCATCGGCAAGACGTTTTTCGAAGCGTCGAAAGACCGCTACCGCTTCACCCTCACCGACCGCATCGAGCCGGATTTCGCCCTCGGCGAGCACCGTTTCATCCACGCCGACCTGAGCGACAAAACCGCCCTCGCCGCCCTGCTCGACGGGATTGACGTGATCGTGCACCTGTCGGGCATCCCCCACGCCAGCGCGACCTTCGACGAGTTGTTGCCCAACAATATCCTGGCCACCACCTACCTGTTCGAAGCCGCCGTGGCCGCAGGTGTGAAGCGCCTGGTATTCGCCAGCAGTGCCCAGACCATCGAAGGCTACCCGGTAGACCGGCAGATCACGCCGGGCATGCCTGTATTGCCCGCCAACCTGTACGGCGTGAGCAAATGCTACGGCGAAGCCCTGTGCGGTTTTTACGCGGCCAAAACCCCGCTCTCCACCATCGCCCTGCGCATCGGTGCGTTTGAATTCCCCGAAACCCACGACCTGAACAACGCCCGCGACCTCAGCGCCTGGCTCAGCCCCCGCGACGCCGTGCAACTGCTGCAACGCTCGGTGGAAACCATCGGGGTGAAACACCTGATCGCCCATGGCATTTCCAATAACCGTTTCAAACGCCTGGACCTCAGCGAAACAACCCGTGTGCTGGGTTACCAACCGGTGGATGATGCGTTCCAGGCATTCGAGATCCCGATCACTTATTGAGTCTTCTGCCCATGTCTTCACCCTCTCTTGCAGACGGTATCGACCCGATCCGCGCCGCGCACATCAGCGCGCGCATTGATCGGTTGCCCGCCGTCGCCACTGTCTGGCGCCTGGTGGCGCTGCTGTCGATTGGCGGCTTTTTCGAGCTGTATGACTTGTTCCAGACTGCCTATATCAGCCCCGGCCTGATCAGTGACGGAATTTTCCACACCGGCAGCCAGGGCGTATTCGGCTTCTCCGACCAGGCGGCCTTTGCCTCGGCGACCTTTCTCGGCCTGTTCCTCGGCGCCAGCCTGCTCAGCCCGATTGCCGACCGCTACGGGCGCCGGGCGATCTTCACCTTTGCGTTGATCTGGTACACCGTCGCCACCGTGTTGATGGGTATCCAGACCTCCGCCCTGGGCATCATCTGCATGCGCTTCCTGGTGGGCATTGGTTTGGGCATCGAGCTGGTGACCATCGACGCCTACCTCTCGGAACTGGTGCCCAAGCGCATGCGCAGCTCGGCGTTTGCCTTTGCGTTTTTCATCCAGTTCCTGTCGGTGCCGGCGGTGGCGTTGATGTCGTGGTGGCTGGTACCCCAGGCACCGTTCGGGATTTCCGGCTGGCGCTGGGTAGTGGTGAGCAGTGCGGTATTTGCGCTGTTTATCTGGCAACTGCGCAAGCGCCTGCCGGAATCGCCGCGCTGGCTCGCACAAAAAGGCCGTTTCGAGGAAGCCGGGCAGATCATGGACAGCCTCGAAGCGCGCTGCCGGAAAGACCACGGCAAGCCACTCGATGAGCCGGAACCGCAAGCCGTCAGCGTGCAGGGCCAAGGGCGCTTCGCCGATATCTGGCAACCGCCGTACCGGCGCCGGGCGTTGATGCTGATTGTGTTTCATGTGTTCCAGGCCATCGGTTTTTTTGGCTTCGGCAACTGGCTGCCGGCCCTGCTCTCGGGCCAGGGCGTGAGCGTCACTCACAGCCTGGGCTATGCCTTCATCATCACCCTCGCCTACCCGTTGGGGCCGCTGCTGTTTGTGAAGGTGGCGAACCGGTTTGAGAACAAATGGCAGATTGTCGGCTCGGCGCTCGGCGCGGTGATCTTCGGCAGTTTGTTCGCGCTGCAAACCACCGCCGTGGGCCTGGTGATCTGTGGGGTGATGATCACCTTCTGCAACGCCTGGCTGAGTTTCAGTTATCACTCCTACCAGAGCGAACTGTTCCCCACCAACATCCGCGCCCGGGCGGTGGGTTTCTGCTATTCGTTCAGCCGGTTGTCGACGGTGTTCAGCAGCCTGTTGATCGGCGTGATCCTCGAACACCTCGGCACGCCCGGCGTGTTGGCGTTTATCGCCAGCAGCATGTTGATCGTGATGATCACCATCAGTTGGTTCGGCCCGCGCACCCGCAACCTGGCGCTGGAGAACATTGCCCACTAGCGGCAAACAATGGCCGGCGGCACGCCAACGCTTGCCGACGGTAGCGACCAAAAGCCCCGTAAACACGGGGCCATACCACTGGGCACGCTAATTGCTCCACCTGTGGCACCGCCCACATCCACAGGTGTCCTGATCATGCTGATCAACAACAATCCCCAGGCTCAGTCGACGATCCAACGCATCAAGCGCGCAGACATGGACCCGGCCAACGCCGCGGCCAGCGCGCTGTACAGCGGTGCTGCGCAAAACGTGCAACAGGGCACTACCACTGTATCGACCACACAGGCAGCGGCCGACGCCACTGCCGACAACATCAATGCCGCCTTCGCCAAGACCCGTGTGCAGTTGCAAGCCACCACCGCAACCGCCTCGACCACCGATACGGCCAAGACTGACTCCACCACGTCGGCCCGCAGTGACTTCACCGACTACATGAAAAAAAGCCCGGCCGAGCGCATCCGCGAGCAACTGCTCAAGGAACAGGGTTTGACCGAGGATGATGTGAAGAACATGCCTCAGGACAAGCAGGATGCTATTTCCAAGGAAGTTGCAGAACGCCTGAAGGAGCAGCAGGCGCAGCAGGTAGCGGCGAAGACGGCTGACCCGCAGGCGCAGACGGTGAAAGAAACCCTGGCTGCGATCTAAGCCACACCACAAACCAAATGTGGGAGCGGGCTTGCTCGCGAATGCGGTGTGTCAGTCAATCCATGTGCTGACTGACACACCGCATTCGCGAGCAAGCCCGCTCCCACACAAGCTCATTCCACATTTGATCTGCGGTGTTACTGCAATTGCAGTGTCGAGTTGAACTGACTGATCGCATCCACCACATGCCGTGACCCTTCCTGAATCTCCAGGATCACCTGCCCCGCCTCATTCGCCAGCTCCACCCCAAGCCCCGTGCGGCTCAGGCTCGACTGCATGCTCGACACCGCGCTGATCGACAGGTCGTGGTTCTTGCGCACCACATCCACAATCTCGATCGTCGCCTGGCTGGTTCGCGCCGCAAGGCTGCGCACCTCATCCGCCACCACCGCAAACCCGCGCCCATGCTCGCCCGCCCGGGCCGCTTCGATCGCCGCATTCAGCGCCAGCAGGTTGGTCTGGTCGGCGATGCCGCGGATGGTCTGGACGATGGTGCCGATGATGTCCGACTGCTTGCTCACTGCGTCGATGCTCACGGCCGCTTCGTTAAGGTCACGGGAAATTTCTTCGATGATCTGCACGGTCTGCTGCACCACTTCCGAACCCTTGCGGGCGCAGGCGTCGTTTTGCACCGAGGTGGCGTGAGCCGAGTCGGCAGCCGTGCGCAAGGTGGTGACCTGGTCGGTGATGTCGCTGGCGAACTTCACCACTTTGTACAGGCGCCCGTTGGCATCGAAGATCGGGTTGTAGGAGGCTTCCAGGAACAGCGTTTGGCCGAATTTATCTTTGCGCTCAAAGCGGTGGGAGTGATATTCGCCGCGGTTGAGCGAGGCCCAGAATGCCTTGTAGGCCGGCGAATCGGTCTCACCGCGATGACAAAACAGACTGTGGTGCTGGCCGACGATTTCACTGAGGGAATACTTCACCGTCTTCAGGAAGTTGTCGTTGGCATTCAGGATCTGGCCTTGCGGGGTGAATTCAATGACCGCCATGGAGCGGCCGATGGCGTCGATCAGGCTCTGGTTTTCATGCTCGCGGTGAATCCGCGCCGAGATGTCCGAGGCCACCTTGATCACGCTCTGCACCTGGTTGTCGGCACCGATTACCGGCATGTAACTGGCCTCCAGCCACACTTCCTGGCCATGCTTGTTCAACCGCATGAAGGTGCCACTGAGGGGCTCGCCCCGCGCCAGGTCGCGCCAGAGTTTGGCGTAGGCATCGGTGTGGGTGTAGGCCTCTTCGCAGAAAATCCGGTGATGCTTGCCGCGAATTTCTTCGGCGCGGTAGCCCATGGTCTTGCAGAAGTTTTCATTGGCATCCAGCACGATGCCGTCGCGATCAAACTCGATCATTGCCATGGAACGGCTGATGGCGGCCAATTTGGCTTTGGCTTCGGTAAGGGCGCAGGAGAAACGTTCGATTTCCAGCAGGTCGGATTTGTGTTGGCGGTTGAACATGTCAGATCACCCTTTATTTTCCCGACGCCCAGGCGGGCGCATTCCATTCACGGTTTGAATCTTGATCGCAGACCTTTATGGAGAAACCTATCCGAAACGCTTTATATGCCGAGCGTCATCAACGGTTCTGGGTGAGCATAGACAGGCGTTGGCGCTATGCAAGGCCACTAGTCAGCCAGCATTTGCAACAAAGCATTAACCACTGCGGAGGGCGGTTGGTGGCGTGATGTCACCAACGCAAACTCGCGATGCACCGGCTCCGCCAGGGGCATGATGCGCAAGCCTTGGCGCTGGGCCGGCAGGGTCATCTCGGGCACCAGCGTCACTCCCACGCCTTCACGCACCAGGCTGAAAGCGCTGTTCCATTCGCGCACTTCCACCCGCACCTCGCGCAGCACCAGGCCGGCTTCCTGCGCCAGGCTGCGGGCGTTGACGGTGCAGCCGCCGGTGGCAAGCACGAACGGTTGCTCCACCAACTCTTCCAGCGTGACCGTTGCCTGCGCCGGGCGCCGGGAAAACCCGTGGGCCATCGGCAGCACCGCCACCCAGTTATCGCGCCCCAGCACGGCGGCATTGCGCTCGGACGGCGGGTTGAGCACCACGCCCAGGTCGATCAGATTCGCGTCGAGCAAGGTGTTCACTTCATCGTCGGTCACTTCCAGGGCCGTGACCTCGATGCCGGGGTAAAGCTGGTTGAACCGACGCAGCAGCGGCGGCAGGAACACCGCCAGCACCATGGGGAAACTCGCGATGCGAATCGTCCCACGCAGCATCGGCCGCGCTTCGTCCACGGTGGTGCGAATCGCCTGCAAGGCCCCGAGCATCACCCGCGCCTGCTCGATCACTTGCAGGCCCAGGGCGGTAGGCACGGTCTGACGCGCCTCACGCACAAACAACTGCGCACCGAGGTTGGCCTCCATGGCCGCCATCGCCTGGCTGGCGGCGGACTGAGTCATGCCCACTCGTTCGGAGGCGGCAGTGATGCTGCCGTTGTCCGCCACGGCCACCAGCAGGCGCCAGTGCATCAGGTTCATCATGGCAGTAGCTGTCCTTATGGCAGGATTCTGAAAGATTAATTTTACCCAAGGTGCCATGCCCACGAGACTGAAGGCAACTGTCCTGCGGAGTCGCCCCGATGAAGCTGTATTTTTCCCCGAATGCCTGTTCCCTCGCCTCCCATATCGCGCTGCGGGAATTGGCCCTGCCGTTTGAATTGATTCGCGTCGACAACCAGAAAAAGCTCACGGCTGACGGTGATGATTTCCTGCAGATCAATCCCAAGGGCTATGTGGCCGCACTGCAACTGGACAACGGCGAGGTACTGACCGAAGGTGCCGCCATCCTGCAATACCTGGCCGACCGGGTACCCGCAGCGGGCCTGGCGCCGGCCAATGGCAGCTGGGAGCGGGTGCGTTTGCAGGAATGGCTGAACTTTGTCTCCAGCGAGATTCATGGCGGGCTGGGAGTGTTGTTCAAGGACGCGATTCCCGATGAGGTGAAGGCGCTGTTCAAGGCCACGCTGTTCAAGCGTTTTGCGATTCTGGTACAGACCCTGGAGCGCCAGGATTACCTGCTGGGCGCGCAGTACTCAGTGGCGGATGCGTACCTGTTTGTGGTGCTGCGCTGGGCGGGGTTGTTTGATATCGACTTGCAGCAGTGGCCGGCGTTGGCGAAGTTTCAGCAGCGGGTCGGTGAGCGGCCGGCGGTGATTGCCGCCCTGGCCGCTGAAAATCCATGACCTGAAATGCGATCAACCTGTAGGAGCTGGCTTGCCTGCGATAGCGATGGTGAATCCAACACCGCTATCGCAGGCAAGCCAGCTCCCACAGTTGATCTTCATAGTTTTAGAGAATGGGTTTCAAGCCATCGTTTTCGATGAATGCGCTTAACGCCAACACATCCACCGACCCCGAACGATCCTGATCCAGGTGCGCCACCTGGCGACGCACCGCCTGATGAATACGCCGGGTGCCCTGCCCCAGTTGAACCGTGCCGCACAGGTCCACCGCCTGCGCCGCCACGATCAACTCAATGCTGCCCAGCCACACCACGCGCTGCACCAGTTGCCGGGTTTTCTCGACCACCGCCAGCGCCTGCCCCGCATAATCTTCCACGCGATCCGCTACCGGCACGCTCACCGCCGGGATCGGATTGGCCAAGTGCCCGATCTCCGCCACCAACGCCGAACCGGTGCGCTGCAAGGCGGCCATGCCCACGTGCCCGGGCTGGTCGATCAGAAAGCGCGGCAGTTCACTGGAAGCCGGCGACAGCAACTTGGCAATCCGCTCGGCGCTGCACACCGCCACACGGCTCAACGCCAGGCCCAAGCCTTCGGCCGCCAGCGCGAGATGGGTGCTGTCGAAATTGGCCGTGGCCAGCACCAACGCGTCTTCGCTGATCAACGCCGGATTGTCCGCACCGCTGGCAAGCTCCAGCTCAACCAGTTCACGCAGTTGCAGCATCGCTTGATGCGCCGCGCCTTGAACCACCGTGGCACAGCGAAAGCTCAGCGGGTCCTGTAGCCGGCGCGGGTTATCGGCCAATTCGCCGCCCGCCAGCAATTCCAGCAACGTAGCTGATTGCCCGCTTTGCCCCGGCGCCGGGCGCAACCGCGAAGCCCACGGCTGGAAAGGACTGAGGTTGGCCCGATAGCCTTCACACGACAACGCCAGCCCCGCCAACACGGCCTGCAAAGCCTGTTCGGCCTCGGCCACCAGCAACGCGCCAAGGCCGATACTGGCCGAGTTGGCCGACACCAGCGCCAGGCCATCCTTGCCCGTCAATGGCACGTTCAGCGCCAGGCTCAAATGCGCCAACGGCGCCAGGTCGCTCTCGCCCAACGAGCCGAGCAACGGCACCGCGGGCTCCATGCCGCAGTTGAGTAACGCCAACAGCGCCTGCGCCGCACCCGGCGAAATACCCGAACGCCCCTGGGCCAACCCCGCCAAGCGGGCTGCGGTGATCGCGCGTAATTCCTCACGCGTGGCCAGGCGGCCAACGCCCACCGCACGCCCCAAAGGAATGTTTGCCTGTTCCGGCGCGACCTGCGTATCCACCGCCGCACCGAGGCCGGTGGTCACCCCGTAAATCGGCGTGCCTTCAGCCACCAGGCGCAGCAACAGTCGATGCCCTTCGTCGATACGTTGGCGGGCCGCATCGCTGAAGTCAGCCGGTGCGTCTTGGCGGGCAATCGACAGCAAATCCTCAATCGTCAAACCGGCGGGATCGAAGTGAATCATGCCCAGCGCAACCGCTGGCCGATCCCCAGGCGTTTGGATTTTTCCAGCAGTGCGTGGCCCAGGGCGATATCGCTGAGGCTCAAGCCACGGTGCCAGAACAGGATGGTTTCCTCGGGGGTTTCCCGGCCGGTTTTCAAGCCGGCGACGATCTGCCCCAACTCGGCATGCAAGGTCTCGGCGCTGAGTTTTCCGGCGTCGACATGGGCGCGCAATGCGCCGAACATCCCGCCCTTGCACTGGCCCCAATCGTCCACCACCAGCTTGTGCATGATGTCGGTCAACGACAGTTCCACCGCGCTCATGGTGCCGTAGGGCACGACGAAGGCACCGGGCTTGATCCACTCGGTGTGCAGCAACGGTTGCGGCTGATCCAGGCGTGAAGCTTCCACCACGATGTCGGCGCCGCGCACCGTGGACTCCCAGTCGTCGGTGACAATCACCGGCTTGCCGAGGTCGCGGCGCAGGCGTTCGGCGAAGGCTTCGCGGCTTTCACTGCGGCGCGAGTGCACGCGGATTTCGTCGAAGTCGAACAGGTGGTCCAGCAGCCGCACGTTCCAATACGCCGTGCCACGGGCACCGATGTGCGCGAGGACTTTACTGTCGGGACGGGCCAGGTATTTGGCACCGATGGCGGTGACGGCGCCGGTGCGCATGTCGGTAATCGCCGAGGCGTCCAGGATGGCCTTGGGGATGCCGGTGGCCGGGTCCAGCAGGTTGAGAATCGCCAGTTCCGAGGGCAGGCCCTTGCGGTAGTTATCGACAAAGTCGCCCACCACCTTGACCCCGGCGTAGCCGATTGCGCCGCCCAATACACCGCGCAGCACGTTGAAGTGGCCGTTGATTTCACCGCCGGGAATCAGGTGCATGCGCGGCTCGATCACCGCCTCGCTGCGGCCCTGGATCGCCAGGCTGGATTCGATGGCGTTGAGGATTTCGTCGTTGGTCAGGGCCAGTTCGTCGATGTCCAGGCCGTTGAGGAAGTCGATGTAGATCGGTTGCATGGTCTGCTCACTGATGGGTTGCGAAGGTCGATGCTGAAGATGCTTTTATGGGGTGAGGGAGATTGCTGTGGTGAGGAGCTTGCTGTGGCGAGGGAGCTTGCTCCCGCTGGAGTGCGCAGCGCTCCCGCTTTTTTTGGGGCCGCTACGCAGCCCAGCGGGAGCAAGCTCCCTCGCCACAGCAAGCTCCCTCGGCACAACAGCTCTTTCCCTAAAGCAAGCTCCCCTGCCACAGCAAGCTCCCTCCCTACAGCAAGCTCCCTTGCCACAGGGATAAAGTTATGGGGCCTTGAACACAACCTGCTGCACATCGACCTTTTTCGGGATCAGGCCGTTGGCAAAAAACGCGTCGGCCGTACGTTGCTGGTTGGCGATATCCACCGCTTCCAATGGCCGGCTCGGCGTCGGCGAGCGGTGCTGGAAGTAACTCTCCACCACCGCCGGCTGCAAGCCCAATGTCTTGGCCATCAGCGCGACGCTTTCGTCATGCTGGTCCAGCGACAACCGCTGCGCCTGGGCAAACACCTTGAGAATCGCCGCAATCGCCTGCGGGTGCTGCTTGGCAAACGGCCCGCTGGCGATGAAGAAACTGCCCGCCGGGTTCAGCCCCTGGCCATCCCCCAGCACCTTCGCCGAACCGTCCACCACGGCCGCCGAGTAGTACGGGTCCCACACCACCCAGGCGTCGACCTTGCCTTGTTCAAACGCGGCACGGCCGTCGGAGGGCGACAGGTACACCACGTTCACGTCCTTCCACTGCAAGCCGGCACGCAACAAACTTTTGAGGAACAGGTTGTGGGCGCTGGAACCCTTGAGCAACGCCACGCGCTTGCCCTTGAGTTCGGCCACGCTTTGCACGGTGCTGTCCTTGGGCAGCAGGATGGCTTCGGTGCGTCCGTCATTGGGCTCGACGCCGATGTAGCGAATGTCGATGCCGGCAGCCTGGGCGAAGATCGGCGGGATGTCGCCGATATTGCCGATGTCGATGCTGCCGCCATTCAGGGCTTCGATCAGCGGCGGGCCGCCGAGGAATTCGATCCACTCGACCTTGGTGCCCGGCAACCCTTGCTCGAACAGGTGATGCTCACGGGCGAGCACCATGCTCACCGAGCTTTTCTGGTAGCCGACGCGCAGGGTGGCCGGTTCTGCCGCCAGCAGCGGCCCGGCGCACAGTGCCAGCAGTGTGGCTGCGATGAGCTTGCGCATCAGAGACTCTCCTTGACCTTGGCCGCGACGTCCGCCGGCACCCATTGCTGCCAGACCTGCGGCTGTTCTTTCAGGAACGCTTCGGCCACCTGGCGCGGCGCGGTGCGTTTCTCGGCCATTTGCGCGAGGATGCCGTTGAGCAGGTCAATCGGCAGGTCGACTTTTTCAAAGAAAGTCACCAGTTGCGGGTACTGCGCCTTGAACGGCGCCGACACGCCAATCGCCAGGTGCGCTGGCATCGAACGAGTACCGATGGGGTGCGGGTTGTTGGCGTCGGCCAGGGTCTTCCAGGCTTCGGCGTTGAACGGTGGTTCTTCCAGTTTGATCAACTTGAAGCGCCCCAGCAGTGGCGTCGGCGACCAGTAGTAGAACAGCACCGGCTTGCCGCGACGGATCGAGGATGCAACCTCGGCATCCAGCGCCGCGCCGGAGCCGGTACGGAAGTTGACGTAGCTGTCGGTCAGGCCATAGGCCTTGAGTTTCTGGCTGTTGACGATCTCCGAGGTCCAGCCGGTGGGGCTGTTGAGGAAGCGCCCACGGGTCGGGTCTTCGGGGTCGCGGAACACGTCTTTGTAGCGGGCCAGGTCGGCGACGGATTTAAGCTCCGGGGCCAGGGGTTTGATGCCCCGTTCGGCGTCGCCCTTGATCACGTATTCCGGCACCCACCAACCTTCGGTGGCGCCTTTGACGGTGTCGCCCAGGCCGAACACCTTGCCTTCGCTTTCGGCCTTGACCCACGCCGGACTGCGCCCGGCCCACTCTTCGCCGATCACCTGGATATCGTCCTTGGCCAGGGCGGCCTCCAGGCTCACGGTGCTGCCGGGCAAGGTGTCGGTGGGCAGGCCATAGCCTTTCTCGACGATCAGGCGCAGCACTTCGGTGATCAGGCTGCCGCTTTCCCAGGTGATGTCACCGAAGTGGATCGGTTTGGCAGGTTCGGCGGCCGTGGCTGATTGTGCCAGGACGGTGAGTGCCAATAGCGAGCCACCGAGCAGGTTTTTTAGTGTTCTCATGAGTAGCCTCTTGGAGATTCAAGACAGATCCAGAGTGGGCAGTGTCAGTGTGGGAGCTGGCTTGCCTGCGATGCAGACACCTCGGTTTTCCAGGAAGACCGAGGTGATGCAATCGCAGGCAAGCCAGCTCCCACAGTTGATCTCCACACCCTTCAAGATCAGGGTTTAAAAGTCATAACTGAGCCGCGTGTAGTAAAACGCCCCTTCCGGCGCCGTCGGCGACAGGTAGCTGTATTGCTGGCCCGGGGTCTGGCGCAAACGGGTGTTGTAGTCGTCAGGCTTGCTGTCGAACAGGTTGTTGACGCCCACCGACACCCGCAGTTGTTTGGTGAAGGCGTAGTTCACGTCCAGGTCGGTGGTCCATTGCGCGCTGAAGGTCTGGTCGTACTGGGCGTTGGCTTCGCTGGACGCATATTTGCGGTACTTGCCGTAACGGGTTTCGTTGAGGGCAATGGTCCATTGGTTGAGCTTGTGGACCGCGCCAAACACCAGTTTGTCTTCCGGGTAACCGTGCTCCAGGAAGCCACGGGATTCACGGGTCAGCACTTCAAAACCGTTGGGGTTTTCGTGAACCTTCTCGATGGCGGTGCGGGCCTTGGTGTAGCCCGCCGACAGGTTCAGGTTGCCGAACTGCTCAAGGTCCAGGTTGTACTTGCCCACGATGTCAACGCCGCGGGTGCGGGTGTCGGCGGCGTTGGTCATGAACTGCGCCCAGGAGTACTGGCCGTAGCCGGCGTCCTTGAGGATCTGCTCGGCCAGCGGCCCGGAAATGCCACCGCTGAACAGCAGGCGGTCACGAATCGAGATCTGGTAGGCGTCGATGGTCAGCGAGGCCTGGTCGGTTGGGCGCAGCACCAGGCCCAGGGAGAAGTTGGTGGACTTCTCGGGCTTCAGCGGCTGCGCACCGAGGGCACGGGCGGCCGGGTTGTCGGCCGGCAGCATGCGGGTCAGCACCGGGTTGCCGTTGGCGTCGAGGTTGGTGGTGGTGGTCCAGGAGGTGCCGATCTGGCCCAGGCTGGGCGCGTGGTAGGCATTGTTGACCGTGGCCCGCAGGCCGACTTTCGGGGTGAAGTCATAGCGCGCCGAGAGTTTGCCGGTGGTGGCTGAACCGAAGTCCGAGTAGTGCTCGGTACGCCCGGCAATGCCCACCTGGAGCTTGTCGGTGACCTGGTTTTCCAGGCCGAAATACACGCCGCCCACATCACGCTTAAAGGTGCCGGCGTCGTCCGGGGTCAGGCCCGAAGCCTGCACCGCGCCAACCTGCACGCCGTCGATGCCACCGTAGGAATAGGAATCGTAGTCGCCGGCCTCCAGCCGGTATTGCTCATGCCGGTAGGCGACGCCCGCTGAAACGGTGAGTGGATGGCTCGACCAGTCGACGTTCAGATCCTTGGCGTAATCCAGGGTGATGTTGGTCTGGTCGTTGACCAGGGTGGCGACGTTGAACTTGGTCGGGCTGTTGATCCCGTAGCTCGGGTTGACGGTGTTGAAAGCCAGTTCGTCGTGCTCGTCGCGGCCATAGGTGGCGCTCAAATCGAAGCGGCCGATGCTCTCGTCTTCATAGCGGGTGCCGACGGTGACGGCGCCGTCTTCATAGCGATAGCGGTATTTCGGGATGGTGCCGTTAGGGTAGATCCCGGCCACGTTGTTCGGGCTGCTGGCCAGCAGCGGCGGCGTGTTGTTTACCGAAGTGTCCTGGCCGAAGGTGGCGAAACTGTAGAGGCGCCATTGGTCGTTCAGGCCGATTTCGGCGTTGGCCGCCAGGTTGTATTTGTCGCGCCCGGCACCGCCCCAGCGCGGGTCTTGTACCTGGCCGTCGGCGACGTATTTGTCGCCGATGTCATCGGGTTTGTTGTTCAGGGTATTGAAGCTCAGGGTCAGGAAACCATCCCCCGGCAAGCCGATGCCGTACCAGCCATCGGTGGTTTTGCTGAAGCCGTCGCCCTGGGCGTATTTGCCCAGTTGGGTGTTGATGCCGCCACCGCTGTCGCGCTCCTTGAGCACGATGTTGACCACCCCCGCCACCGCGTCCGAACCGTATTGCGCCGAGGCACCGTCGCGCAGCACTTCGACGTGGTCGATGGCGCTGATGGGGATCATGTCGAGGTCCACCGGCTGCGCGCCAATGAACGGCACGCCACCGGAAATGTTCACCACCGCCGAGGTGTGTCGGCGCTTGCCGTTGATCAGCACCAGGGTCTGGTCCGGGGACAAGCCGCGCAGGGAGGCGCCTTTCGGATCCTGGCCGCGGGTGGCGCTGTTGTTCTGTGGAAAGTTGAACGAGGGCAGCAGTTGGAACAGCGCCTGGTTAAGGCTGGTGGCGCCGGTTTGCTTGAGTTCCTCGGCGTTTATCACATCCACCGGGGCGCTGCTGGTCAGGGCCGTGGCGTCGCTGCGACGGGTACCGATGGCGACCACACGGTCGAGGGTCGGCGCCTGGGCTTCGGCGGTTTGCGCCTTGATGCTGTTGCTGGCAGGCGCGACTTTGGCGCCTTCCTTGATGATGAATGCACCGTCCGGGCTGACCTGGACTTGCAGGCCGGTGCCCTTGAGCGCGGCGTCTACCGCCTGTTGCGCCGACAGCGAACCGTCGACCCGCGCCGAGGAATAATTGCCCAGCTGCGGCGTGAAGGAAATCACCTGGCCGCTCTGGCGGCTGATGTTCAGCAGCACTTCGTCCAGCGGGCCGGGCGCGATGTGGTAGACCTGGCGCGCCTCTTCGGCGCTGGCAGCGAAAGACAGGAACAGACTGGCCAACGGCACCAGGGCAAAGGTTCGAAGCGGTGTACGGTTGAATGGGCTCACGTTGGCTCCCCCCAAGGAAACTCCTGAGCGCTGCTCCCCGCAGCGCTTACGGGAGTGATGTGGGATGGCCGGGGGAAAACTTGCAGATCGTTTGGTTATGTCGATAGAACCGACATTCGGAAACGACGCGGTCAACTGTGGGAGCTGTCGAGCTTTAGCGAGGCTGCGATGGTATCGCTGCGGTACATCTGAGAGGCCGAGGTGCTCGCATCGCAGGCAAGCCAGCTCCCACATTGACCGAGGTGAACCGTTTTCAGGCGGCACTGACGGTCACCCACAACCCGGTCCGGCGGGTGATGTGGATCGGCAGGGTGCGTGCCAGGGTGTCGAGGATCTGGTCGGGATTGTCGAGGCGGTACAGGCCGCTGACCCGCAACCCTGCCACCGCCGGATCGAGGCGCAGCACACCGTTGTGATACGGGCGCAGTGCGTCGATCACTTCCACCAGCGGGCGGTCGCGCACTTGCAGGAAACCGTCGATCCACGCCGTCGCCCCCGAGGAACTGGCCAGCACCGGGCCGAAGCCGAAGCGGTCATAAGTCACCTCGTGCCCGGCCTCCAGTTGCAGGCGTTCACCGTTCTGGCCGTCGATCTCCAGGGCGCCGTTGAGCGCCACCACATGGCCCTGCCCTTCGCGCTCGCGCAGCAACAGGCGATTGCCCAAGGCATGCAGTCGAGCTTGATCGGTCTGGATGAAAAACGGACGGTTGCTGTCCCTGGCAATCTTCACCAGCAACTCGCCATCGCGCAGGCGCACCACGCGGTGTTGTGGGTCGAACTGGATGTCGGCGGCACTGCGGGCGTTGAGCAGTAACTCGCTGCCATCCGCCAGCTCTACAGTGCGCCGTTCGCCGGTGCCGGTGCGGATATCGGCGGTCAAATCCTCCACCACCGGCCGGGCCAGCCAACCGGCGCCCAGCATCAGGCCAGCGCCCACCAGGGCACCGCGCAATACGGTGCGGCGGCTGGATGGCGCGTCCAGTGCCTGCTGCAATACCTTGCCGCTGACGCCTTGGGCCTGCGGAATTTGAAACACACCGAGGCGGGTTTCCAGTTGTTGGCACAAGGCTTCGTGACGCGGGTCTGCGGCGCGCCACTGATGGTAACGCTGCCAGTCGGCGGCACTCGCCTCGCCGGAGCGCAGCAACACCACCCAGCGAGTGGCGCTGTCGATCAGTTCGTCGCTCATTCCAGGCACAGCCGCAGGCAGCGGTTGACGGCACGGGTCATGTAGTCGCTGACCGAGCGTTGGGAAATGCCCAGCTCGGCCGCGATTTCCGGGTAGGTCAGGCCATTGAGTTGCGACAGCAGAAAGGTCGCCTTGACCTTGGCCGGCAAGCCGTCGAGCAACTGGTCGATGGCCTGCAGGGCTTCGAGCATCTGCGCCAAATCTTCAGGGGATGGCGCGGGCGAGGTTTCGTCCTGGTCGAGGGCGTCGAGGTAGGCGCGCTCCAGGTCACGGCGACGCCACAGCTGGTACATCAGGCGTTGGGCAATGGTGGTGAGCAAGGCCCGTGGCTGGCGGATCGGCGCCACGCCCGGGGAACTCAGGAGCTGGACGAAGGTGTCGGCGGCGATGTCTTCGGCGTGGGCACGGGAATCGAGATGGCGGTGCAAACGGCCGCACAGCCAGTCGTAATGACTGCGGAACAATCCGCCCACGTAATCGCTGTGAGAAGTGTCGGCGCCGGACATAGTGGCTCCATCTGAGTAGGTTGCGCGTTATGTCCGGTGTTCCGGTGGAGCGATCCTAGCAAGGCTGCTTATTCTTTAATAATATTTAAAAGGTATTTTTATATAACCAATCGTTCACACGCTCTGCGTGGGAATGCCGCCTTGGACGCTCTGCGTCTGCTTTGAAATGGTGACGCAGAGCGTCACAGGATGCCTTCCCACGCGGAGCGTGGGAACGATCATTGGAGGCGTGGATAACCCACGGCTTCAGCCTGCTGCCGGTAATCCAGCAGCACCTGGTAATCCGCTTCGGTGGCGGGCAGCACTTCGTGTACGCCGAGGGTTTGCACCACTTCGGGCAGATCCTGCAAGGCCAGGTTCATGGCCTCCCGCAGGTGTTCACTTGAGCCCGGCGCGCTGATGTAAGGCAGCGTCGGGCTGGGCGCGCTGCGAGTGACGATCCTCAGCCCGGCCACTTCCTCTGGCGCAAAACGGGCGAGGTAGTCGTAGGTCACGCTGTCGATGGCGGCAAGGTCGGCGCGGTTTTCCCGCAGCCAGCGCAGGCTTTCGCGATGGGCGCCGCTGATGCCGACTTCGGCAAAGAACCGACCGCCCTGCTGCAGCGGCGCCAGGCGTTCGCGCAGCAGGTTCATGCCGCTGTTGGAGTCATGGCCGTTGATCACGCCGCGGCTGTCTTGGAAGTCCGCCAAGGCAACGCGGGGATTGTCGTCGCGGGTCAGCAGCAGGCTGCAATGCTGGCCGCCGCTGCTGTGGGGCAGTTCGTAGCGCGGGCGGCCAATCACCTGGACTTGCCCGCGCAGCTCGGTCATCAGCGGGTAGCCGCAGGTTTGCGTCAGCAGCAATTGCGGGGCGCGCCACAGGCTGCGCAGGTCGAGATGATCAGCCTTGCGGCGGGTCGCGCCCAGGCGCTCAAGGATGCGCGAAAGCCAGCGCTCATTGGCCTGTTGCACCTGCTGCGGCGCCACGTACATCAGCAGTTCGGCGTAGCGGTCACTCATGGTCGTCTCTCAAGCAAAGGGGTGCCGTGGGCTGTCGATGGCCTTGAGCCCGTGACGGCCGATCAACTGGCCGTAACCCTGCACCAGGAACCCGCCGCTGCGCGCCACCCATTGTTCGCGGCGCGCGCGGTACACGGTGGGCAGCAAATACCACGGCAGCTTCGGCAAGTCGTGATGCACCAGGTGCAGGTTATTGTTGAGGAACAGCCAGGTCCACGGCCAGGCGGCTTCGTTAAGCACCGTGCGCTGTTCCGGTTGTGGGTGCGGGCGATGCTCATAGTAGGAACGGATCGCCGCCACCGACAAGGCCGGCACGCTGACCAGCGCCACGTAGTGCCACACCGGCAGCACGCTGTAGTGGGCGATGAAGGTCAGCATCAGCACGGTCACGGTGCCATGGCTCAGCCACATCAGCCACGCCTGGCGCTGGCCTTTGCGCAGGCGCCTGACCTCGTTGCGCGCCAGCTTCCACAGCGCCAGCGGCGAACCCAACAGGAAGCGCCCCAGGACGGTCTTGGTCAGCCAATGCAAGGTGCGCTCGAACAGCGAACTGTCATCCCACTGCCGCTGATTCAGGTAGCGGCTTTCCGGGTCGACACCGGGCACCGTCAGGTCTTCGTCGTTGTGGTGCACCAGGTGGCAGTTGCGGTACAGGGTGTAGGGGTACCAGACGGCAAACGGTGCGTAGCCGAGGAGTTTGTTCAAAGCAGTGAAGCGCGTGGGATGGCCGTGCAGCAGTTCGTGTTGCAGGGACATCCACAGCGTCACGAGCGGGATCAACAGTGCGGTACTCAGCCACAGGCCAAGCCAGTGGCTGGCGAGGATCACGGCAAACCAGCCGGCATAGACGCCGATCAACAGCAGCCAGGTCGGCCACTCGGTGCGGGCGGTAAAGGTCTGGGCCAGGGCTTCGATTTCCCGGCGCTGGGTTTCATCAAGGTAGTTGGACATCGGCAGCTCAGGGCAGGCGTGGCCGACGAAAAAGTCGGCTTCATCCTGCTCTGTGCAATGGGGCGGGAAAATCTTGCAGATCGTTTGGTGCTTAGCTTAGAACTTAATGACCAAACAGGTTGCTGTCGGTTTTCTTGGCCTTTTTCTCGGCGCGTTTTTCATCGGCGGTCTTTGCCGGTTTCTTCTTGTCAGCTTTCTTGGAATTCAGACCTTTGGCCATGATGCGTGCTCCACTTACAGGGGATGTAACACTGGGTATAACACCGATTGCCCAACAGAAGGCGCTTTGCCCGACTTATAATCTGCGCCCCCTGGATTCGCGTGTTTGAAAACCATGCCCGAGTTGCACATTGACCGACTGGCAGAGCCGTTGTGGCCGCTGCTGAACAAGTTCTATCGCAGCCATAACTCACCGATGAAGGCCCTCAAGGGTGGCCAGTTGTGGGTGGCCAGGGGCAGCGAGATTGTCGCGGGCCTGTGCCTGACGCCGGTGGTGGGTGGGCAGTGGTTGACCGGGCTGTTTGTCGACCCGGCGCTGCGTGGCCAGAGGCTGGCGGCGCAATTGATTCGCGCCTCGGTCGCAAGCGTTGAAGGCACGGTGTGGCTGCTGTGCCATCCGGACCTGGAAGGCTTTTATCAACGCCAGGGTTTTACCCAGGACACGTTGCTGCCGCAGTCCTTGTCGGAGCGCCTGGTGCGCTACAAGCGCAACAAGCCGATGATCGCCATGGGCTTAGAACCGTTGGTGAGGTCGACCTTCAATAAAGTGTGATCAGCCGTTGTGGGCCCCATGCTAGCCTCGGCGGCACCAGCGGCCCATTACAGGATGATCATGAAAGCGACCCTTGCAGCCTTATCCCTTGCAGCCCTCCTCGCCCCGGCCTTGAGCCAGGCAGCCGAAGCGCCGGTTTCCGCCGAGCAGTATGCAACCGTGCTCGCCGGCAGTTGGCGCGTGCCGGCCAACAGCGCGCGTGATGGGTATCGTCACCCGCAGCAGACCCTGGAATTCTTTGGCCTGCGGGCCGACCAGACCCTGATCGAAATCACCCCCGGTGGCGGCTGGTACAGCGAGCTGCTGGCGCCGCTGCTCAAGGATAACGGCCACTACATCGCTGCCGTGCAGGCGCCGAACAGCAGTGCCTACGCGCGTACATCAGAAGAAAACCTGAAAAAGAAATTCGCCGCAGACCCGGTGCATTATTCCAAGGCCGGCTTCGCCGAGTTCGACCCCAAGGCTCCGGTGCTGGGCAAGCCTGGCTCGGCCGACACCGTGCTGACCTTTCGCAACGTGCATAACTGGGTGATGGCGGATACGGCGCCGGCGATGTTCGAGGCGTTCTTCAAGGTGTTGAAACCGGGCGGCGTGCTGGGGGTGGTGGATCACCGGGCCAAGGACGGGGCATCGCTGGAAGACATCAAGCACAGCGGTTACCTGACCACCGCGTATGTGGTGAAACTGGCGACGGATGCGGGGTTCAAGCTTGAGGGGCAGAGCGAGGTGAATGCCAACCCGAAAGATACCAAGGACTACCCGGATGGGGTCTGGACCTTGCCGCCGGCGTTGACGTTGGGGGAAAAGGACAAGGCGAAGTATGTGGCGATTGGTGAGTCGGACCGGATGACGTTGCGGTTTGTGAAGCCCGCAAAATAAGCTGAATGCACACAGAACAAATGTGGGAGCGGGCTTGCTCGCGAATGCGGTGGATCAGTCTATATCTTCGGTGACTGGCACTCCGCTTTCGCGAGCAAGCCCGCTCCCACAGTTTGATGTGTGTTTTGCCTGAGGGTTATTCGTCTGCCGTAGGATCCATATCCGGGAACATCACTTCGATAAACCCGAACTTGCTGAAATCGGTAATCCGCGACGGGTACAGCCGGCCGATCAGGTGATCGCACTCGTGCTGTACCACCCGCGCGTGAAAGCCTTCGGCAATCCGCACAATCGGCTCGCCCTTGGGGTCAAACCCTTCGTAGCGAATCTGCTGGTAACGGTCCACTGCCCCACGCAAACCAGGCACCGACAGGCACCCTTCATAACCTTCTTCCAGCACCGGGCTAAGGGGCGTGATCAGCGGGTTGATGAGGATGGTCTGGGGCACGGCGGGCGCGTCCGGGTAGCGTTCGCTGCTCTCGAAACCGAAGATCACCAGTTGCAGGTCCACTCCAATCTGCGGTGCGGCCAGGCCGACGCCGCCGACGTGTTCCATGGTCTGGAACATGTCATCAATCAACTGCCACAGCTCGGGGCTGTCGAACATTTCCGGCGGAACCGGCGGGGCAATGCGCAGCAGGCGCTCATCGCCCATTTTCAGGATTTCACGGATCATCGATCAGACTTCATCGGTAGTGGGCTTTAGGGAAGGGTCGCGGCCAAGGCCTGAGACATGCTTTTTTTCGTCGTGCTCGCCAAAGTCCTTTTCACCAGGATCCTTGCCTTCGGCCGACATGTGTTCGATCACCGCATTCATCTCCGCCCCCAGCAACAGCACGGCAGCCGAGATGTAGAAGTACAACAGCAGCACAATGATCGCGCCGATACTGCCATACATGGCGTTGTAGTCGGCAAAGGTTTTGACGTAGTAGCCAAACCCCAGGGAAGCGACGATCCAGACCACCACCGCCAGCACCGATCCCGGGGTGATAAAGCGAAACTTCTGTTTCACGTCAGGCATCACGTAGTACATCAACGCCACGGAGAACATCAACAGGATGACGATCAGCGGCCAACGCAGGATGGTCCACAGCGTGACCACGAATTCCTGCATGCCGATCTGCCCCGCCAGCCATTCCATCACCTGGGGCCCGAGCACCATCAAGGCGGCGGCGGCCAACAGCATGCCGGCGAAGCCTACGGTGTAGAAAATCGACAGCGGGAAGCGCTTCCAGATCGGTCGGCCTTCCACCACGTCATAGGCGGCATTCATCGCACTCATCATCAGGCGCACACCCGCCGAGGCGGTGTACAGCGCGATCACGATACCCACCGACAACAGGCCACCCTTGGATTGCTGCAACTGGTCGATCACCGGGTTGACCTGCTCCAGGGCCTGGGGCGGCAATACCAGTTCCGATTGCATGCGCAGCCAGGTGAAGAAGTCCGGCAGGTGCAGGAAACCGATCAGGGCAATCAGGAACAGCAGGAAGGGAAACAGCGAGAACAGCATCTGGTAGGCCAGCGCCGAGGCGTACGTAGGCATCTCGTCATCGAGGAACTCTGTGACAGTGCGCACCAGCACTTTGTGCAGGGGCAAGCCTTGTAATACCGGAAAAATCATAGCGTCTCCTTTCGCCGCAAAAAGTTGAGTTCGTGGGCGACTCAGGGGCCGTTTTCTACATCAAGGTAGCCCATTTGGCGACCTTGAAACAATTTCCAAACTTTAATCACTGCAGGTGACACAAAAACGGCCATCCGTGGATGGCCGTCGGGCTGCTGGAGTGCAGGCAGCCAGGTCGGGACTATTTGACCGCTTTCTTTACTGCGTCCTTGGTGTCGCCGACTGCTTTTTGCACTTCACCTTTCTTTTCCTGAACCACGCCTTCAGCCCGCAACTTGTCGTTGCCGGTGACTTTGCCAACACCTTGCTTGATGTTGCCTACGGCTTCGTTCGCCAAACCTTTTGCCTTATCCGATGTGCTGCTCATGGTATTTCTCCTGGGAACAATCAAGGATTTTGGTCACTACGTAATCGTTGACCCTTGGCCTTTCCAGAGAGTTTCAATTATTTTTTCAGCGGCATTTCATCGCGCCGTACAGGTTTGGCTTTATGTTTTGCGGCCAACCCACGAGAATGCCGGGCACATCCAGGCGCAAGCGCTGGGTAACAGATCCCGTAGGAAGGTTATGAAACTCAATAAAGCACAGGCCATTGCCCGCAGAAACCAGGAACTGGGCGGTGCCGTACTCGGTGTCAACAACTGCCACTTCACCGACCTGGACCGCAAACGCAACATCTGGTGGTTCGACCTGCCGGTGGGCCGGATTGCCGTGGGCCAGTACGAGTGGATCCACTTGTTGATGCACAACGCCGAGAGCGACCAGTTGCTGCACCTGAAGGTGCCAACGGTGTTTTTGCGCGAGAAGCTGGAAGGCCTGGTGGTGCGCAATGCCGGCAAGCGCAAGCCGGAGATTACCCTGGAGCTGAGTGCCGACAAGGACTCGTTCCTCAAGGACGTACGCCCGGCCGGTGCCGGTGTGAGCTTCGCGCAGTTCGCACTGTAGGAATACGGTAAAACCTGTGGGAGCTGGCTTGCTCGCGAATGCGGTGTGTCAGTAACCGGTATATCACTGGCACACCGCTTTCGCGAGCAAGCCCGCTCCCACATTTGGATTGCATTTCAATGCGGGAAAATCAGCGTTCAATAAAAAGCCCCGCATCTGCGGGGCTTTTTGTTGGGGCCGATTTACTTCTTCAAACCCAGCTTTTTCAGTTCTTCGTCCCGCAGTTCGCGGCGCAGGATCTTGCCCACGTTGGTAGTCGGCAGCGCATCGCGGAATTCCACGGCCTTGGGCACCTTGTAGCCGGTGACGTTGGCGCGCATGTGCTCCATCACCTGGTCTTTGGTCAGGCTGGCACCCGGCTTGACCACGATGAAGATCTTGATGTGTTCCCCGGACTTCTCGTCCGGCACACCAATGGCCGCGCATTGCAGCACGCCCGGCAGGGTCGCCAGCACGTCTTCCAGCTCGTTGGGGTAGACGTTGAAACCGGAGACCAGAATCATGTCCTTCTTGCGGTCGACAATGCGCATGTAGCCATCCGGCTGGATGATCGCGATGTCACCGGTCTTCAGCCAGCCTTCGCTGTCGAGGATCTCGGCGGTGGCGTCTTCGCGCTGCCAGTAGCCCTTCATCACTTGCGGGCCCTTGACGCACAACTCGCCCACTTCACCCAGCGCCAGCTCGACGCCGTCATCGGTGATGACCTTGCACAGGGTCGACGGCACCGGGATGCCGATGGTGCCGATCTGGATGTTCTGGATCGGGTTCACGGTGGCCACCGGGCTGGTTTCGGTCATGCCGTAACCTTCGCAGATGGAGCAGCCGGTGACCGCTTTCCAGCGCTCGGCCGCCGCCAGTTGCAGGGCCATGCCGCCGGACAGGGTGACTTTCAGCGCCGAGAAATCCAGCTTGCGGAAGGCATCGTTGTTGCACAGCGCAACGAACAGCGTGTTCAGGCCGACAAAGCCGCTGAACTTCCACTTCGACAGTTCCTTGACCATCGCCGACAGGTCGCGCGGGTTGCTGATCAGGATGTTGTGGTTGCCGATCAGCATCATCGCCATGCAATGAAAGGTGAAGGCATAGATGTGGTACAGCGGCAGCGGGGTAATCAGGATCTCGCAACCTTCATTCAGGTTGGAGCCCATCAGCGCCTTGCACTGCAGCATGTTGGCGACGAGGTTGCGGTGGGTCAGCATCGCGCCCTTGGCCACGCCCGTGGTGCCGCCGGTGTATTGCAGCACGGCGACTTCGTCGCTGGCGGGGCTGACTTCGTTCACCGGCTGGCCGTGGCCCTTGGCCAATACGTCGTTGAACTTGATCGCCTTGGGCAAGTGATAGGCCGGGACCATCTTCTTCACGTACTTGATGACGCTGTTGATCAGCAGGCGCTTGAGCGGCGGCAACAGGTCGGCGACTTCGGTGACGATCACGTGCCGGACGGAAGTCTTGGGCACGACTTTTTCAGCCAGGTGCGCCATGTTGGCCAGGCAGACCAGGGCCTTGGCACCGGAGTCGTTGAATTGGTGTTCCATTTCCCGCGCGGTGTACAGCGGGTTGGTGTTGACCACGATCAAGCCGGCACGGATGGCACCGAATACGGCGACCGGGTATTGCAGGACGTTGGGCAGTTGCACGGCGATTCGATCACCGGGCTGCAAGTCGGTATGCTGTTGCAGGTAAGCGGCGAAGGCGCCGGACAGTTCGTACAGTTCACCGTAGGTGATTGTCTTGCCCAGGTTGCTGAAAGCCGGTTTGTTGGCGAAGCGTTGGCAGGACTGCTTCAGTACCGCCTGAATATTCGGATACTCGTCTGGATTGATTTCTGCAGCAATCCCGGCGGGGTACTTATCCTTCCAAAAGTCTTCGATCATGGAAGCCCACTCCTCAGCGACGCGAATTCATTCATCGCATTTGATGCGATTATTATTTGTTTGTTTTTGGGTGAGTCTGGCGGTTAAAAGCAGGCCAAGAGGTCACAAAGCGCGCCGAGAGTAGCAGCTTTGCCAAGGGCCGCCTAGAGCCAAAAGAGGCCCCTACGGTCATAAACATGACTCAAGAATATCTAATGGTCATTTTTAGAGCAAAGATTCTATAAGCCAAGAAAGGGCTCTGGAATGGGCTTCTACGCATTTAAACTGAATGAATAAAAACCAAATGTGGGAGCGGGCTTGCTCGCGAAAGCGCAGTGTCAGTCACAGGATATGTCGACTGGTACACCGCTTTCGCGAGCAAGCCCGCTCCCACATTTTTTGACCTTATTTCAAATCAGGCTATGTCGCGCAATTCGCGCCGCAGGATCTTGCCCACCGGCGTCATCGGCAACGACTCACGCAACACAATATGCTTGGGCACCTTGTAGCCGGTGAAGTTGGCCTTGCAGTAGGTCTTCAGCTCTTCAAGGCTCACGCCCTGGGCACGGGCCACCACAAACAGCTTCACCGCCTCGCCGGTACGCTCGTCCGGTACGCCGATCACCGCGCAGCTGGCCACCGCCGGATGCGCCATCACCACGTCTTCGATCTCGTTGGGGTACACGTTGAACCCCGAGACGATGATCAGATCCTTCTTGCGATCAACGATGCGCACAAAGCCGTCCGGGTCGATCACCGCGATATCGCCGGTCTTGAGCCAGCCTTCGGCGTCCAGGGTCTCGGCAGTGGCCACCGGTTGCTGCCAGTAGCCCTTCATCACTTGCGGGCCCTTGATGCACAGCTCGCCCCGCTCGCCCAGCGGCAGCTCCGCGCCGTTGTCGTCGATGATCTTCATCGCCGTGCCCGGCACCGGAATGCCCACGGTGCCCAGCTTCGATTTGCCGCCATAGGGGTTGGTGCTGGCCACCGGTGAGGTTTCGGTCAAGCCGTAGCCTTCACCAATCGCGCAGCCGGTCAGTTGCTGCCAGCGCTCGGCCGTGGCCTTGACCAGTGCGGTGCCGCCGGAGTTGGTGAGCTTGAGGTGGGAGAAATCCAGGCTCTTGAAGTCCGGGTGGTCCATCAAGGCCACGAACAGGGTGTTGAGCCCCAGCAGCCCGGTGAAGCGCCACTTTTTCAGCTCCTTGATAAAGCCGCCGATGTCCCGGGGATTGGTGATCAGCACGTTGTGGTTGCCCGACACCATCATGCACATGCAATTCGCGGTGAAGGCATAGATGTGGTACAGCGGCAGCGGCGCCACCATCACCTCCTGGCCTTCCTTGATCAGCGGATGGCCGTCGTCCCCCAGTTGCGACATGCACGCCCGCACTTGCTGCATGTTGGCCACCAGGTTGCCGTGGGTAAGCATTGCGCCCTTGGCCAGGCCGGTGGTGCCGCCGGTGTATTGCAGCACCGCGATGTCGTCGAGGGTCACCGGGTGGCGGTTGAGTGCCTGGCCGGCGCCCATGCGCAGGGCGCGCTTGAAGGAGATGGCTTGCGGCAGGTTATAGGCCGGGACCATCTTCTTCACCTTGTCGACCACGGTGTTGATCAGCCAGCCCTTGGCGGCGGGCATGAAGTCGCCCATCTTCGCTTCGATCAGGTATTCGATCTCGGTGTCCTTGCTGACTTCTTCAACACGCGAGCCAAACAGGTTCAGGTACACCAGCGCACGAATGCCGGCATCCTTGAATTGGTGACGCATTTCCCGCGGGGTGTACAACGGGTTGGTGTTGACCACGATCAGCCCGGCGCGCAGGGCGCCGAACACGGCAATCGGATAATGCAGGACGTTGGGCATCTGCACGGCAATGCGGTCACCCGGCTTGAGGTCGGTGTGCCACTGCAGGTAACCGGCGAACGCGGCGCTGCGCCGATCCAGCTCGGTGTAGGTCAGGGTGATCCCCATGTTGCTGAACGCCGGACGATCGGCAAAGGTCTTGCAGGAACGCTCGAAGACTTCGATCACCGATTTATAGGCTGTGAGGTCGATCTCGTTGGGAACCCCGGCTGCGCGTTTGTCATTCCAGAAATCAGGTTGCATTATTCTTGTCCTCTTACCTGAGTGGTCCGGCCGCTTTTGATGTTGCGATGAAAGCGGAGCTTTGGGGACGTTAGCAGCTATGGTCAATCAGGCAAATACAACAAGATGCGTCATTGATTGTGTGAATCTCCCCGCCAAGGCCAGCGCTGATCCAGCGGCCTGCGGTGAATGAGCTATACACTGCAACGACCCTGAGCAAAGGAAGCGCCATGAACCACATCACTTTCTGGCTGACCGCGAATGACCGCAGTCGGGTGTACGTCAACCAGTGGCTGCCGGACGGGCCGCCCAAGGCGCTGATCATGCTGGCCCACGGCATGGCCGAGCACAGTGGCCGCTATGCCCGCCTGGCCCAGGCGTTGTGCGATGCCGGCTACGGCCTGTACGCCCCCGACCAGCGCGGCCACGGGCGTACCGCCGACGAGGGCACCCTGGGGCTGTTCGCCGAGAAAGACGGCTGGAACAAGGTGGTGGGCGACCTGGCGAGCCTCAACCAGCATATCGGCCAGCAGGCGCCGGGGGTGCCGATCATCCTGCTGGGCCACAGCATGGGCAGCTACATTGCCCAGGCGTACCTGCTGCACCACAGCGCGAGCCTTAACGGGGCGATTCTCAGCGGCTCGAATTTCCAGCCGGTGGCGCTGTACGGCGCGGCCAAGGTGATTGCCCATGTCGAACGCCTGCGCCAGGGGTTGCGCGGGCGCAGTGCGCTGATTGATTTCCTGTCATTTGGATCGTTCAACAAGGCGTTCAAACCCAATCGCACCGCTTTCGACTGGCTCAGCCGTGACCCGGCCGAGGTCGACAAGTACGTCAGCGACCCGCTTTGCGGCTTCCGTTGCACCAACCAGCTGTGGATCGACCTGCTGGGCGGCTTGCAGCAAATCAGCAAAGCGTCCAATCTCGCTCAGATAGACCCGGGGCTGCCCATCCTGATAATGGGCGGTGAATGTGATCCGGTCAGTGAAGGCAAGCGTCTCAAAAGTCTGGCCAATGCGTTGCGTGAAGCCGGCTGCCAGCAGCTGGAGCTGAGCATTTACCCACAGGCGCGCCACGAATTATTCAACGAAACCAACCGTGATGCGGTCACAGCCGACGTGCTGACGTGGCTGGCCCAGGCAGCAGTGCTGCGCCGCCCTACTCGCTGCGAATGATTTTTCGTTTAAAATCAATATATTAAGATTTCTGATTAGCCACAGGATGCACCAACTGATGACCCAGGTTACCAACACGCCTTACGAAGCCCTCGAAGTCGGCCAGACCGCCAGCTACAGCAAGACCGTCGAAGAGCGCGATATCCAGTTGTTCGCGGCAATGTCCGGCGACCACAACCCGGTGCATCTGGACGCCGAATTCGCCAAGGCGACCATGTTCAAGGAGCGCATTGCCCACGGCATGTTCAGCGGCGCCCTGATCAGCGCGGCGGTTGCGTGCGAGTTGCCTGGGCCCGGCACGATATACATCGGCCAGCAAATGACCTTCCAGAAGCCGGTCAAAATCGGCGACACCCTGACCGTGCGTCTGGAAATCCTCGAGAAGCTGCCGAAATTCCGCGTGCGTATCGCCACCCGCGTATTCAACCAGCGCGATGAACTGGTGGTGGATGGCGAAGCCGAGATCCTCGCGCCACGCAAGCAGCAGACCGTGACCCTGACCGAACTGCCGGCCATCAGCATCGGTTGAACGAACGCCCATGAAAAAGCCCCGCATCTGCGGGGCTTTTTTTATTCAGGCGGGGCTCAAGACTGAGCGCGAGCCTGGTTACGCAGGGCTTTCACCTGGTCGTGGTTGCGTTGCGCGCCGTGGAACTGACGCTCTACCAGGTCACGAATGCCCAGCAGATTGTGCTTGTTGATCTTCTCGATCGCTTCTTTGTAAGCCTTCAGTGCGTGGTCTTCACCGCGCTCGGCTTCGTTCAGCACGGCTTCTTCGTCTTTACCGGTCACCATCGATTTCACGTCGACCCAACCACGGTGCAAGGCACCGGCGACGCTGCCGGAATCTTCCGGATCGCCACCCAGTGCTCTTACTGCGGTCTGCAGTTCGGCAGCGGCGGTACCGCAATCAACGGAACGTTTGGCAAACAGGGCTTTGAGTTCTGGGTGCTTGATGTCTTCTGCGCAGGTCTTGAAGCCTTCCTGGCCGTCTTTGCTGGTCTCGATCAGGTCGTTGAGTACGGAGATCGATTCTTTGTTGATATCAGTCATTTTTCAATTCCTTCGCGGGTTAAGAAACGTGTATTAGTAATTGCAGCGCCCGTGCCAGCTTTTGAAAAACAATTTATTGCTTAAATTTCAATAAGTTAGCCAATACACAAAAATCTGTATCCGCTTTATTTGCATGATCTGTCATTTGGCCTCCATGCAGAATGCCTGTATTTTCCAAGGCATCGACTCAAACACCTGAAGCCGCAATGAACCCTGAAAAACTTGAACTGCTGATCACCCGCGAAATGCCCTTCGGCAAGTACAAGGGCCGGATCATTGCCGACCTGCCCGGCCCCTACCTGAACTGGTTCGCCCGTGAAGGTTTCCCCCACGGCGAACTGGGCGGGTTGCTGGCCCTGATGCAGGAAATCGACCACAACGGTTTATCCGAACTGCTGGAACCCCTGCGCGCCAAGCACGGCAAGCCCGCCCCTCGTCATTAATAGAGCACGCACATGGACAGTACCCGCGACGAACAACACTGGCACGCCATCGCCCAGCGCTACGACCTGGAGCCCGGCCCGATCAACCTCGAAAACGGTTATTTCGGGCGCATGAGCCGCGCGGTACTTGAGCAGTATCAGGACAACGTCGCCTTCATCAACCGCAGCAACTCTATCCATGTGCGCCAGCGTTTCGAGCAGGGCGAAAACGTCGAGATCCGTAACCAGTTGGCGCAATTGATGGACGCCGATCCTGAAGCCATCGCCCTCACCCGCTGCGCCTCGGATGCGTTGCAGTCGCTGATCCGCAACTACAACCGCTTGCAGCCCGGCGACCAGGTGCTGATCAGCGACCTGGAGTACGACACCGTCAAGGGCGCCATGCGCTGGCTGGCGCAGAATCGTGGCGTAGAAGTGATCGAAATTGCCCACGAACACCCGGCCAGTTTCGACAGCCTGGTGCAGACGTATCGCGATGCGTTCCTGCGCTATCCCCGCCTGAAACTGCTGGCACTGACCTACGTGACCCACCGCACCGGGCTGGTGATGCCGGTGGAGGCGATTGCCGGCGCTGCCAGGGAACATGGAATTGATGTGATCCTCGATGGCGCCCATGCGCTGGGGCAGATCGAGTTCAACCTGGCGCAGTTGGGTATCGCGTTTGCCGGTTTCAACCTGCACAAGTGGATCGGTGCGCCGTTGACCCTGGGCTTTATCTACATCGACCCACAACGCTTGGCGGACATTGATCCGGACATGGGTGAGTTTCATTACCCGGCCACCGATGTACGTGCCCGCACGCCATACAGTACGCCGAATTTCCCGGCGTTGATGACCTTGCCGCTGGTGTTCGAGGAGCATCGCTTGTTGGGCGGTTCGAAGGCCAAGGGTGCCCGACTCAACTACCTGCGGGATTTGTGGGTGAGTGAGGTGCGGCAGTTGCCGGGGATTGAAGTGCTGACGCCGGATGATCCACGGCTGTACTGCGCGATTACGTCGTTCAAGTTCACTCATCAGCCGGATCAACAGGTGATGGCGGACCGACTGCTCAAGGAATACAACCTCTTCACCACAACCCGCAGCGGGGCCTCGTTCGGCAGTTGTATTCGGGTGACACCAGGCTTTTTGACGTCAGCGGCAGACATTCATGCGCTGATCAAAGCCATCACCGAACTGAGCGCGATATCACTGTAGGAGCGAGCTTGCTCGCGAAGGTCGTTAACGATGACACGGGAAACCTGACACCCAGCGGTGCTCTCGGTTTTTTCGCGAGCAAGCTCGCTCCTACAGTGGGAGTGGGCCATTTTCCGCAGGCAAAAAAAAGCGGCACACCGACCAAGTGCACCGCAAAAATGCCGTAGAACACAGCAACAACGATTCGGTAAATCCAATCAGTCCAGCAGGGCCAGCGCCTCGGCGGTGGTTTCCTGGATGCGTGCCCAGTCGCCGTTCTTGACCCACTCCGGATCAAGCATCCAGCTACCGCCCACGCACATCACATTTTTCAACGCCATGTAGCTCTTGATGTTGGCCGGGCCAACCCCGCCAGTCGGGCAGAATTTCACTTCGCCAAACGGACCGCCCAGGGCCTTGATCGCCGCCACGCCACCGCTGACTTCAGCCGGGAACAGCTTGAAACGGCGATAACCCAGGCCATAACCTTCCATGATCCCGGAGGCATTGCTGATGCCCGGCAACAGCGGAATCGAGCTGTGTACCGAGGCTTCCAGCAGGTCACGGGTAATCCCGGGGGTGACGATAAATTGCGAACCGGCCACTTCGGCCGCTTCCAGCATATGACGATCCAGCACGGTACCGGCACCGGTGCACAGCTCCGGACGCTGCTCACGCAGTACCTGGATGGCCTTGAGGCCGAACTGCGAACGCAGGGTCACTTCCAGTGCGGTCAAACCACCGGCTGCCAGGGCATCGGCCAGCGGCAGGATGTCCTGTTCGCGGGCAATGGTGATCACCGGCAGGATCCGCGCCTTGGCGCAGAGGCTGTCGATCAAGGCAACTTTGTCCGCCATGGAAACGGTAGGTTGAGGGCTGTTCATCGCGGCTGATCCTTGGCTCATGGGCACCAGTAAATCTCTAGAGTAGGTTGCAAAAACGCGCGTATCGGCATGGCAGCAACGTCGTCACTGGCCAGCGCGGCGCTCAAGGTGGTCAATTTCGAGCTGCCGGAAATCGACAGCACGGTGTAGTGGGCGGTGGCCAGCAGCGCGCGACTCATGGTCAGGCGCTGGTGCGGCACGGTCGGCGCCAGCATCGGCCAGCAACGACGGGTGCCGTCCGGCTTCAACGCTTCAGCCAGGTTCGGGCTGTTGGGGAACAGCGACGCGGTGTGGCCGTCGTCGCCCATGCCCAGTACCAGCACATCAATCGTCGGCAACTCGGCCAGCAGGCGATCAGCCTGCTCGGCAGCGTCGTCAAGGGTGGCGGCGACGCTGTACAGGCTCAGGAACTTGGCCTTGGCCGCCGGGCCTTGCAGTAAATACTTCTTCAACAGGCCGGCATTGCTGTCGGCATGTTCCACCGGCACCCAGCGCTCGTCGGCCAGGGTGATGGTCACCTTGGACCAGTCCAGGCCTTGCTTGGCGAGGTTCTGGAAGAACGCCACCGGGCTGCGGCCGCCGGACACCACCAGGGTCGCCTCACCACGGGCACTGATGGCCGCGCGCAGTTGTTCGGCCACGTCATTGGCCAAGCCATCCGCCAGCAGCACCGGATTGCGGTACTCATGGGCAGTCACGCCCTGAGGCAGTTTCAAATCAGATATCGCCATACCAAGACCTCCCGTCCCGCGTGATCAGTGCAATCGAGCTCATTGGCCCCCAGGACCCCGCCGCGTACGGCTTGGGCGCATCACCGGATTTTTTCCATCCGGCGATCAACTGGTCACACCACTTCCACGCGGCTTCGATTTCATCTTTGCGCACAAACAGGTTCTGGTTGCCACGCATGACTTCAAGTAACAACCGCTCGTAGGCATCGGGAATCCGTGCGCTGCGATAGGTGTCGGAAAAATTCAGTTGCAGCGGGCCGCTGCGCAGTTGCATGCCCTTGTCCAGGCCCTGCTCCTTGGTCATCACGCGCAAGGAAATCCCTTCGTCCGGTTGCAGGCGGATGATCAGTTTGTTGCTGATCTGCAAGCGCTGCTCGGGGGCGAAGATGTAGTGGGACGGTTCCTTGAAGTGGATGACGATCTGCGACAGTTTTTGCGGCATGCGCTTGCCGGTACGCAGGTAGAACGGCACCCCGGCCCAACGCCAGTTACGGATATCGGCACGCAGGGCGACGAAGGTCTCGGTGTCGCTCTGGGTGTTGGAGTTCTCTTCTTCCAGGTAACCCGGTACCGGCTTGCCGGCGCTGTAGCCGGCGATGTATTGGCCACGCACCACCTGGGTGGTCAGGCCGTCCGGGCTGATGGGCGCCAGGGCCTTGAGCACCTTGACCTTCTCGTCCCGAATACTGTCGGCAGACAGGTCGGCGGGCGGGTCCATGGCGATCAGGCACAGCAGCTGCAGCAGGTGGTTCTGGATCATGTCCCGCAGTTGCCCGGCCTTGTCGAAATAGCCCCAGCGACCTTCGATGCCTACTTGCTCGGCCACGGTGATTTCCACGTGGGAGATGTAGTTCTGGTTCCACTGGGTTTCAAACAGGCTGTTGGCAAAACGCAGGGCGATCAGGTTCTGGACGGTCTCTTTGCCCAGGTAGTGGTCGATGCGGTAGGTGCGGTTTTCCGGGAAGAACTGCGCCACTGCGTCGTTGACCTTGCGCGAGGAATCCAGGTCCGAGCCGATGGGTTTTTCCAGGACCACGCGGGTATTTTCCGCCAGGCCGACCTTGGACAGGTTCTCGCAGATCGCGCCATACACCGCCGCCGGGGTAGCGAAGTAGGCGATCAGGCGTTGTTCGGTGCCGGCGTTCTCTGCCAGGGCGACGTAGTCATCGGCCTTCAGGAAGTCGACATGCAGGTACGTCAGGCGGGCCAGGAAACGCTGGGCGACGGTTTCGTCCAGTTCCTTGCCAACGTAACCACGCAATTCTTTTTCAATGTGGGCCAGGTGCTGTTGCTCGGAACCGGCCTCACGGGCCAGGGCCAGGATGCGCGTGTCTTCGTGCAGCAGGCCCGCACCATCGAGTTGATAGAGGGCAGGAAATAACTTGCGCAGCGCCAGATCACCCAAGGCGCCAAACAGGGCAAAGGTGCAGGGTTCTACGGTTATCGAAGGCATGATGTTTGTTCTTTTATCAAGTTAAGCTACAAATACCTTTTTTTAAGGCATCACTCAAGGAAAAATGTAGTAATAACCACAACATTTTCCCGAAAAACGTATTCCGAGTGGTGGTGTTCAACTACCCTCAGTAGGATAGGCCACCGCAAAGGGCCGCTCGTCGATTGGTTGACGACCCTTATTTGCATCGTCGCCCTAAGGAAACATGAATGGACCGCGTGCGAAATCTACTGGAACAGATCCAGAAACGCCTCGAAGAACTGAACAAGGCTGAACGTAAAGTCGCCGAGGTCATCCTGCTCAACCCGCAGCAGGCGACCCGCTTCTCTATCGCCGCCCTCGCCCAGGCCGCTTCGGTCAGCGAACCTACAGTGAACCGCTTCTGCCGCTCGTTCGGCGTGAGTGGTTACCCTGAACTTAAATTGCAGCTGGCGCAAAGCCTGGCCAGTGGCGCGGCGTATGTCAGCCGCGCGGTGGAGGCCGATGATAACCCGGAGGCCTACACCCAGAAGATCTTCGGCAGTGCCATCGCGTCCCTCGACAGCGCCTGCCAGGCCCTGGACCCGAACCTGATCAGCAAGGCCGTCGACCTGCTGATCCAGGCTCGGCAGATCCACTTCTTCGGCCTGGGTGCTTCGGCGCCGGTGGCCATGGACGCGCTGCACAAGTTTTTCCGTTTCAACCTGTCGGTCACGGCCCACGCCGATGTGCTGATGCAGCGGATGATCGCCTCGGTGGCCCACACCGGGGAGTTGTTCGTGATCATTTCCTACACCGGGCGTACCCGTGAACTGGTGGAAGTAGCACGTATTGCGCGGGAAAACGGCGCCTCGGTGCTGGGCGTGACCGCCGAAAATTCCCCGCTGGCCAAGGCCAGTACGGTGAGCCTGAACATTCCGTTGCCGGAAGACACCGACATCTACATGCCGATGACCTCGCGGATCATTCAGTTGACGGTGCTGGATGTACTGGCGACGGGCATGACCTTGCGTCGCGGGGTGGATTTCCAACCGCACTTGCGCAAGATCAAGGAGAGCTTGAACGACAGCCGGTATCCGGTTGGGGATGAATTCAACTAGGCCCGAATCTACTGTGAATGTGCCGGCCTCTTCGCGAGCAAG
>NZ_JACAPT010000001.1:0-24882 GCF_013385565.1 Pseudomonas sp. E6002 | reverse complement strand
CAAGCCCCCGCCCTCGCCTGCAAACTCAAATGCGCCCTCTCCCCCGGCGCCAGGCTCGCAGCAGCCATCGCCGACTCCACACACACGAACCCCGCAGCCTCGTTGAAGCTCACCCCCAGCAACGGTCGACTCCCCGGGTGCCACACCACCGTGTCGGCACTCTCGCCGGTGTCGATGCACAATTCGCGCTGCCAGGCATGGTCCTTGAGGTGCAGTTCGCCGTCGTGCTGGAACACCCGCTGACACCCACCATCGACACGCAACTCACCTTCCTGCTGGCACGCCTGGCGATTCAGCTGGTCGTAGCCCTGCGCGCCATCCAGCCCAGACAGCGCTATCTCACCAACGTTGCCAATCCGCCAATAGGCGTGCAAAGCATGGCTCAATTGGCACGGCAGCTCGTCCTGGTGCTCGGTGGCCAGGCGCAGCTCCAGGGTTTCCCCCAGGTGTGCATGCAGGTCCACCTGCCAGTCGCATAGCTGCAATTGCCAGTGCAAACGCACGCCGTCGTCGTCGGTGCTGCTGTCCAGCAATTTCCAGTCGATCAGCCGTGCCCAACCATGGGACGGCCAGGCGTTTTCGCTGGGATGGCGGCCATACCACGGCCAACACACCGGCACGCCGCCACGGATGGCGCCGACCTGCGGCCACTTGGCCGCGCACCACAGCCAGGGTTTCTGGCCCGTGGGCTGAAAGTGCAGCAATTGCGCGCCCTGGCGACTGAACACCGCCTGGCAGAGCGGGTGATCAATCACCAGCACATCGCGCATCTGGAAGCGTTCCCAGGCGAATACCGGCCGCTCGCGCAGGGATTTGAAAAAGCGTTGCAGCGGATGCTCATGCATGTGCCACGGTCCTGAATATCTTTGCAGGCGCTGGCTTGCCTGCGATGGCATCGCCTCGGTGTGGCAGATACACCGCGGGGCGCGCATCGCAGGCAAGCCAGCTCCCACACAAAAAAAAGCGGATAGCCATGGCTACCCGCAAAATGCGCACAGAGAGAAGGAGCTTATCGCAACAACGTTAGAACGTAGACTGAATTTTCAGGCCCGCTACCACCGCGTTGTCGACTTGCTTAACACCACCTGGGTTGGCGATGTATTGCAGGTTGGGACGCACGGTCAGCCAGTTGGTGACGTGGATGCCGTAGTTGAGTTCGACGTTGTACTCCGTGTTACGCAGCGGTGCGTAACCCGATTGGTCATAATCCGTGAAACCGCCGGCCGCGTTGAGCAACTCAGCATTTTTCTTCACGTCACTGTTGGCATGGATACGGGATACACCGATACCCACGTCATCTTTTGTACGTGCGTCGAATGGACCTTTATACACAAGCATCAGCGACTGGTAGTTGTCGACCAGGTTGGTGTCTTTGTCGTGGAAGGTGACGTTGGCCGCAATGTTCAAGCCGCGGGAAGCATCGCCATTGTGGGTGGTGAGTTGCTGTTGCAGAACGCCCCAGTAACCGCTTTTGCTGCTGCGAACGCGGAAGGCTGCGCCCGTGGTGCCAGCATCGTTACCGTTGACGTCTTCACGTACGTCGGTAGCGTCGGCGGTGCTCTTGTAGTAACCCACACGGTATTCGCCCGGCAGGCCATTGACCTTCGGCGACCAGACCAATTCAACCGGCAATACGGTGCCCTTGGTGCCGCTGCCGCTGAGCTTGAAGCCGTTGCCGTGCTCCAGTTGCGACGGGTTCTGGTTGTACGCACCGATTTGCGCATACAGCTCAGGCGTGATGTTGTACTTCACGCGGATAGCCGCCTGGCTGACGGGCCAGTTGTACCAGGTGTTTACATAGTTACCGACCTGCGAGCCACAGAACGACAGGTTCTGGAAGTCGCACGGGAAGGTGTTGAAGTCTTCGCCTTCACCGAAGTAACCGAGTTTCACGTCCAGCTTGTTGTCGAACATCTGGTGCTGAATCCAGAACTGGGTCAGACGCACCATGTGGCCTCGGCCGTCGACTTCCTGAGACGAACTCAAGGTGCCGGCACGCGGGTCGCCAATACGGTCGTTGGAAATGTTTGCGCCATTACGATTGGTCAACTGGATCTTGGCCTGGGTGTTGTCCCAGCCCCACAGCTTTTGCAGGTCCAGTGCCACGCCCAGACCGAACTGGTCAGCGTAACGGGCAGTCTTGTCGTTGTTGTAGCCACCGCTGAGGTTGCCACCGACTTCACCGACGTAATCCGCCTTGATGTCGATACCTTGCTCGATCAGCTTGGTACGTTCGCCGCCCCAATCACCGGTCATCCACTTGGAGTCGGCGCTGAACGCGTCGTCCGCCATCGCATTGGCGGACAGTACCAGGGCTGCTGCTGCTGACAGTTGGCAGAACAACCGGGTGTTGTTGTGGTGCTTTTTCATCCCTACATCCTCGTCTTTATTGTTATTAACTGTTTTTATCTAACGCGGTTTACTTCTTTGTGAGAGCAGGACTCTCACAAAAGCCCCTACACATCATTTGAAACTTCAGCGTCCCTTGAATTGAGCGACGTTGTCGGCACGGTCCTGGGCAGGCAACGAAGCGGCAGTGCCCAGGCGCTCGCCGGTCTTGGCGTCGAACAGCAACACCTTGGCCGGGTCGAACTGCAAGGTCAGGGTCTCGCCCACTTGCGGCGCCACATCGGGCGCCAGGCGGCAGCAGACCTTGGTGTCATTGATTTGCACGAACACCAGGGTGTCCGGACCGGTCGGCTCGGTGACTTGCACCTCGGCCCGAATGGTCGGCGCGCCGGTGGCTTCAGCGGCAGCCAGTACGATCTGCTCCGGGCGCAGGCCCAGGATCACTTCGCGGTCTTCAAGACCGGCATCGTTCATGTTCAACGGCAATTCACAGCGGGCCTGGCCGCTGTCCAGCAGCGCCACCAGGCGGCCGTCCTTGCGTTGCAGGCGCAGTGGAATGAAGTTCATCGGCGGCGAACCGATGAAGCTCGCCACGAACAGATTGGCCGGGTCGTTGTAGATCTCTTTCGGCGTGCCGAACTGCTGGATGATGCCGTCCTTCATGACCGCCACTTTGTCGCCCAGGGTCATCGCTTCGATCTGATCGTGGGTGACGTAGACGGTGGTGGTTTTCAGACGCTGGTGCATCAGTTTCATTTCGGTACGCATCTCGACCCGCAGCTTGGCGTCGAGGTTGGACAGCGGTTCGTCGAACAGGTAGATCTTCGGGCGACGCGCCAGTGCCCGGCCCATGGCCACACGTTGTTGCTGGCCACCGGAGAGCTGGCCCGGCTTGCGATTGAGCAGGTGCTCGATCTGCAGCAGCTTGGCCACTCGCGCCACTTCTTCATCGATCGCCGCCTGGGGCATCTTGCGAATCTTCAGGCCGAATTCGATGTTCTCGCGCACGCTCATGGTCGGGTACAGCGCGTAGGACTGGAACACCATGGCGATGTCACGATCCTTGGGGCTCATGCCGCTGACGTCCTGGTCGCCGATCATGATCGCGCCACCGGTGATGTTTTCCAGGCCGGCAATGCAATTCATCAAGGTCGATTTGCCGCAACCCGAAGGGCCGACCAGGATCAGGAACTCACCTTCCTTGATCGACAGTTCGATGTTCTTCAGGGTGTCCGGCAGACCGGTACCGTAGGTCTTGTTTACGTTACGAAGTTCGAGCGTTGCCATGATTACCCCTTGACCGCGCCGGCCGTCAGGCCGCGCACGAAATACTTGCCTGCGACCACATAGACCAGCAGGGTCGGCAGCCCGGCGATCATCGCCGCCGCCATATCAACGTTATATTCCTTGACCCCGGTACTGGTGTTGACCAGGTTGTTCAGCGCCACCGTGATGGGCTGCGAATCACCGCTGGAGAACACCACGCCGAACAGGAAGTCGTTCCAGATCTGCGTGAACTGCCAGATCAGGCACACCATGATGATGGGTGTCGACATCGGCAGGATGATCAGGCGGAAGATCGTGAAGAACCCCGCGCCATCCAGGCGAGCCGCCTTCACCAGTGCATCGGGAATGCTGACGTAGTAGTTACGGAAGAACAGTGTAGTAAACGCCAGCCCGTAGACGATGTGCACGAACACCAGGCCCGTGGTGGTACTGGCCAGGCCCATCTTGCCGAGGGTGAACGAAGCTGGCAGCAGCACGGTCTGGAACGGCAGGAAGCAGCCGAACAGCAACAGGCCGAAGAACAACTGCGAACCACGGAAGCGCCACATCGACAGCACGTAGCCGTTCAACGCACCGATGGCGGTGGAGATCAGTACCGCCGGAACGGTGATCTTGATCGAGTTCCAGAAGTAGCCGTCAACCGTGGCCCAGGCTTTCACCCAGCCGATGCCGGTGATCACGGTGGGCCAGCTCAGCAGGTTGCCGGTGCTGATGTCTTCCGGGGTCTTGAAGCTGGTGAGCAACATGACCACCAACGGCACCAGGTACAGCAGGACAGCGAGAATCAGCACCGCGTAGATCGCGACGCGGCTCAGGCTGATGGCAGGTTTGCCAGCAAGACTAGTCATTGCGCTTGGTCCTCAGCTCGGAGTACAGGTAAGGCACGATGATCGCGAGAATCGCACCGAGCATCAGAATCGCACTGGCCGAACCCATGCCCATCTGGCCGCGGCTGAAGGTGAAGGAGTACATGAACATCGCCGGCAGGTCGGAGGAGTAACCCGGACCACCCGCCGTCATGGCCGCCACCAGGTCGAAGCTCTTGATCGCGATGTGCGCCAGGATCATTACCGCACTGAAGAACACCGGGCGCAGGCTTGGCAGCACCACTTTCCAGTAGATGCGCGGCATGCTCGCGCCGTCGATCTGCGCCGCACGGATGATCGATTGATCAACACCGCGCAGGCCGGCGAGGAACATCGCCATGATGAAGCCCGAGGCTTGCCACACAGCAGCGATCACCAGGCAATACACCACACGGTCCGGGTCGATCAGCCAGTCCAGGCGAAAGCCTTCCCAGCCCCAGTCACGCAGCAGTTTGTCCAGGCCCATGCCTGGGTTGAGCAGCCATTTCCAGGCGGTACCGGTGACGATCATCGAGAGCGCCATCGGGTACAGGTAAATGGTGCGGATAAAACCTTCGCGACGGATTTTCTGGTCGAGGAAAATCGCCAGGGTCACGCCGATCACCAGGGTGATGCCGATGAACATGCCACCGAACACCGCGAGGTTCTTGCTCGCGACCCACCAGCGGTCGTTGTCGAACAAGCGCACGTATTGCGCCAGACCTACGAATTTGTAGGTCGGCAGGAAAGTCGAGTTAGTGAACGACAGCACGAACGTCCACAGGATGTAGCCATAGAAGCCCACCAGAACGATGAACATGCTCGGCGCCAGCACCAGTTTGGGTAGCCAGCGCTGCAGTGCATCGAACGGCGAGGCTTTGCTGAACACAGCAACAGAACTCATGGGAAAATCCAGTACAGGGAAAAAGGACTACAGGAACAGGCCTTGTGGGGGTTAGGGGTCCCCCCACAAGGCCATTCGGTACTAACCGTTACTTGGCCGACTTGATCGCTGCCGCGAGTTTCTTCGCGGTATCGGCAGGGTCAGCTTTCGGGTCATTGATGTAGTTGGTCACGACATCAAAGAACGCGCCTTGTACCGCCAGCGTGGTTGCCATGTTGTGGGCCATGCTTGGTTGCAGGCCGCCAGTCTTGGCATCCGCCAGGAAGTCCTTGGCAGCAGTCTGGGCGCAGGAGTCGAAGCCGTATTTGCCCATGTCTTGCAACATGTCGATACGAACCGGGATCGAGCCCTTGTTGATGCTGAAGACTTTCTGGAAGTTTTCGCTCAGCACGACCTTGGCGATGTCCTGCTGACCGGCAGCAGTGCCTTTGTCTTTCTGCTTGAAGGCTGCGAGGGAGTCGATGTTGTAGGTGAAGGCCTTGTCGGTGCCCGGGAAGGCTACGCACTCGTAGTCTTTGCCGGCGACTTTCTTGGCGGCGGTCCATTCACTCTTGGCCCAGTCACCCATGATCTGCATGCCGGCCTTGCCGTTGATGACCTTGGCGGCTTCCAGGTTCCAGTCCTGGCCTTTGCCGTCTGCGTCCATGTAGGTCGCGACTTTCTTCAGCTCGGTCAGGGACTTGATCATTTCAGGGCCGGTCAGGGCTTTTTCGTCGAGGTCGACCAGGGCTTTCTTGTAACCGTCAGCCCCCATGACCGAGAGCACGACCGCTTCGAAGACGGTGCTGTCCTGCCAAGGCTGGCCACCGTGGGCGAGCGGAATGAAGCCCGCGGCCTTGAGCTTGTCGCCCGCTGCGTAGAATTCTTCGAGAGTGGTCGGGTTCTTGGTGATACCGGCTTTCTTGAACACTTCCGGGTTGATCCACAGCCAGTTCACGCGGTGAATGTTCACCGGCACGGCCACGTAGTTACCTTCGTACTTCACGGTATCGGAGACTTTCTTGTCCAGCAGGCTGTCCCACTTCTCTTCTTTGGCGGGTTCCTTCAGGACGTCGGTGTCGAGCAGCCCGGTGGACGCCCATTCCTGGATGTCGGGGCCTTTGATCTGGGCCATGCCTGGCGGGTTGCCAGCAACGGCGCGGCTTTTCAGTACGGTCATGGCAGTGGAACCGCCACCGCCGGCGACGGCACCGTCTTTCCAGGTGAAACCGTCTTTTTCAACTTGGGCCTTCAGGACATCTACTGCCGCTTTCTCGCCACCCGAGGTCCACCAATGCACAACTTCAACCGTCCCTTTCGAGTCGGCGGCAAAAGCACTGAGGGGAAACAACGAGGCAACGGAAATAGCTACGGCGAGGCGACTGATCGCTTTCATCTGAGTACCTTTTTTCTTGTTGTTATGCATGCAAGTCGGTGCTTGCGCTGCAAACGAGTTTAAACAGGGATTTTTCAGGTGCAGGTAACAAAGGGACGCCAAAATGTCACCACTTGGTGACATAGCGCCCGGTGGCCACGGCACTGGCCATGCTCGGTGACAAGGGTAGCCCCGGCAGCAAGACAGACTGCCAGGCGTGGTAGAGGTCCGGTTTGCCACCCCAGATTTTCGCGCTGGGCTGGTTTTTCGGGCTCAGTTCGTGGTGCCAGCTGCCGTGGGTGCGGTCAATGAAACGGGTTTCACAGAACTCCCAGAAGCGCCGGTACCAGGTTTCGTAATGCAGCTCCCCCGTGCGTTTGAGCAGCGCCTGGGCAGCGGCACTGGCTTCGCAATGGGTCCAGTGCAGGCGCTCGCGCACCACGGGGCGCTGGCTCCAGTCGAGGGTGTAGACAATGCCGGGAGCGCCGTCGACGGCCCAGGCGTATTCACAGGCGCTGGCGAACAGGCCCTTGGCGTCGGTCACTAGCCACTCAGGGGTGACGAGCCCGGCATCCAGGCGCGCAGCCTCAAGGTGCAACACCAGTCGCGCCCATTCGAAGCCGTGGCCGGGGGTGATGCCGTAGGGACGAAAACCATCGGCCGGGTTGTCTTCGTTGTAACCACGCAGGGGTTGCCAATGGCTGTCGAAATGCTCGATCACCATGTCCCGGTTTTGCGCCGCATGGGTATGAATAATCCGCTCGACGATGCGCAGTGCCCGGTCCAGCCAGCGGGTTTCACCGGTGACATCGGCCAGGGCCAGGAAGGCTTCAGTGGCGTGCATGTTGCTGTTGGCGCCGCGATAGGCTTCTACCCCGCTCCAGTCCTGGGCGAAGGACTCGAGCATCGCGCCCTCCTCTTCGTTCCAGAAGTACTGGTCGATGATGTGGATCGCGTCGTTGAGCAAGGTTTGCGCGCCGGGCGCGCCGGCCACTACTGCGGAGCTGGCGGCCAGGGCGACAAAGGCGTGCAGGTAGGCGGCCTTGCCGGTGTTGCCGTCGCGGGCGTCGGGCGTGGCGAACCAACCGCCGTGCCGGGCATCGCGCAGCGGGCCGCTGAGGGCCACGACGCCGTGTTCCACCAGGTCGGCATAACCTGGCAGGCCCAGACCATGGGCCATGGCAAAGCTATGGGTCATGCGGGCGGTGTTCATGGTTTCGGCGACGGCATCGGGCGGCAAGACGCCTTGATCGTCAAGGTTGCCGAAGCCCTCAGGCAGCCTGGAAGCCTTGGCGAATGACAGCAGGCGCTGGCCTTCAGTGGCAAGCCAGGCGTGATGGGCAGGTGCGTTCAGCCAACTACTGGCAGGCAGTGGTTGCGTGGTCATGATTAGCCCTTTTTATTATGTGCGGGATGACGGGAGTCTAAACAAGGGCGGCGCGAGGGCAAGTAACGAAGGGGACGGGAAATGTCACCGATTGGTGACATTGATTGTGCCAGGGCCTGCAGGCGTCATGTGTAGTGACGCCTACAGCACCTCACATCACTGCTGCCCGAGAGGGGTGATCCGGGCCGGCTGGTTGATCTGCTGCTGCAGGTTCTGCACCTGGCTTTGCAAGGCAGTGACGTTACGCGTGGTCTGGATGCGGAACACGTCGAACTCTTTGGTGGACGGACCGTCGGAAGCCGCGGCGCGGTTGTCCAGTTCGCTCTTGAGGACCACAAGGTCCTGCTCCAGGCGGGCGATGGCGGCCGTGGGGTTGCCCTGTTTTTTCAGGGCTGCGACGTCGGCGGAGAGGTCCTTGAACTCGGCGTCCCGGGACTTGAGGGTAGCCACCGCCTCCGTCAGCGCCTGGACCTGGCCCTGCAATTGCGCGTTGGCACTGGACAGTTGGGTCGTGCTGGCGGTCATCTGCTCCAGGCGCTTGTCCAGGTCCGTTGCCTGGCCGGCCACGCCCATCTGCTGCTTGCCCTGCTCCAGCAACTGGGTCTCCAGCTGCTTGATCTGCAGTTTCAGGGCCTCGCTGCCATTATTCACATTGGCTTCGCTGGCCACCACCTTGCCGGAAATATCCTGCAGGCGCCCCGCCGCTTCCTCGCTGATGCGCGCGAAGCTTTCCTGGGTCGCCACCAGTTGCTGGCCCATCAGGGAAATCTGCTGGAAGCTCCACCAGGCAAGGCCGGCGAAGGCGAACAGCAGCGCACCGACCAATGCCCACAGCGGCCCGGTACTGGCGCTCTTGACCTTGACAACCGGCGCAGGCCGGGAGCGCACGGAGGTAGCCGGCGTGGGCTCGAAATCATCGTCGTCCGAGGTGTCGGCCCGCAGGCTGGGAACGTTGTCGAAGTCGTCGTTAGCATCGTTACGCATGAATCAACCTTAAATCCTTTGAGGTGGCATATGGATAGCCAGGCGTCGGAGTATAAACCCCCGACCTGCCGCACTGATCGACCCGGGTTCGCAAATTCGGTTCCCGGTGTGTTGCCGGTTATTTAAGTCCCACGTCCTGGGCCTTCCACCAACTGCAGAACTCGTCGAGGGCCGCCCACAGGCTGACCTTGGGCTGGTAGTCGAGATAATGCCGTGCGCGGGTGATGTCGAGGGTGAAATCTTTGTTCATCACCTGCATGCCCAGCCGTGACAAAGACGGTTCCGGGCGCCCTGGCCACATGGCACAGAAGGCTTCATTGAGCGCCGCAACGCTGTAAGACAAGCCGTAGGACCGATAACGGGTGACCTGAGGCATGTCCATCTGTCGCATCACGTAGTTCACCACATCCCACACCGGCACCGGGGCGCCGTTGCTGATGTTGTAGACCTTGCCCAACGCCGAGCCCGTCGCCAGCAAACTGCTGAGCAGGGCTTCATTGAGGTTGTGCACGCTGGTGAAATCGACCTTGTTCAGGCCATCGCCGACAATCGCCAGGCGGTTCTTGCGCTGCATCTTCAACAGGCGCGGGAAGATGCTCATGTCGCCGGCCCCCGTGACAAAGCGCGGGCGCAGGGCCAGCACTTCGAGGCCAAACTCCTGGGCGCCAAACACCTTTTGCTCCGCCAGGTATTTGGTGGCTGCATACGGATGCTTGAAACGCTTGGGCACTTGTTCTTCGGTCAAGCCCAGGTGGTCACGGCCGTCGAAGTAGATCGACGGCGAAGACAGGTGCACCAGGCGCCCGACCCGCTGCTTGAGGCAGGCCTCCACCACGTTTTCGGTAACCAGCACATTGCCCTGGTGGAAGTCCTGATAACGCCCCCACAGCCCCACGGCCCCGGCGCAATGCACCACGGCCTCGACGTCGCGGCACAGCTCGCGCACCAGGTCCGGATCATTCAAATCACCCTGGATAAACTCGGCGCCGCGCCGTACCAGGTGTTCCACACCTTCGGCCCGCCGCCCGTTGACCCGCACGTCCAGGCCCTGCTCCAGGGCGAAACGCGCAAAGCGCCCGCCAATGAAGCCGCTTGCGCCGGTGACCAGAATTTTCATGACTTACTCCGCATTCTTTCGTTTTTCATCGCTGTTGCCTTGACGCTGGCCATCACTCCAACGGCACCAACCATTGCCCCGTTGTGTGTGCCAGATGATCCGTCAGCAGGCCCAGCAATTGTCCACCACTGCGCCAATGATGCCAGTACAGCGGCACATCGATCGGCTTATCTGGCAATAACTCCACCAACACGCCCTTTTCCAGCTGGTCGCGCACCTGCAGTTCGGGCACCAGGCCCCAGCCCAATCCGGCTTCCGTCAGGCGAATAAAACCTTCGGACGAGGGGCATAGATGGTGTTCGAAACCACCGTCGACGCCCAGGGACGCCAGGTAGCGATGCTGCAGGAAATCATCCGGGCCGAACACCAGCGCCGGCGTGCGGGCCAGTTGATCGGCCCGCACGCCCTCGGGAAAGTGCCGAGCGACAAACGCCGGGCTGGCCAGCGCCCGATACCGCATCGCGCCGAGCAACAGGCTGCGGGCGCCGGCCACCGGGCGTTCGCTGGCGCAAATACAGGCTGCCACTTCGCCGGCGCGCATGCGCTTGAGGCCGACGGTCTGGTCTTCTACCACCAGGTCCAACAGCAAATGCTGCTCGGCGCAGAAGTCGCTCACCGCCTCGGCCCACCACGTGGCCAGGCTGTCGGCATTCAAGGCGATGCGCAGGCGCTCGGGCATGCCCTCTTCATCCAGCGCGGGCACCTGGCTTTGCAGGTCGCGCTCCAGCAATCGTACCTGTTGCACGTGGTTGAGCAGGCGGCGGCCGATCTCGGTGGGCGTCGGCGGCGTGGCACGTACCAGCACCGGCTGGCCGATTCGCGCCTCCAACAGCTTGATGCGCTGGGAAATCGCCGATTGGGAAATTCCCAGTACCTGCGCGCCCCGCTCGAAGCCGGCCTGTTCCACCACCGCCGCCAGGGCGGAAAGCAATTTATAGTCGAACATCAGTTTTCCTAATGAGCGATCAGCAATATTGGTTTTTCTTATACAGCCTTGGACGGGAGAATAGCCAGCATCGCTTCTTCTTATTCAAGGACCTCCACATGGCTGGCGAAACCGCCCTGGCAACCCTGCTGCGCAGCATGAGCCCACAGCTCAATGACGGCGACTACGTGTTCTGCACCCTGGCCGACAGCCGAATCCCCGAAGGTTGCGAGGTGATCGGCAGCTTCCGCGAGCAGGAAGGCCTGACGTTGATCGTCGAGCGCCAGCAGGCCGAGCGGGCCGGACTGGCCTTCGACTATGTGGCTGCGTGGATCACCCTCAACGTGCATTCGGCCCTGGAAGCGGTCGGCCTGACCGCCGCGTTCGCCACGGCCCTGGGCCAGGCCGGGATCAGTTGCAACGTGATTGCCGGCTACTACCACGATCACCTGTTTGTCGGCCGCGCCGATGCCGAGCGCGCCATGACGGTGTTGCGGCAATTGGCGGCGGGCGCGGAGTAAATCCTATGTGGCAAAGCTATATGAACGGCCTATTGGTGGCCTTTGGTTTGATCATGGCGATCGGCACCCAGAACGCGTTTGTGCTGGCGCAGAGCCTGCGGCGCGAACATCACCTGCCGGTGGCGGCACTGTGCGTGGTGTGCGACGCGATCCTGGTGGCCGCCGGCGTATTCGGCCTGGCCACCGTGCTGGCGCATAACCCGGTATTGCTGGCGATTGCCCGCTGGGGTGGCGCGGCGTTCCTGCTTTGGTACGGTACCCTCGCCCTGCGCCGGGCCTGCTCGAAGCAGAGCCTGGGCGAGGGCGAGAACCTCAAGGTACGCTCGTTGAAGGCGGTGATGCTCAGCGCCCTGGCGGTGACGTTGCTCAACCCCCACGTGTACCTGGACACCGTCTTGTTGATCGGCTCCCTCGGCGCCCAGCAAACCGAACCGGGCGCCTACGTGGCCGGCGCCGCCAGCGCTTCATTCCTGTGGTTCATGACCCTGGCCCTGGGCGCCGCATGGCTGGCACCGTGGCTGGCGCGCCCCGCCACCTGGCGGATTCTGGACCTGCTGGTAGCCGCCATGATGTTCAGCGTGGCCTATCAATTAATCAGCGCAGCGTAGATATTCCAAAACGCTCTGGAACCTCTATCCCACACAGTTGTTGCGTGGTTTTGCCGCACCCCCGGTGCTATGATCCAGCCCCTGCGCCGCAAAGAGTACAAACTCCCCGGCGCTTGTTTGGCCGCCCGTGATCGGCCTTGCGCTCACCGCAACTGACCTGATTAGGAGAATCATCATGGCTTTCGAATTGCCGCCGCTGCCCTACGCACACGATGCCCTGCAGCCGCACATTTCCAAGGAAACCTTGGAATACCACCACGACAAGCACCACAACACCTATGTCGTGAACCTGAACAACCTGGTGCCTGGCACCGAGTTCGAAGGCAAGACCCTGGAAGAAATCGTCAAGTCTTCTTCGGGCGGCATCTTCAACAACGCCGCTCAGGTCTGGAACCACACTTTCTACTGGAACTGCCTGGCGCCAAACGCTGGCGGCCAACCTACCGGCGCACTGGCTGAGGCGATCAACGCTGCCTTCGGTTCGTTCGACAAGTTCAAGGAAGAGTTCACCAAGACTTCGGTCGGCACCTTCGGTTCCGGTTGGGGCTGGCTGGTGAAAAAGGCTGACGGTTCCCTGGCCCTGGCCAGCACCATCGGCGCCGGCAACCCGCTGACCAGCGGCGACACCCCGCTGCTGACCTGCGACGTCTGGGAACACGCTTACTACATCGACTACCGCAACGTGCGTCCAAAGTATGTGGAAGCGTTCTGGAACCTGGTCAACTGGAAGTTCGTGGCTGAGCAGTTCGAAGGCAAGACCTTCACCGCTTAAGTACCGCTTGCAGTAGAAAGAGCCCGGCGATTGCCGGGCTTTTTTGTGGGCGATTACAAATGGAAAAATGCCAGGAAAACGCTGGAACTCATCAAAAGGATTTCGCCACGCAGCATGTAAGAGGAATGTCCCTCTGATTGACTGCAGGAGAACTTGATATGGATCTAGCATCTTTGATCGGCATGGCCCCTCAAGCACTTAACGTGTTCGATAACGTGACAGATAAGGGCCTGGACGTCCTGGACAAAAGCTTGGGCATCCTTGATAAGACCGTGGACATAGCTCGACAGGCCTTGGGGCAAATCGACCCTCAGGCGCAAGACCAGCCACAACCGCCGAAAATTTCGTTTACCTGATGGGCGCTGACGCTCGACGGTTTGTTTCGCTGGCCTGAAAAACCCGCGCTCGTCCTGAAAAGACAGTACAAGAAGTCGGCACGTACGATCCGCCGACTTCACTCCATGCCAGGCCTGCCTTTCCATTCCCCCTCCCAACGTCTTACCCCCGGACGCGCTCATCTAAACTGCAAAACCTGCCCTGGCCGCAATGTCCCTTTGACTGCCCTCACGGGATTGCCAATACTCATGGCATATTGAGGCTACCCGCATGGAACAAGGAATAACCCTTTGAAGCTGGAACTCAAAAACAGCTTGTCGGTGAAGTTGCTACGGGTGGTACTGCTTTCGGCATTGGCCGTGGGCGTGGTACTGAGCGCGGCGCAGATCGTCTTTGATGCGTACAAGACGCGCCAGGCCGTGGCCGGTGATGCCCAGCGCATCCTCGACATGTTTCGCGACCCGTCCACCCAGGCCGTCTACAGTCTGGACCGGGAGATGGGCATGCAGGTCATCGAAGGCCTGTTCCAGGATGATGCCGTGCGCATGGCCTCCATCGGCCACCCCAACGAAACCATGCTCGCGGAAAAAACCCGCGACCTGCAACAATCCCCGAGCCGCTGGCTGACCGACCTGATTCTGGGCCAGGAACGCACGTTCACCACGCCGCTGGTGGGGCGCGGGCCTTACAGCGAGTACTACGGTGACCTGAGCATCACCCTCGACACCGCCACCTATGGCAAAGGGTTTCTTGTCAGTTCAGTGATCATTTTCATCTCCGGGGTGCTGCGGGCGCTGGCCATGGGGCTGGTGTTGTACCTGGTCTATCACTGGCTGCTGACCAAGCCGCTGTCGCGCATCATCGAGCACCTGAGTTCGATCAACCCCGACCGTCCCAGCGAGCACAAGATCCCGCAGCTCAAGGGCCACGAGAAAAACGAGCTGGGGCTCTGGATCAACACCGCCAACCAGTTGCTCGAATCCATCGAGCGCAATACGCACTTGCGCCATGAGGCGGAAAACAGCCTGCTGCGCATGGCCCAGTACGACTTCCTGACCGGCCTGCCGAACCGCCAGAAACTGCAGGAGCAACTGGACAAGATCCTGATCGACGCCGGCCGCCGGCAACGCCGGGTCGCGGTGTTGTGCGTGGGGCTGGATGACTTCAAAAGCGTCAACGAGCAGTTCACCTACCAGGCCGGCGACCAGTTGCTGCTGGCCCTGGCCGACCGCCTGCGCGCCCACAGCGGCCGCCTCGGCGCCCTCGCCCGCCTCGGCGGCGACCAGTTCGCCCTGGTGCAGGCCGATATCGAGCAGCCCTACGAAGCCGCCGAATTGGCACAAAGCATCCTCGACGACCTGGAAGCCGAATTCGCCCTCGATCACGAACAGATCCGCCTGCGTGCCACCATCGGCATCACCCTGTTCCCGGAAGACGGCGACAGCACCGAGAAGCTGCTGCAAAAAGCCGAACAGACCATGACCCTGGCCAAGAGCCGCTCGCGCAACCGCTACCAGTTCTATATCGCCAGCGTCGACAGCGAAATGCGCCGCCGCCGCGAGCTGGAAAAGGATCTGCGCGACGCCTTGAGCCGCGAGCAGTTTCACCTGGTGTACCAGCCGCAGATCAGCTATCTCGACCACCGTGTGGTGGGTGTCGAAGCGTTGATCCGCTGGCAGCACCCGGAGCACGGCCTGGTGCCGCCCGACCTGTTTATCCCCCTGGCCGAACAGAACGGCACCATCATTGCCATCGGCGAATGGGTACTGGACCAGGCCTGCCGGCAACTGCGGGAATGGCATGACCTGGGCTTCACCGAGCTGCGCATGGCGGTCAACCTGTCGACCGTACAGTTGCACCACGCCGAGCTGCCACGGGTGGTCAACAACCTGCTGCAAATCTACCGCTTGCCGCCGCGTAGCCTGGAGCTGGAAGTCACCGAGACCGGCCTGATGGAAGACATCAGCACCGCCGCCCAGCACCTGCTGAGCCTGCGCCGCTCCGGGGCACTGATTGCGATTGATGACTTCGGCACCGGCTATTCGTCCCTGAGCTATCTGAAAAGCCTGCCGCTGGACAAGATCAAGATCGACAAGAGCTTCGTCCAGGACCTGCTGGATGACGACGACGATGCGACCATCGTGCGGGCGATCATCCAGCTCGGCAAAAGCCTTGGCATGCAGGTGATCGCCGAGGGTGTGGAGACCGCCGAACAGGAGGCCTACATCATCTCCGAGGGTTGCCACGAGGGTCAGGGCTACCACTACAGCAAACCCTTGCCGGCACGGGAGTTGGTGGCCTACTTGAAACAGGCCCAGCGCAATAACGCCGCCATCCTCTGAAGCGATGCCGGCCATCGGGGCCACGCGCACCGATGGCCGGCAAATCGATACTAAATATTTCCTGCTTATAACGCTTTACACAAAATGCAAATCTTTCGCATTATGTCGCAGTTTTGCGCGCCCCCCGCGTGCCCCATCAACAACCGAAGCAGGATGTTCGCCATGATTCGTATGCCCCTGGCCACCGCCAGCCTTCTCGCCATTGCCATTTCGCTCGCCGGTTGCGGTGAAGGCAAAGACAAGGCCGCCGCGCCTCAAGCCCCGGCCGCCGCCAGCACCACCGCCCCGGCGGCTGCCCCGGCAGGCCAGGTAGACGAGGCCGCCGCCAAGGCCGTGGTCGCGCATTACGCTGACATGGTGTTCGCGGTATACAGCGATGCCGAGTCCACCGCGAAAACCCTGCAAACCGCGATCGACACTTTCCTTGCCAACCCGAACGACGACACCCTGAAAGCGGCCCGTACCGCCTGGATCGCCTCGCGCGTGCCGTACCTGCAGAGTGAAGTGTTCCGCTTCGGCAACACCATCATTGACGACTGGGAAGGCCAGGTGAACGCCTGGCCCCTGGACGAAGGCCTGATCGACTACGTCGACAAGACCTACGAACACGCCCTGGGCAACCCTGGCGCCACCGCCAACATCATCGCCAACAACGAGATCCAGGTCGGCGAAGACAAGGTCGATGTCAAAGACATCACCCCGGAAAAACTCGCCAGCCTGAATGAGCTGGGCGGTTCCGAAGCCAACGTAGCCACCGGCTACCACGCAATTGAATTCCTGCTCTGGGGCCAGGACCTGAACGGCACCGGCCCGGGCGCCGGCAACCGTCCAGCGTCGGACTACATGACCGGTGATGGCGCCACTGGCGGCCACAACGAGCGCCGCCGCACCTACCTGCGCGCCGTGACTCAACTGCTGGTCAGCGACCTGGAAGAAATGGTCGGCAACTGGAAGCCCAACGTCGAAGACAACTACCGCGCCACGCTGGAAGCAGAACCTGCGACCGATGGCCTGCGCAAGATGCTGTTCGGCATGGGTAGCCTGTCCCTGGGCGAGCTGGCCGGTGAGCGCATGAAGGTTTCCCTGGAAGCCAACTCGCCGGAAGACGAACAGGACTGCTTCAGCGACAACACCCACAACTCGCACTTCTACGACGCCAAGGGTATTCGTAACGTTTACCTGGGTGAGTACACCCGCACCGACGGTACCAAGATGACCGGCGCCAGCCTGTCTTCCCTGGTGGCCAAGGCCGACCCGGCGGCCGATGAAGCGTTGAAGGCTGACCTGGCCTCCACCGAAGCGAAGATCCAGGTGATGGTGGACCACGCCAACAACGGCGAACACTACGACCAGTTGATTGCTGCCGGTAACGACAAAGGCAACCAGATCGTACGTGACGCCATCGCCGCATTGGTGAAGCAGACCGGTTCGATCGAACAGGCTGCTGGCAAGCTGGGCATCAGTGACTTGAACCCGGATAACGCTGATCACGAGTTCTGATCAGTGCCGCGTTGAATGAGGCGACCTTCGGGTCGCCTTTTTTGTGCCTGCCCTCCAAGCTCCATCAACCAGCACAAATCTCCTGTGGGAGCGGGCTTGCTCGCGAAAGCGGTGGGTCAGCCAATGCATCCGTTGACTGATACACCGCTTTCGCGAGCAAGCCCGCTCCCACACTTGATCTGCCACGTCTCCAACGCCCCCCCGGTTTACTTGCCCTGCACCGCAGGTAGAATGGCGCCTTTCCTGTCACCCCGAGCGGACCTCATGGCGTTGCCGACCTTACGGATAATCGGTTTCATTATCGGCATCTTCCTGATCACCCTGGCGATCGCCATGGTCATCCCCATGGCGACCCTGGTGTTTTTTGAACGCACCAGCGACCTGCCGTCGTTCCTCTGGGCCAGCCTGATTACCTTTATCGCGGGCCTGGCACTGGTCATCCCCGGCCGCCCGGAACACGTGCACCTGCGCCCGCGGGACATGTACCTGCTGACCGTCTCCAGCTGGCTAGTGGTGTGCATCTTCGCCGCACTGCCGTTCCTGTTGACCCAGCACATCAGCTACACCGACTCGTTCTTCGAAAGCATGTCGGGCATCACGGCCACCGGTTCCACGGTGCTCAGCGGCCTGGACACCATGTCCCCGGGCATCCTCATCTGGCGCTCGCTGCTGCACTGGCTCGGCGGTATCGGCTTTATCGGCATGGCGGTGGCGATCCTGCCGCTGCTGCGCATCGGTGGCATGCGCCTGTTCCAGACCGAATCCTCCGACCGCTCGGAAAAGGTCATGCCCCGCTCACACATGGTGGCGCGCCTGATCGTGGCGGCGTACGTGGGCATCACCATCCTCGGCAGCCTGGCGTTCTGGTGGGCCGGGATGGGGCTGTTCGATGCGATCAACCATGCGATGTCGGCAATTTCCACCGGCGGGTTTTCCACTTCCGACGAATCCCTGGCCCACTGGAAACAGCCGGCGGTGCACTGGGTGGCCGTGGTGGTGATGATCATGGGCAGCCTGCCGTTCACCCTGTATGTGGCCACGATGCGTGGCAACCGCCGGGCACTGATCAAGGATCAGCAGGTGCAAGGCATGCTCGGCTTGCTGCTGGTGACCTGGCTGGTGCTCGGCACCTGGTATTGGTGGACCACCAATCTGCATTGGCTGGAGGCGCTGCGCCACGTGGCGGTAAACGTCACTTCGGTAGTCACTACCACAGGTTTTGCGCTGGGGGACTACAGCATCTGGGGCAATTTCTCGCTGATGCTGTTCTTCTATCTGGGCTTTGTGGGCGGTTGCTCCGGCTCCACGGCTGGCGGGATCAAGATCTTCCGTTTCCAGGTCGCCTACATCCTGCTCAAGGCCAACTTGAACCAGTTGATTCACCCGCGAGCGGTGATCAAGCAGAAGTACAACGGCCATCGCCTCGATGAAGAAATCGTGCGTTCGATCCTGACCTTCTCGTTTTTCTTCGCCATCACCATCTGCGCCATCGCCCTGGCCCTGTCACTGCTGGGCCTGGACTGGATGACCGCACTGACCGGCGCCGCCAGTACCGTGTCCGGCGTGGGCCCGGGCCTGGGTGAAACCATCGGCCCGGCCGGTAACTTCTCCACCCTGCCGGACGCTGCCAAGTGGATCCTGTCATTCGGCATGCTGCTGGGCCGGCTGGAGATCATTACGGTGTTTGTGCTGTGCATTCCGGCGTTTTGGCGTCACTGACAGGCAGCTCATGCAACCGCGCCCGGTACTCGCCGGGCGTGGCATCGAACCAGCGGCGGAACGCACGAAAGAAGTTGCTCGGGTCGGCAAACCCCAACAGGTAGGCAATTTCCAGCAGGGTCATGCTCGGCTGCGCCAGGTATTGCTCGGCCAGTTCGCGGCGGGTGTCGTCGAGCAAGGTCTGGAAACTCGTGCCCTCCTCCTGCAAGCGGCGCTGCAAGGTGCGCTGGGACAGGTGCAACGTCTGCGCAACCACTTCACGCTTGGGCTCGCCCTGGGGCAGCAATCGGCATAGCACCTGCCGCGCCTTGTGGGTCACCCGGCTCTCGGAAAACCGCGCCAGGTACTCCCCGGCAAAACGATCGTGCAACAACGCCATCGCCTCGTTCGCCGTGGGCAACGGCGCCTCCATATCGGCCCGTTCGAAGATCAGCGCGTCATAGGGCGCGTTGAACACCAGCGGTGCATGGAAGGCTTGTTTATAGGGTGCCAGGTCCGCTGGCTGATCGCCCTGCACCAGCACCTTGCGCGGTTGCAACGTGCGCCCGGTCAGCCAGCCGCATAACGCCAGGGCACTGGCCAGGGACGCTTCGGCACTTTGCCGGGTAGGCGGCAGGTGGTCGCCGTGCACCGTCAGAATCAGCGCATAACCTTCGGGTAACAGGCGGAAACTCAGGTCGGCACTTTCAGCAATGATTCGCTGGTAACGCACCAGCCGCATAAAACCTTCGGCCAGGGTATTGCTGGACATCAAGGCGTAGCCGGCCACATGAAACGATGCCGGGCGCACCACCTTGCCCATGTTCAAGCCAATCGCCGGGTTGCCCGACAGCTCGACCGCGCGCTGCCAGAGCCGGGTCATGGAGTCCTGGGGGAAGCGTGCATCCGGGTCATTCAGCGCGGCGTAATCCAGGCCAAGCTGCTTGAACAAGGCACGGCAATCCAGGCCGTCCATTTCCAGCGCCTTGACTATCCCCATCGCCCAGCTTGCAGAAGTCGTTCGTTCGCTCATGGCGTTTTCTTAACAAGGAAGGCTGAAACGACAGCCAGGAATCCGAAGGATACTAAAGTGGCATCTATTGTCACTGGCTGTTACCACTGATGACTCTAGACTCAAATAAGCTCCCCGCCGAACATCTGTCGGGCAGAACAATAACCAGAGGGCCGACCACTGTGGAAAATGCCAGGCAATTCAACAGCTTCGCCGATTTCTACCCGTATTACCTGAGCGAACACGGCAACAGTACGTGCCGTCGCCTGCACTTTATCGGCACCAGCCTCGTTATCTTCATTCTCGCGTTGGCGATCGGCAAAGGTGCGTGGCTACTGCTGCTGGCGCTGCCGGTGGCCGGCTACAGCTTTGCCTGGATCGGCCATTTCTTCTTTGAAAAGAATCGCCCGGCGACCTTCCAGCATCCGCTGTACAGCCTGTTGGGGGATTTCGTGATGTACCGCGACATGATTCTGGGCAAGGTGCCGTTCTAGCCCCACGCTTAAAGAATAATAAGAGAGGCTTTGATGAACCAGCAGGCCCGTTTCACCCATATGCAGGATGGTACCCAGGAAGACTGGGCGATCATCGCCAAGGATTTCAGTGCTTACGCACGGCAATTGCCAAGCCGGATCCTGGCGCATCTACGGCTGCTGGAGGGCGACTTCGGCGGCTTCCCGGTGGACCGCCTGACCCACTCGCTGCAAACCGCCAGCCGCGCCTGGCACGATGGCCGGGATGAAGAGTACGTGGTGTGCGCCCTGCTCCACGACATCGGCGACACCCTCGGTTCCTACAACCACCCGGACATCGCCGCCGCGATTCTCAAGCCGTTCGTAAGCGCCGAGAATCTGTGGATGGTGGAGAAGCACGGGATCTTCCAGGGCTACTACTTCTTCCACCACCTGGGGATGGACCGCCACCTGCGCGAGCAATTTGGCGACCACCCGCAGTACCGGCAAACCATCGAGTTCTGCGCGCAGTACGACGCGGCGGCGTTCGACCCGGCCTACGACACCCTGCCGCTGAGCTTCTTCGAGCCGATGCTGGCGCGGGTGTTTGCCCAGCCGAAGAACTCGCTCTACAAGGTGGCGATGGAACGCCAGGGTTAAACCGGCAGCAATGTGCCGCCGTGACCGGTTTGGGTGGCTGGCTCCGGATCTTTGACGATCTCCCGGGCCACCATCAGGATCACGATGGCCGCAATGATGTCGAAAATCGCCAGCACCACAAACAGCGGGCTGTAGCCGACCTTGGTCACCAGCACGCCGAACACCGCAGTAAATGCCGCAGCCCCGATAAACCCGCACATCTGCCCGCCACCGGTGGCGGTGGCCACGTCGTTCTTGCCGAATGAGTCCGAGGCGATGGAAAACAGTGCACCCGACAAGGTCTGGTGGGCGAAACCGCCGACACACAGCAGGGCAATCGCGGTGTAGGCACTGTCCACCAGGCCGATGCACGCCGGGCCGATCATGCACAGGCAACCGAACAGCATCACCAGCTTGCGCGAGGTGAACAGCGAGACCTTGAAGTAGCGGTGGAACAACGGGCTCAGGTAGCCACCCAGCACACAGCCAATGTCGGCGGCCAGGAACGGCAGCCAGGCGAACAGCGCCATTTCCTTGATGTTCATGTGCCGCTCGGTCATCAGGTACAGCGGAATCCAGGCATTGAACGTCTGCCAGGCCGGCTCCGAGAGCATCCGCGCCGAGGCGATGGCGAAAAAGTTGCGGCTCTTGAGGATGCGCTTCCAGCTGGCTTTCTTCTGCACGCCTTCCTTGAGGTGGGTTTCCTGGCCGGCCTCAATGTACTCACGCTCGGCCTGGGCCAGCAGGCGCTGGTCACGCGGGTGCTTGTACAGCAGCAGCCACAGCCCGCTCCACACCAGGCCGATGCCGCCAACGATCAGGAATGCCAACTGCCAGCCGCTGTGCAAAATCGCCCAGACCACCAGTGGCGGCGCCAGCAACGCACCAAACGACGAACCAAAGTTGAACCAGCCGATGGCGACGGAGCGCTCCTTGGCCGGGAACCACTCGGTAATCGCCTTGACGCCACCGGGGAAGCCCGCCGACTCCGTCAGCCCCAGTGCGCCACGGGCCACTGCCAGGCTCTGCCAACCGGTGGCGAATGCCGCCAGGGCACAGACTACCGACCAGGAGATGGCGAAGATGGCAAAGCCCATCTTGGTACCGATCGCATCGATCACATAACCGGCGATCGGCTGCATCAAGGCGTAGCACACCTGCCAGGCAACAACGATGTGGGAATACTGCTCAGTGGAGATGCTCAGGTCGGTCATCAGCGTGGGGGCTGCGACTGAGAGCGTGTTGCGGGCCAGGTAGTTAATAATCAGGCCGACCGTCATCAGCCCGACCATCCACCAACGGATGCCTTTGATTTTCATCGCTTCACCTTAATTATTTTTAGATTTGAGGCGTACGTTCTGCGACCGAGCGCATCCGTATTACGGGCGCTATAAAACTGTAACGTCATATGTCGTCATACAACTGTTAGCGTTATATTCAGTCCGCAGTACGATGTCAATCCGTGAAGGGTGATGTTGTACGATGACAATCGACACCCCTGTGGCGCCACGTCACTTGCGCGGCGGGATGAAGACGCGTTCATTTTCTGAGATAAAATCTTTCTGTCATTTACAGTGCTGTATCCTGCACAGGCTTTTTGAACGCGCGGAATCACCTGCGATTGATAAAACAGATCTTGCGAGGAGCGACGACGATGCACGAAATCCCTAATCTCCCCTTCCCAAGCCTGCACGAAACTGAGCAGCCAACCCCGCAACAGGCCGGTGCCACCAAGCCCGAGCCCAAAGAGGCAAAACCGGTCGACCGCAAGAGCGAAGACTGAGAGCCGTACCCAGACCGTGTGGAAAGCGTGACATTGCGCGCTTTCCACACCGCCTGAACACCGTGAGCCCCGCCATGACCGACACCACCCCCGATACCGCCCTGCTCGACACTGCCTTGCACATGGTCGACGTATGGAACCGCCTCACTCCGGAAAAACAGGCCCTCCTGCTCAAGCGCTTCGGCACCCAGGAAAACGCCCTCGCCGCGTTGGTAACCACGCAACTGCTCAACCCCGCCGATCGCTAAAAGTTTGCTTTGCTGCCCCCGCACGCGCCCAGCATCGGTATCATAAGCAGCCTATCTTTTCCTGCTGCGACAGTGGACCTCTCCCCATGCCAGATACCCAGCGCCCCATGGCGGTCACGCTGCAAGTCGTTTCCATCGTTTTGTTCACCTTCATCGGCTACCTGAATATCGGCATTCCCCTGGCCGTGTTGCCTGGCTATGTGCACAGCGACCTGGGCTTTGGCGCCGTGATCGCGGGCCTTGTGATCAGCGTGCAATACCTGGCCACTCTGCTGAGCCGGCCCTATGCCGGACGCATCATCGATAATCGCGGCAGCAAGCGCGCCGTCATGTACGGCCTGGCCGGTTGCGGGTTGAGCGGCGTGTTCATGTTGCTCTCGGCGTGGCTGTCACACCTGCCGGCGCTGAGCCTCACCAGCCTGCTGATTGGCCGCCTGGTGCTGGGCAGCGCTGAAAGCCTGGTGGGCTCGGGTTCCATCGGCTGGGGCATTGGCCGGGTGGGCGCGGCGAATACCGCCAAGGTCATCTCCTGGAACGGCATCGCCAGCTACGGCGCCCTGGCCATCGGCGCACCGCTGGGGGTGTTGCTGGTCAGTCATTTCGGGCTGTGGAGCATGGGCGTCAGCATCATCCTGCTGGCGGTGCTGGGCCTGCTGCTGGCCTGGCCGAAAGTCGCCGCGCCGATCGTGGTGGGCGAGCGCCTGCCGTTCATGCATGTGCTGGGGCGCGTGTTGCCTCACGGCTGCGGGCTGGCGCTGGGCTCGATCGGGTTTGGCACCATCGCCACCTTCATCACCTTGTATTACGCGACCCAGCATTGGGATAACGCGGTGCTGTGCCTGAGCCTGTTCGGTGCCAGCTTTATCGGGGCGCGGTTGTTGTTCGGCAATTTGATCAACCGCATTGGCGGGTTTCGCGTAGCGATTGCCTGTTTGTCGGTGGAGACGCTGGGGCTGCTGCTGCTGTGGCTGGCGCCGGATCCTCATTTGGCGTTGGCGGGTGCGGCGTTGAGCGGGTTTGGCTTTTCCCTGGTGTTTCCGGCCTTGGGTGTGGAGGCGGTCAACCTGGTGCCCGCCTCGAGCCGGGGTGCGGCGGTGGGGGCGTATTCGCTGTTTATCGATTTGTCGTTGGGGATCACCGGGCCGTTGGCCGGGGCGATTGCGGCGGGGTTCGGGTTTGCCTCGATCTTCCTGTTTGCGGCGATCGCGGCGTTTGGCGGGTTGCTGTTGAGCCTGTATTTGTATCGGCAGGCGCCGAAGTATCGCGAAGAACGTCAGGCGAGTTAGAAGTCCACCTTGCCGCGGCCGGCCTTGATGCTGCCGCGTTTGGTCTTGGATTCGAGGCGGCGCTTCTTTGAGCCCAGGGTGGGTTTGGTGGGGCGGCGTTTCTTTTCGACCTTGGTGGCGCTGAGGATCAGTTCCACCAGGCGCTCGAGGGCGTCGGCGCGGTTTTGTTCCTGGGTGCGGTATTGCTGGGCCTTGAGGATCAGTACGCCTTCGCTGGTGATGCGGGTGTCGCGCAGGGCCAGCAGGCGTTCCTTGTAGAAGTCAGGCAGGGACGAGGCCGGGATGTCGAAACGCAGGTGCACGGCGCTGGAGACCTTGTTGACGTTTTGACCGCCAGCGCCCTGGGCGCGGATGGCTGTCAGTTCGATCTCGGCGTCGGGGAGGTGCACGTTGTTGGATATCACCAGCATTTTTTGATCGGGCCTTGGGGTGGAGGGGTAAGGATACGCCAATGTGTTGGGCTGCTGGGGGCTGGGGGCTGGGTACATATCCGTTATTTGGGTGATGGCTGATATTGGTTCCGCTCTTACAGC